>JANNWZ010000189.1:0-19212 GCA_031409295.1 Mariniblastus sp.
TTTGGTAGCCTCCGCGTGACAAGATGGATTGATAGGAGCCAACGTCATTGGACTGATTCGAGTCGTATTGAGCAGTGGCGGAGCTGATCATTGCCGTGGACGCGACAATAGCCAGCCAAGTATTCCAAAATCGTTTCATTACAAACTCCTTTTTGTATTGATCCCTGCCCCGAAAATGCGGCACGGTAGAAAGAAAGTATTTTCCATTTCCGCTGCCTTGATCTGCCATGGAGCAGGTGTTGCAAGAAGCGGATTCCTTACAACATCTGCGTTCGTCATCGTCATTGAAATCCAATCATCCCGAGCCAAGTTATCGGCAAATGATGAAAATCATGAATGATCGGCACGGTATTCGAAACGCCGTGAAAACCTCACGCAACCAGCAAGGTTTCACTGATGATCAGAAGTGTAGAACAAGGCAAGTTAAGAGTTTGGAGTACAATCAAATCGTTCGATACGCGATGCAGCCAAAGTTCCCCGATTGTTTCACTGATCGCTACAAACTATCTCCGTGAAGCGGGATTGAGTTTTCCAATCGTTTCAGTTGGGCAAACAAAGAAAGCTCTGCCGGCCGATTGGTAAGATGCATTTATGACTCTGACAGCAGTTGTTTTGAATGCTGCAGTTTGCCGCACTGTAACGCTGGTTCCTGTCGAGGCTAGCATTGACCGCCGACTCACCTCAAGTCCGATTGGCTACTTGTAGATCATTGACATGAAACAACGCTGAAAATTGGACGCCGACGTCAGCGAATATTTTCCGCGAATTTTCACCGCGGTCAACGATTGCGATCAAGCGATCAACCGTCAGTCCAAATTCTCGCGCATGTTCAATCGCGGTCAGAGAACTCCCGCCCGTGGTGATCACATCTTCCACCATCAAAGCGCGCTGGCCGGGAAGAACTGGCCCTTCAATTTGTCGGCCGGTACCGTGTTGTTTGGCTTCTTTGCGTACAATGAAACCCTTGAGGGCCAGGCCCCGCTGCCAACCGCACGTGATTACGGCGGCCGTAATGGGATCGGCTCCAATCGCCATGCCGCCAACGCAATCGGGTGTGTCCGACGCAATCGCGTCGAGAATTCCAGCGGCGATCAAATTGGCGGCCTCGCCATTGAGCGTCAACTTGCGACAATCGAGGTAATAGGTCGCTTTTTTTCCGGACGCCAGAGTGAAGTCGCCGAATTGCAAGGCATCCGACCTAATCAGTTCTGCCAATCGTCTCGCGTCATACATGGTAGTGTGGGGAATCAGGTTCTCGAGAGTGGAATGTTGAGATAAGGGAATATACAGTATTTTGAATCAACGTGTACTCCACGCAGGCCCATTCGGGTTCTCAATTAACTCACCATTTTCCTAACTCCCATTAATAAATGTCACTTGCTCCCTCCGCTGTGATTCTGGTCATCGATCAATTGTCCGCTGCGATGCTTGGACCGTATGGGAATACGATGATCGAAACAGCAAATTTCAATCGACTCGCCGCCCAGTCCTTGCTATTTGATTTTGCCTTTGTAAATTCGTTAGACTTGGCAGAGGCTTACGATGCGCTGTGGACTACGCGGCCTGTCGGAGATTGGCAATTCGACAATTTGATCGACCGGAATGCACTCGATCCGGGCCTGAGTGTTGCTGAGCCAATCGAACTTGAAGAACTGACGACCGCTGGTCTGGGCTCTCCAAGTTTAATCGAGCGGTTCGCAGCGGGAGGAGTCGCCACTGTTTTGATTACGGACGATCCGATCGTAGCCGAACATGCGAAAGCAAACTTTGATCGTGTCATTGTAGTTCCGCAGGCCGAGGCGAGCCGATCTGCCAAACGATCGTCCGCCACCCAACTAGCCACGTTTTTTGCGCAAGCCACGGCCTGGATTGCCGCAGAACTCGAACCCGGTCAGATGTGTTGGTTGCACTCGCGCGGACTATCGGGAGCCTGGGATGCTCCTTACGATTGGCGGCAGCAGTTCGCCGGCGAAGACGATCCCGATCCGCCAACTTTTGTGGAACCTCCCGCGGAATGGATTGATCCATCGGTACTGGATCCGGATCGATTGCTGGGTTGGCAACAAGCGGCAGCGGCCCAAGTCCTGTTGATCGATGAGTGTTTGGGCGTGTTGTTGGATGAGCTCGATTCATCGCCAATCGCGTCCGCATTGTTGTTTGGCATCACCTCGACGCGGGGGTGCGGATTGGGCGAGCATGGTTTGGTGGGTGTCGGTTTTCAGTTGTATGAAGAATCGGTTCATGTTCCGTTGCTGGTCCGGTTGCCGGATCTTTCAGGCCATCGAGGTCGACGAGTCGGTCGAAGTGGCGCCTTGATACAAATTGACCAGTTGTCCGAGTTGCTATCGGCCTGGTTGTTGCAGGATCCAACCGCGCTGCAAGAAATGCTCGACCCCATCGATCAAGTCCTACCCGGCCGCAACAGCGAGTGCATCGTAATCTCCAGCAATGAACAAGAGTCGTTGCAGACACATGCTTGGAAACTAATTCGATCAAAAATGGGAGGCGTTCAACTGTATGCCAAACCAGATGATCGCTGTGAGGTCAACAATATTGGCGACCGCTGTTCCGACGTCGTGGAGAAAATGTTGCTCGCATTAGATCGGCGACTGGCAGGCGAGGAAGTTCTGTTATCGAACGAGCTGATGAGTCGTGTGGATTGAGCAGGCATCGGATTTTCGCTGGGTCTGGTTCAATTTTCGGCACACAAAAGTTTTGGTAAATAATCAAAATTGCGTTCCGAGAACGTCGTAGCCAGTTGCAATCCGCGCAACAGCCGAAATCTGTGTTGGACTATATCCACGTCTCACTGGAACAGCAATTTTTTTATCGTTAACCGTCATTGAGCCTACTTTTTCTTGGCGGGCAACGGACTCTCGTCGACGACATTTCCAAACGGATTTTCGCTGTTTCTTTCCTTCAAATATTCGACATCAGCGGGACAGAGCTTATCAATCAGGACTTCAATAATTTTTCCATCGTTTCGCTTGAGCCGGATTCGATCTTTTTTTTGCTCAACCAATACTGCGTCGATCTTAAATTTTCCTTGTTTGTCGCTCCATTCTCGCGACTCGGGTTGGGCTTGCTCTTCCGAATCCGGTTCCGTTTCGAAGAGCGAATCAGCGAGATCCGAGTCCGGCCCATCAGTATCAAACGAACTGTTCGGGCGATTCCTGGCGAACATCTTCTCTGACATCGCTTGATGTTTTTTGAAGATCTCTTCGTGCCTTTTCTTGGCTTCTGCAAAATCGTCACTGATTGAAAATCCAGATGGATCTGCCGAATCTTGATCCCTTGCTGGGATGTTCGCGGCGAATTTTTCCGCAGCGTTACTACTTTCGAGCGCTTCGAGTACGCGCTTTAGAATTGCGACGTTGTTCCGTGACGCAAACTCCCATCTTCCAATCGGGCTCTTCGCATAAAAATGGACGAAAACGTCATCGAATCTTTCAAAGTAGACCACTTCCCACTTACCAAAAAGTTCTCTTTTGAGGGGTGTTCCTTTGACAAGTTTCGACCAATCCATGATCGGAGTCAGGTCGTCGTCGAGCACCAAGTTCCCGTTCGGCAACGTTTGAAAGTCCAAGGAAAACTGCTGAGGGTTTTTGCTGATCTTCTTTTTTGTCTCGTTGGCAATCGAAACATAGGGGCCTTTGGAAAGCGTGACCAGTACTGTTGAACCGTCCGGTTTGAGCTTTACTGAGGTTCCTTCCGAAGAAACAACAATCGCCGGTTTCCATTGTCCCCCGGTTCCATACATTACCGGTGCACCAGGAACCAATTCTGTTGCGGGTTCTGTTAATGAATGACCCGTTGGAACGGACCGAGGAGGTAGTATCGATTTTTTGATGGCGTCTAGCCGCTTTGTTTCCGTATCCGAAAGAGGTCGAGCGAATACCTGCGAGGACAATTTTCCATCACGAATCGAATTGGAAATCAAGAAATCGATTCCACCTAACTCCGGTAGCGTCGCGGCAACGTAGAATTCGATTCCTTCGATCTCATCCCCGTTGAAATGGCGTCTGAAGAAAGAATCTGCGAAAAACGGGCTGGATGACTCTTCCAATTGAATCGTCCCGGACTCTTGGTCTAACGAAACCCCAAGAACTGACATTTTTCCGTCATCCGATCGAGCACGCAGTTTGATCTTCCCCGCTCCCAATCCTTCTTTCGTTCGCTTGTAATCGATGGAGATCACCTTACCGATGCTCGAATCAATTGCCTTTATGTTTGATAACTCGTATTGGTGGAAAAGTTCATTCCCTTGAACTAGCTCCTGTCCTGACAAATCATCACGAGGAAGCCAGGCCAAAACGAAAAGCCACGAAATACCCCAAAACAATACCCGACCAGCGTTGGCTCGCATTTGAAAAGTGCTCCGTTAAAAAAGGCTCAGATAGCGCTAATCAATATAGTCTAAGGACGGGTCGATACAAGAGAAAGAAAGCGGGGCTATCGGATGAGTGAAGCGTTTCCTCCGGAGTGAAAAGAGGGAGGGAAAAGAAGGGCCAGACCGAGGCAAAACCGATAAACACTTTGTGCTGACAGTCTCGTGACTGTACCGACTTGCATGGCAAAAAAAGTTTCGAAAAATGGGATGGTGAAAATAGGTTGGTGTGGCCCCAACTTTTGGCCCCTCAAAGGAAGAGGTCCGCCATCCTCGTCACAATAGATTTGCTGTATGCAAGTCCCCCCCATATTTCCGACAACATCAATCGCCTCAAACGTTGCCCTTCGCTTTTGCAGCCAATAGCCAAGGAATACTGCCAAAACAGTTAACAACATTAAAAATGTCCGCAAGAGGAATCGCAAAACGTTTGCCAACTTCATTTCTTACCTTGAAAGTCTTACATGGTGCATTCTTTAAACCACGATCCGAGATCGCCGTAATTGAGATACTCCATCACATATGGGCAGCAATTGTCAGGAATCTCATGGCCCGAGAATGTTTCTGCTAACTTCTTAATATCAACTTTCTGGGCATGCGAACATGCGCAGCACAAACCGTCATAAAAATAAGAAAAGACAAGAGGGGCCAGACCGAGCCGGACAAGAGGGGCCAAAACGAGCAAACCACTGTACTGACTCGGATGGCAAAAATCGAATCGAACAATGGGAGGGGAGAAATGGGTTGTTGTGGCCCCCCGACTTTTCTCAGATTTGTTCTGTTCCGCGACTTACAACCGTAACGCGCGCCTCCTTAAATTTGTTCAACGAACGCTCGCGTTGTTCAACCTGCGCCACCAATTCAATATCGGCTGAACTCTTTCGCGGTCACCAGATCCCTTATAGGGGCGAGCGCGAAACTGCGCGGATTCGAGATTTGAAATTCGTTGTTCTATTTGGATTGCATTATTTTGGAAACTGATTTCAATAACACGTCCTTTATTAAAGTCAATTTCTTGTTCGTTTATTGTTAGGCTTTCAATAATTTCGAAAGTGCTAGAATTTTGATGGTAACTAAGTTTAAGCGAATATCTCAATACAAGCACCTGCCCATCGGTATCAACTTTCGTCAACACGGAAACATCAAGGTCTTTCGAATCCACATTAAAATCCGACACCAAATTGACTTCGGATTCATAATTATGAACAACTACCATATAAGGAATATTTTGCCCGTCAAGATACGGAACCATCTTGGAAATTGCACCGTGAAAAATAAATGTTGGCGAGTGCGAGGACTGAAAGGCGATCGCTGAACTTGCCTGTGCGAACTCCCATCCCCCTCGGTATTGTGCCTCAATTGGGTTTACAAAATAGGTTACTTGAATCTCTCGAAAGTACTTTTCTGAAAACAAAGCAATTATTGAGCAAATCGCCAGAAATATAAAACTCGACCGCATAGAAAACTGCGGTCGAATTTTCCAATGGAAATATTTATTTGTCCGCATTGCAACAGTCCAGCTCACGCTGCCTTGACGGGGAACCAAAGGACACGCACCGAATCCGGATGCACAGCCGATAGATGGACACGAAGCCGATATGCTAGCAGAAATTTGGCAATTTGAACTCAAACGATTTCGCACTGGCAGCGAATCACCGACCGTTCAAACTCAGAATTGAAATTCGAAGCTACCATTTCTCAGCTAGCGTGCTAGGGGTTGGGGTGGTTGAGGAGAAACTGGGTTGTTACAGTTCCCCCCTTCAAATTTTGGCGAGTCCCTTGAGGGTGATGGATGATCGGACAAGGAAGTCCGTTTTCAATTCTTCGCGTCAATTCCGTAATTCGTGTGGGCTGTGTCCTCGCGGTGGCGGTGTTGTTGGGTCTTCGCGCGCAGCAGGGTACTGGGCAAACCGGTCCTCTGACGCCGGTCACGGACGCCACCAACAAAGACTCAATCCGCTTGAGGATCACTTGGGGAGGCGGCGAGCCTCGACAATGGAGTGGTTCGGTTTCTGTCAGCAAAGGCGTGTTTTCCGGTGCCCAACCATTGGGTCTGACGTCCGATGCGGCCGGATCGGTGGTCTTGGCTAATTCGCAGTTGAACATTAATCACTGGACACCGACCAATTATGGAGGTGTTGATGTATCGTTGAGTGTTGCGCGCGATGCGGTTTTGAAAATTGATCTAAGTTCGGTTGAAGAACCTGAACAGCATGTGATTGAAGAAGTTGAAGTCGCCGAATACTTGGGTCGAGCCTTCGAGCGGGAACTGGGCTCGACTGGGAATCGGATCGTCATTGCTCGCGCTCCCGGTGATCAATTACCGGTTAGTTTCCAACGTGAGCATCTCGTGTTTTCACCCGGTGAAGTCTTCGAGATCGGCGTTCGTGCCAATCGAACCGCGATCGTTTCGCAAACGGCGAACTGTCGATTGCGATTGAATTCAAATCATGGCGGCAGTGTCGGCTTGGCATCGCGATTGGCTGCGCCTGGTTGGAACAAGTCGTTGACATTTGAGTTGGATCAACAGGGTTCCACGGAAGAACAACGCGTGGCGATTCCGATTCCTACCGAGGAAGGGATCTATCAGTTGGAAATCGAAGTGGCTCTGCCGTGGCAACAGGTGGCGTTAAAAAACAAAAGCGCGATTCGTCGGCAGGTCCAATTTGTGGTGCTCGCTCGCGAACCGATTCCCGCGACGAACAACCCCGGCTGGAAACTATTTTCGAACATCGAGTCGACGCGCGGGCTGCCGGAGGTACCAACGGCACTGCCGCTAACTCCACTGACTCCTATTTCGAAGCTGACCGCGGCACCTAAATCCGCCTGGCCGGGAAATGAGTTGCGACGCAAAGTGACGATTGAACAGCAAGCGATGTTGGAGTTGTTGCCGGGGGGGTGGCAGGCAATCCCGATTCCGATCGATCAATTGGGTCGACCGCATTTGATCGAGATTGAGTTTCTTTCGAATCAGCCGGCGGCGATTGGGTTCAGTTTGCTTGAACCAGATGCCAACGGTCAGATTCCGAATTATGGAGTTGATTCGGGTGTCTTTGTGCCGCGCAGCCTGATTGATATTCAACCAATGCAAGCGGGGCCGAGTCGTCATTGGCATCGGCTGGTTTGTTGGCCGCAAGAAAAACAGCCCTATTTGTTAATCGCCAATCGTCATGCCAAGCAATCCGCCACGATCGGCAACATTAAAATTCTGAGCGGGCCGAATCGGCTACCGGTCGCCCAAAAAACGTCGTCAAAATTGGCGGCCCAAGACGTAGGAGAGCTCGATCGACCGCGCAATTTTATGGCATTTTATGAGTCGCCGTTGTTTGCCGAGAATTTTGGTGCCCGCGAAACGGTGGATCCCTTGGTCGGACAGCCGTTGGATGATTGGCAGATGTTCTACGACGGTGCAGACCGGTTTGTGCAGTATCTAAAAGCAAATTCGTACAGTGGCGCATTTGTGACGGTCGCCGGTGATGGCAGCGCCATCTACCCCAGTCAGCATTTGGGGGTTTCTCCCAAACTGGACACGGGGATATTCTTCAGCAACGGTCAGGACCCGATCCGCAAGGATGTATTGGAATTGTTGTTTCGCATGTTTGAGCGCGAAGGTTTGACGTTGGTTCCGACTTTGGCTTTATCGGGACCGTTGCCGAAACTGGAGGCGCAATCGATGGAAGCTGGAAATACCAGCAATCGATTTGGGTTGGTCCATTACAACCAATCCACTGCGCCACGCAGGTTGAAGAATCATTTGCCGATTTATAATCCGCTGGATCCGGCGGTGCAGGAAAATGTCTCGCAGGTAGTCGGGGAGTTATCGAATCGCTATCGTTCATACGCTGCTTTTGGCGGACTGGCAATTATTTGTCGCCCGGATACTTATACGTTGTTGCCGGGTCAACAATGGGGCTATGACCAGGCTACAGTAAGGCAATTTTGGCAAACCCAAAATGGTGGCCAGTCATCAATGCCCAGCCAGTGGTCAGACGTACAAGCGATTTTGATGAATACGCAACAGACGGCTTGGACGAACTGGCGCGCCCAACAAATGTCGGCGTGGTATCGCGCGATGTTAGCGCAGCTGCGAGCGCAAATTCCCCAAGGCAACCTGTATTTGGCGCCGGTGGACCTCTATCGAAACGATGAGTTAAGTGCCGCGCTGGCCCCGAGTCTACATGCGTCCACGGATTTTCGCAGTCAATTGCTGCAAGTCGGTTTGGAGCTGAATCAGTTTGCCGAAACTGACGGACTGAAACTGTTGCGACCTCAACGCATCGCACCCAATCAGAACTCGGCGATGAATCGAGTTGAGACGTCGCTGGAAAACAACCGGCAGTCGGATGAAGCTTTTTTGCAAGCCAACTCAGTCGGAGATATTTATACGCATCGAACGTCTTGGGCCCACTTTGCTCAATTGCAGGAGCAGAGTCTGTTTGGTGCACAACTGGCTCCTATTATGCGATTGCAAACACTCACCCCGGCCGGGAGCTGGAATCGTCAACGATTCGTCAACAGTTTGCGGGTGGATGATGCACAATTATTGGTGGATGGTGGTTGGTTATTATCGCAGGGACAGGAAAATGGATTGCAAGAACTAATATCCGTGTTTCGCCAGCTGCCCGGTCGCCGATTCCAGAACGTGCCACTAGCCGAATCAAACTTGACGGTTGCCCATTCGACTTTGCCGGTAATTGTGCGGCAATCGACCGTTGCGGGTCGGACCTGGTTTTATGTTGTGAACGCTTCGCCCTGGGCGACCAAGGTGACGATAGCCGTGGCCGAATTTGCCGCTAATTCAAATATCCAGTTCGATTCGTTGTCTTCATTACCAATGAAAGTCACGCGCGAAAAAGGGGAATGGCAGATTCAGTTTGAGATGGAGCCGCTGAGTTTGGCCGGGGGATTTTCCAGTCAATCCTGCAACCTCCGTGATTATCAGTTTCAGCTCCCTGATAATGTGGCGGATCGCTTGCGAAAACAGATTTATGTTTTACAAGCAAAATTGACCAAGGCGACCAACGTCGAACCCCTACCCGTAATCAAGAATTCAGATTTTGAGTCCAACGGTCAACCCTCACTTGGGGGCTGGGAGATTGGTCAACAGGCGGCGGAGAATATCCAAGTGAACCTGCAATCCGGATCGACGGGGCAAGTCAGTTTGCAAATGAAAAACACGGGTCAGGAGCCCGTTTGGGTGCGCAGTAATTTGATTACATCGACGGGAACGGGACGGATTTCGGTGTCGGTCTGGTTGCGCACCGACAACCCGGATCAACAGCCTCCGTTACGATTGGCAATTGAAGGGACCCTCGATGACTCGAACTATTATCGCTTTGGATCGGTCGGTGCGCTCTCACCGGATCTACAAACGAATCAGATAAGCCGACAATGGCAACGGTTTGCAGTGCACTTTGATGACTTGCCACTTGAGCGATTGACCAATCTACGAATTGGTTTTGATTTGATGGGGCCCGGCGAAGTTCAATTGGATAACGTCGAGGTGTACGATCGCTGGTTTGATGAACGGGATGCCAAAGCCATCACGCAGCGGCTGGCCAGTTGTGGTCCGTTGTTGGCCAACCCGCTCATGGTAGAAAGCTGTCGCCTCCTGTTGGAGGGCTATTGGTTGCGGTTTTTGGATGAACAATTTGAAGAGCAAAATGAAGCGGTGATTGCCGCTCCCCAGACTCCGATCGAATCGCCCGCGGGCGAAGCCGATGCCGACTCGAATTCGAAATCAATTTTCCGTCGGTTTCGACGGGCCGGTGGTGGTCGAAATATGAATTTGAAATAAACCAAATTGTCGTTTGGTTTAATGTCGACTGTACTAATCGATGTCGGCAACTTGGGCTGTCACGGCTGCCAAAATTGCCGCCGTCAATTCGGCCTGGCCGCTGAGAAATTCAACTTCCGCCAACAGCGCCAACACAGGTATGCCGTCGATTTGATTGCAGCCAATTTTGACCAGATCTTTGTGCGTACAAACCAACGCGGAAGCGTTCGTAGCGCGGGCTGCATGGGCGATTTCTTCCAAGTCCTGTCGCGAGAAATGATGATGGTCGGGAAAGACCTGTTGTTGACAGACGGTGAATCCTAATTGGGTCAACGTTTGGAAAAACCCGCTGGGATTACCAATGCCACAAAACGCAAACACGGATTCGTCATTCAATTTACTCAGCGGAAATTGGCGACCATCGAACTGCAACCAGCCGTGAGCGCGAGTCCGAAGTTGAGCCAACAAGGCGACCGGATTCGCGGATTTTAATTTGGCTAAAATCTCGGTGCGGATTTCTGGCTCGACCAATTCACAACGCGTCAGAACGATCGCGTCGGCCCGCTGTAAGCTGCCAAGCGGCTCGCGCAACAATCCTCGAGGAAGCAATCGGCCAAAACCGAAGGGGTTGGTCGCATCGATCAAGACGATATCCAATTCGCGATGAAGCTGGCGATGTTGGAATCCATCGTCCAACACAATCACTTGCGACTCGAGTTCTTCGACAGCAGTTTGAGCCATGCGGAAACGGTCTGGATCTTGTAGATGTGGCACATCGGGTAACCGAAATTCCAATTCAATCGCTTCGTCGTTGCGTGCGGTCTGGCCATTGTTGCGCTCGGCACCATAGCCTCGGCTGACGATGGCAACGCGCCAGTTATGCGATCGTAATAACCGGGCGACCCAAATCACCAGGGGTGTTTTGCCGGTTCCTCCGGTGGTCAAATTGCCCACCGAAATCACCGGAACTTTCGCGATTTGGATCGGCGGCATGCCGGGATGCCGCGCGGCTTGGTCAAATCGCCAGTTCCGCCAGCCGACGATCGCGCGATACAGGGGCGTCGCCAACCCCAACGTAAATCGTGTCAGGGTTGCGAATAGACCGCGCCGTTGTCCGCTGACAACTTCAATCAGATTCTGGGTATTGAGCATGTTGTCAGTATGCAACGATCGTCAGTTTTTGCCTACGGGCGATTGGGTTGCACTGCACACGAGTTGTCGCGAAACGATATAATTTCAGAAACTCTGCGACTTCAGGCCGCTAAATTTTGCCGCGATTGAAAGGAAACATCATGGAACCCCTCGCCTCGGAAAACGCTGACCGGACTCCCGGTCGGTCTGCCTCAGCAGATGCTTCAGCTTCTTGGAAGCCGTTGACTCGAAACCAGCGCCGCGTGCTCGGGGTGTTAATCGAAAAATCAAAGACGACTCCCGACGTCTATCCCATGTCGATCAACGGGATCAAAACTGGATCCAACCAAAAATCCAACCGCAGCCCGATTCTGGACCTGAGCGAACACCAAGTCGAGGAGATCTTGTACGAGCTACGACACCTGGGTTGCGTGGTCGAAGTCCATTCGGGTGGCCGGGTTCCCAAATACAAACATCAGGCCTACGACTGGTTTGCAGTCGACAAGCCCGAATTGGGAGTCATGGCGGAATTGTTACTGCGTGGCGAACAATCGGTCGGAGACTTGCGTGCCCGTGTCGCCAGAATGGAAAAAACGATCGGCGGTTTGGAAGACTTGCGTCCGATTCTGGCCAGTTTGAAACGGAAGAACCTGATCGTGGAGTTAACTTCCGCCGGACGCGGCCAAATGGTGACGCATCAGGTCTACACGCCCGCTGAATTGGCCCAATTACGTCAACAGTTTGCCTCTGGCGCTCACGCTCGATTCGACGACGAGCCGGACGAAGATCTGGTCGTGGAAGACATCGTTGCGCCGACGGCCGCGAGTTCACGGGCTCCCGGGGAGGTCAATCTGCATGCCAATCCAGAGTTGGTGAAAGACCTAAGACAACGGATGGATGGCTTGGAAGCGACGGTCGCGGATTTGCGGAACGAAGTGGCTGAGTTGAAGCGTTTGATCGAGAGCTAATCGCTGACCGAGAGTTTGATTAGCCTTGTTTTTGGGACAATCGGCAAATTCGGTGCGAACCCACAATTGGTTGAAATCGAATCGAAACCCCCGATTGTTGCTGGCCACCATCGGCCGATCAATTGGTAGCAAAGTTCGCGCGTTCCGCTGTTCCACTGATGTTTCTTCGTCGATGCAAAGGATGTTGTACCGAGGTATCTGAAGCTCCGTAGAAAAAGAGTAACTCATGAAAATCAAGAATCTATTTCAGCGCTACTTGGCTGCCATCGCCTGTTGGGCATTGATGGCTGGTTTTGCGGTTGCTCAACAGCCCTTCGACCTGCAACCGGAACCGGAACCGGAAAAACAGGCCGCTCAAGAGGAACCGATCATTGTTCGGCCCAACCAAAACCGGGCGGCGGGTCGCCAATTTCAATCGCCCGACGATGAATCTGAGATTCCGGATCAACCGGTGTTATTGAATGCCAAATTTGTGGGCTGGGAAGGCGCCGAACCGGCAACGAAAGCGGCCCGGATTTCGAAAACGCTTAGGGCCAACTGGATCATGGTTGATTCCAACGGACGATTCGAGGGACGCGTGTTTGCCGGCGAAGGGGCCGACATCAGTAATATGACAGTCTATCTGATGAACATGGGCCGGTTGGTCAAAGAAACGGTTGTCAACGAGCAAGGAGTGTTTCAGTTTTCCAACGTTCGCGAGGGAGCCTATGCCCTCGTGGGATGGGGCGCAAAAGGGTTTTTTGCTTTCGGCTTGAATATCTTGGACCATAACGACGCCGCCACCGCCGAGATGCCGCGCACCATCAATGTAATCGCCTTCCAGAATGCGAGTTCCATCAATACAGACTGGATTCGATTCTTTTCGCCGCGAGTCAATTATCGGGTGTATGGTCGCTATCTCGCTGGCGAAGGTCAAGATGATCCGCCAGCGCTCTTTGGACTTGCCGGGCTAAGACAGTTTCTACCGAAAGCAATACCGGCAACTTCGATCAGCGGTCATCAAGTTCAACTCACAGCTCAAGGTAGCCTGTTGGGGCGAGTTCACCAGCTAACATCCGAAACAGGTCGACCCGTCGATGTACGCAGTACGCGGGTCATGTTGCTCAAAGGAGATGACGTCGTTGGCGCAACGGATGCGGACAACTATGGCGTCTTTGAGTTTCCGGCGGTCGCCAACGGACAGTATGGTCTGATGGCGGTGGGTGTGGACGGGATGGGTTTGATCGGTATCGATGTCGGTGATCCTGCCCCAATGAATGATAAAGGCGAATTCTCCGACGACAAAGCACTGACGCCGTTTGATTTCTGCTTGATCTCGTCGGAAACGGTCGGCTGGATGAACCACTATGCAACGGAATTGGCTTACCGTCGCAACTTGTTGGCTCCCCGTCGTCCCAGCCCGGATGAAATGAATCGCCAGTGTCCTAATTGCGAAGGTTCAGGCTGCAACACGTGTCAAGGAACTGGCCTGTGCACATCGCGATGCCAATCCTTCGAGGATTGGGCTGCCAACTGCGCTAACCAACATGAACGCACGAAATTGGGAAGTGGTTACATTCTCAGCGAAGCGTCGAAGGACCTGAGACGGGCTGTCAAAACATCGGACAATTTGTTTGAAAATGCGTTTTACGGATCGAGCAATGGAGGCAGCAACTCCATGAACGGCCAGGACTTTGGCGGGTCCCAACCCGGAACAGACTATTTTGGTCAACCCTCCAACGGCGAGGGATTTGGCAGTCCCAGTCCGGGGACATACAGTCCCAATCCAGGGCCGTACAATCAGTAGTTTGATACACGACGCAGCTTGGTTTTGTTCGTAAAATCGTGGAATTGCGATCGTTCATTGGTCGCCGATTCAAACGAGTGACGACCTGTGACCCAGCATCAACGAAAAAAACCGGCACATGAATTTCATGCGCCGGTTTTTTTATGTAAAGTTCTTAAACCGATGTCGGAAAAAGTGCTTCGAACTAAAAGTCGTTTTCATCGGCCGGGGCTTGGAAGCCACCAGCACCCATGTTTTCGACACCCACTTTAATCAATGACAAAATCCCATCTTGCATTTCGAAACGCATCGAGATGCCATTTTCAATGGACTTGGAAATCATGTTGATTCGATCGCCGCCCTTTTCGGCAAGTGCTTCTGCCATTTTCTCGACGGCGGGTTGACTCTGGATACCGGCAGCAAATTTCAGGATCGGAGTCAAATAGAGGTTGTATTGCATCATGGGGGATTTTTCCGAAGTCCCGGTTCCATCCATGGCTTGTTTCAACAGCGGCAATGGGTTGCTACCGGCGCTGAGGTAGACAGACTTCTTACCGATTCCGATGATCAACGTGAGTTGATCGCCAACGACATCTCGAACTTCTTCCTGATCGTCGGGAATCTCCAAGATCACGCTATGAAACGTCACGTCTTTGTGATTGCCGGAATTCAATTCGACTTTGACCTCGCCGGCCAGTTTGTCTTCGAGGACCGCGACAAGTTCCTTAACGGTGGCTTCCAGCTTCTTCGGATCGGCGATTTGAACACCCGCCGCAAAATTGATATCCCCTTCGGCCATCATGAGAACGGCGCCCGAATCCATTACTCCAGCGGCAATCGTATCCCGGAGAACGGCCAACAAATCGGTAACCGCTTTTTCGGCAACCTTAGCGTCTTCCTCTGAAAGATCACCTTCGTCTTTCATGGATTGCACGACGGATTTTTGCATTTGGTCCATCATTTTATCGTAATCGGCTCCATCTTCCGGCGAGATATTCATGCGCGCATTGTGCGTGAAGGCGGCACCGTCGATCAGGAAACCTTTGAACAGGGAGGGTTCGCTCGAATCGCTAGCCGCAAATCGCTTGCCCATATCGGAACCTGGCAAGGCCGTGAAATTGACGTCCATGAACAGGCTTTTGGTATCTTTATCCGCACAAATTCCCATGGTGATATTGTCAGTTTCGTTGAGCCATTTTTCGAATTGATTCATCTGGAATTCGAAATTCGTGCGTTGCATTTCGGCTTGCACGGAACCCTCTTCGTCATCTTCCAGTAACTCCAGTTGCTTTTCGTAACCATCGCGAATTCCCTGCATCGCTTGGTCGCGTAGACTCTGCGGAATACGTTGGCCAAACACTTGGGCAGCGAGGTTGTATTTGGTTGGCAATTCGCCCAACAGCTCTTTGGGATTCGAGGGCAAGTTGTCAAACATCTCTTTTTTGTTCGAGATGAATGCCAGATCGCCAACTTGTTTGATCAGGACTTCTGTTCCGTCGTCGGTCACGACGGTCGTAAAATCATCGCCTTGGTCGACTTCAGCCACTCCAGAAATCGTATCGAGCATGTCGTCGATGTTGCTGACGGGGACGAAGCTCAAAAATTCAGGAATTTCCGAACCCTCATTAAAATACAACAAGACACCGGCAGGATTTTTTGTATCAATCCCCTTGCTGTATTGCTTAATGGTGGTTTGAGCCAGGAACTTCATTTGTCCGAAACCGGCGGCTTCAAACAAGTAGTCGACATCCTTGATTTGTTGGCTGATGTCAGCGATGGAAACAACAACGGCTGGTTCGGGCGAGCTTTGCGCGTTGGATTGGCCCAGCGGCACTACCAGTGCACTCGCACTGATCATGGCGCCAGCTAACAGAAATTTGCAAATACGATTCACGTGATTGTCTCCGGTTTACTTGGTTAATGTGTTAAATGTTGGAAAATTTTTTGAGGCTGGTGGTATCAAGAATGCCCAGCGACAACGAATCCGCTGGCGTCCAGTAACTTTCGCCAGAACGTTAAGAAAATAGAATACCTTGTCGTCGCTCGCTAAGTTTTACCAAAACTGGGAACTGGGAAGAAATGGGGTTTGAAATTGCGGCCGGGATTGAAAGTCGAAACGCAAATTACCGCCGCTGAGACCGTAATCGAATAGCGAAATCAACACGTCCGTTGCCCATGCCAGCATTACCGCCCGTCGAACGTGAGAAATCGCGTTTGGGCGAAAAGAGTGCGTTTAACGTTCGCGATATACGATCCGGCCCTTAGTTAAGTCATAAGGAGAAAGCTCGACGCGGACTTTGTCGCCGGGAACGATACGGATAAAGTGCTTCCGCATTCGCCCGGCGACGTGGGCTAGAACCTCGTTGCCGGTTTCCAGTTCAACCCGAAATCGTGTGTTCGCTAAGGCTTGGGTGACGGTTCCGTCAACTTCGAAAGATTCTTCTTTTGGCATACGGCCCTTTGTAAATGGAATTGGATCTGCGAACAGATCATTTAGATAGTCGCCATAATCTTATCCAAGTTTTCACGGATAATCCAGTCCAAGTGCCATCCCAAACCCGTTGAAGATGTGCTGCAGCGATGAAATGGTTCCAGGAAGTCCACAAGCCGGAGTCGGATCGAGCGTCCAGAAGAGTGGAAATTGCCGCCAGTGGGTCTATTGCTGCGGGTTTTTTCGGGGGTATCCAAGTCCGTGAGATAACTTGCCGCAGTTTAAGGCGCAAGATTTTTTGGCGGTTCTGAGTCAGATTCAACCATGGTGAGTCGCCGGGAAGGCAATTGAATACGGAACTGTCATGGCGAAGGCAACGGAATCAAGGGTAAGATTGCCAGAAGCCGTAGCCTGCTTTGGTCGATTTGTTGCGGTTGATCTCGCGTTCCCATGTAGGGCGAACCCGATGGCGATCCTAACTCAATCAAGTTCTTTACCATGACGGAAAAAAATATTGATCACACAGTGGAATCAAATTCCAGTCCGCGTCGAGTCCTGACGCTTTTCGATTGTATTTGCATCATCGTGGGAACCATTATTGGAGCGGGAATCTTTGTCATGCCGGCGGTTGTGTCCACGCATGTGCCTGACGTTCAGTGGTTCTTTGCCGTCTGGGTTTTTGGTGGTGCGATCGCGTTGATCGGCGCCATTTGTTTTGCCGAACTGACCACAACCTATCCCGATCGCGGCGGCGACTACGGGTATTTGAAACGAGGATATAACAAACAAGTTGGATTTGCCTTCTCTTGGGCTGCATTTTGGGTGATCCGACCCGGCAACATTGGCGCCATGGCAATTATCTTTGGCAAGTTTGCCGCGCAAGCGTTACCCGATACGAAGTCGCCGTTATGGTTTGCGGTGGCCAGCGTCATGGTGATGACGGCCACCAATTTGCTAGGCGTTACGTTTGGCAAAACCGTACAGAATTTTCTCACCATCGCCAAAGTCACGGGCATTCTGTTGGTCTTGAGTGCGGCCTTGATGTACGGCTTGGGCGGTGATGTTCCTCGTGAGACGGCGGCCAGCGTTGCCACCACTCCGGTCGAATCGGACTCTGCCCAGACATCGTTTTGGCTGGCGATGGTGTTTGTGATGTTTACGTTCGGAGGTTGGAATGACATCGCGTTTGTCGCCAGCGAAGTTCAACAACCGGAAAAAAATCTACTGCGTTCGTTGATCTTGGGAACCATGGTCGTGTTGATAATCTATTTGCTGGTTAACCTGGCCCTGGTAGTCGGGTTGGGTTTCGCCGAGATGTCGCGGCTGGGATCGAAGTGGGAAAACCCGACGTCGGCCTTGATTGAAGCTCGGCTGGGCCCGCGGGGACTTGCGATGTTCGCGGTGTTGGTGTGCATGTCCTGCTTGGGAGCCATCAACGCGATGATCTTCACCAGTCCGCGAATTTACTGGGCCACCGCGCTGGATTATCCATCGCTCCGTTGGTTGGCGGGGTCGTTTGAAAGTCGCCGCGGTTGGTGGCGAGCGATGTTATTGCAGGGGGCCGTGACGATTGTGTTCGTGGCGGTATTTGGCCAGCAGGATAAGGGGATCGACAACATAGTGGCCGCGACGGCACCTTATTTTTGGCTTTTCCTGTCGTTGACGGTCATCAGTTTGATGATTTGTCGCGTCCGATATCGCGGGCAGTTTACTGGTTTTCGCACGCCGTTGTACCCGCTTTTGCCGATGATTTTTGTGACCGCGTGTGGGTTGATGATGGTGCAGGCCTGGAACTATTTGTGGGAACAGAAATTGTGGCTGCCCGCTTTTTTGATTGGAGGTTGGGTTTTAATTGGAGTTGTGTTCAGTCTTGTGTTAGAAAAACGAAAACTGATAATTGAAAGTCGTTAGGCGAACTCCCAGTTCAGTTTGATTAGGTCGTTGACAATCATGGTTCCTTTGAATTTAGGTGCAGACGTTATGCAAGTCTTTTCGAAAAGACGGATTGAGATTCAACCCGTTAAATGGTGCGCGTGCATGTTTGTGTGTTTGTTCGCCACGTCGGTAACCGCACAGGACAGCGGCAAAGTTTTGATTTCGACAGCAGTAACTCCCGTCGAAAATGAAGCGAATCATTTTCTGATCGATGTCTCGCTTGAGATCAAAGAGGGCTGGCATATTTATGCTGACGTACCTGCCGACAACCCATCACCCGTTACGACGCTCGATCTTCAATTGCCCGAGGGCGTTGAAGCCGTGGGCCAATGGAACCGACCGTTGGGAGTGCCGGATCCGAAAGATCCTCAAATCAAACTGCTCGAAGGCTTCGTCAATTTTTCGCAGAAGATCAAGCTTGACTCCGGCGTTGTTGGAAAAAATATCGAGCTCAAAGTGGGCTACCAAGCCTGCAACGACAAATTATGCATGCCGCCGAAGACGCAAAACCTGACGATCGAACTGCCTCAACAAGCGATTGAAGAACTTGCCAAGGCCGATTCAACGGGCTCCAAAATTGGTATTTCTATACCGGCATTTGAAAATAAATTCTTTGATGCTCCGGTGCGTTTGATGGTTGGGTCAGCACCGTTGAACACGACAGCCAAACAAATGTATCCTTCGCCGGCGTTATT
This sequence comes from Mariniblastus sp., assembly GCA_031409295.1. Lineage (GTDB taxonomy): Bacteria > Planctomycetota > Planctomycetia > Pirellulales > Pirellulaceae > Mariniblastus. Next base: position 19,089 of record JANNWZ010000189.1, read on the forward strand.
CGACGTCGATGGAGATGGGACGAACGAGCTCGTGGTCGGCGATATTTTTGGCGGACTGCAAATCTACGAGAACGAAAACAAGGCCGGTAGCAGTGATCCCGTTTGGTCAGAACCCACCGCATTG
>JANNWZ010000190.1:0-24751 GCA_031409295.1 Mariniblastus sp.
CATTCGCGCGGACTGCCTTTACATTGGTTGAACTATTGGTGGTACTGGCCATTATTGGGATTTTGATTGGTCTGTTGTTGCCGGCCGTGCAATCGGTTCGCGAAGCCGCACGTCGAGTTGCTTGCCAAAATAATCTGCGGCAACTGGGCTTGGCCTTGCACAATTTTGAAAGTGCTCACCAAGTGTTTCCAGCTTCCGGCTGGACCACGGTCGGTCCCGGCAATCCAGGTGGCAAGTATGTTGGATGGCGGCCGCTGATCTTGCCATTCATCGAGCAAAAGGGGCTAAGTGATTTATATGATCGTTCGCTCAACTGGTGGGAATCCACCAATGCGGTCTCGGCCAGTGTGCGAGTTCCACTATTTGAATGCCCGAGTACCAATAATCGGGTCGACGTCTTGTCCGCAATTGCCAAACCACCGCGCCCAGCGATCAGTTTTGCAAACCCTGTCGCCCCGACCGATTATGAAGCGATTCAAGGAGTACAGCCGGCCAACATCAACCCGCACTTTCCGGTTGCGTTTTATAACGCTGCCAACCGATTTGCCGTCATGCATCGTAATTCGACAACGCGATTCGCGGACATCATCGATGGTACGACCAATACCGTGATGGTCGTTGAGTGTGCCGCGCGGCCTCAAGTTTGGCGCAACGGACGCACTTTGCCCTCCACCTACAACGATCAAGGGATTGGTTGGGCAGATAGTGAGGGCCCGTTCAGTCTTGACGGGAGTAATGCCGACGGTTCGATCGAAGGGGGTGGTCCGGCAGTTGGCAGCTTTCAATCCATCAATCGGCGAAACGACAACGAAGTTTACAGTTTCCATCCTGGCGGAGCCAACCTGTTGTTTGCCGGCGCGCAGGTCAAATTTGTCGACGATTCCATCGACATCCGCGTGATGGCGGCGATCTGCACCAGGGACGCAGGCGAAACCGTCGACACCAGCCAGTTTTGATTCGTCGCCGACAAATCCGGTTAGCCAGTTTGAGGCTCTCGTGGCACAAGGGACCCACAGTGCTCAGACTCACTTCATCGGAGGCCCGGGTAGCGGTTCGCCGTTGGTGGTGAGGACTTGGAAATGGTGGGCATAGTGGCCCGAATAAGTCCACACAACTTTCTTGTCCGGCGTTACTTCGAATAGCTTCACCGCATCCGGCTCTCGCTGGCCGTAAGCCGTAATCACGGTGTTTCCGTTGGGAAGACGTTGCACACCACAGGCGTCTTTAATCAAACCACCGACATCGTCGTTGGTAACTTGCCACACGACTTCTCCGGTGGAGTTAAATTCCACCACGCGATTACCGTAGGTGCAGCCAACCAACGTATTGCCATTTTCCAAGCGAATCGCGGTAAAGGGCCAATTCTTCTGATCCGGGCCACCGAAGCTTTCGGTGTCGGTGTGAAAGTCGGCAACGACTGCACCAGCAGGAGTGTATTCGCGAACGGAAAACCCCAACAGATGCGGCACCAGATAGTTTCCATTGGCGAGTTTTCGCGCCATCCGAGTTTGCATGTGGCTATTGTCAGTCTGTTCCGGATCCACCGTGATTTGATGGACGATTGACCCGGCGGTATCAACCTCGATCAATCGCGGTTGATTGCCCAATACCACGATCAAAGTTCTTCCTTCGGGCAGCCGCCAGGCGCTTACTAATTCGGCATCGTTGGCGTCCCGCTCGTACTTCCAACACTCTTTTTTTTCATTGTCAAATTCCACGACCTTGTCTTGCCAAGTGATTAACAAGTGTCCATTGTCAAGTCGTAGGGCATCTTTCGAGTTACCTTCCGTCGACCAAACTTCTCGTCCTTCTTCATCGATGATGCCAGTAAAGCCACCCGCAATTAACACAGCATGCCGGATGGGTTGCGGTTGCACTTGGCCAGCCGGAAGATTGCCGCAGCAAACCAATATTATTTGTAGCAAGACGATTCCCGATATTTTCAAACTCATCTTCAACGCCTCCCCAATGAATTCAAGCACCTGTCAATTTCCGCACCGCCACCGAGGCAGCGGCCATTCCGAAAGCCGCCGTCACAAACGCGGCCGTCCCATAAATAATCCGCCGTTGTTCGCAAGCATGGGGTGAATCGGCGGCGTGCGGACAAATGCACCGAAAGCCATGTTCGTCCCAATCCGGTACGGCCGGCTGGCGAATCGCCTCCTCGGAAAATACGACGGGCAACCCAATGTGCTTGGACGTATCATATCCGCGCCGCGAAAGCTCCTTGCGAATGACTCTCGCCAGCGGATCATGTCGCGTCTGACTCACATCGCTGACGCGCACTTGAGTGGGGTCGAGCCTCGCTCCCGAGCCAGAAACACTGATCATCGGGATGTTCCTGGTGAGGCAGGTTGTGATCAGATGAATTTTTGCTGTTACGTTATCAATCGCGTCAATGACAAAATCGGGCTGTGGCGATAACAGTGCAGCCGAATTTTCCGCATCGTAAAATGCTTGTATGGGATCAACACAGACGTCGGGATTAATCGCTCGAACGCGTTCGGCCAATAGTTCGGATTTCGATTGCCCGACCGTACCCGGAAACGCTTGCAACTGACGATTAATATTGGTAACACAAACATCATCGAAGTCGACAATCGTCAAACGGCCCACAGCCGAACGGGCGAGTGCCTCGACCGCGTAACTTCCAACTCCACCGAGCCCGAACACTGCAACATGCGAATTGAGTAATTTCCGGACACTGGCATCGCCGACCAATCGCACCAATCGGTCCCAACGGCGCGGAACCCGTTCGACCACTTCCATTGCCATTGCGGACTCGTCAACGGTCAATCGCGCTGCCAAGCCGCCATCTTCCCAGGGGCGGATTCGTCGCCGTTCTCGCGGCAGCCGCCGCTCGGGCACGGCATCATGGGCTGTCGAGCAATCGTGGTCGCAATTTTGGCTTGATTTAGATTCGTCCATGTCCCAAGTATAACAAAAAAACCGAGCAGCCGCATGTCGGATGCTCGGTCTTCAAATTTGCTACCGACAAAAATTATCTCCAGTTCAGTCGATTTTGACCGACGCCACCACGGAGTTTGTCTTTGCTGCGGACGCCAAATAGATCGTCGTTGTCCGCATTGCCAAACAGGTAATTCCAGCCAGCATTGCCGTCGAGTGCATCATCGCCCGCTAACCCGAACAACCAATCGTTGCCAGCACCGCCAAAGAGTTGATCTCGATCGTTGCCGCCGACCAATAAGTCGCCACCCGATTCACCATTAATCCAGTTGCGTTGATTCGATCCAAAGATCCGATCGTCTCCGGATCCGCCGAACAACTGAGTATCCAAGGCAACATTGTTGGTCAACGCGATCCGATCATGACCGGCCGATCCATCGATGACGACGTTGGACAATCCGGCAGTCGAGAAGCGATTAACAACGACGCCGTGATTTCGAATCACGTACTCAGACCCATTTCGATAGACGAGCAAATTATCAGCCTGTGTTGTGCCGTAAACATACAACTCATGGCCATTGATTTGCGCGACGGCTTGAGTCTGCACTTGCAATTGGCTTTGAGCAACCAGATCCCCGATTTTTCGGCCAGCTGCCAGAGCTTGCAGGTTGTCAAAATTGAAATGGATACCGCCATAAATCCGACTTGAACCCGCTTCTTGTGCCGCCGCACTCAAACTGGAAAAAAATCTGTTTGCGATTGTCGGCACTTCAGAAACCAGTTTGAAGTTCAAATTGTCTGTACCGAAAAAATTGGCCAGAACAGTCGATGCTGCACCGCTAAATGTACTGTGACCCGACGTGTATCCAGGAAAATTTGGTGTCGTCAGCAGCGGCTTCCATATGGGGTCGGCATCTGTGGCCGCATTTCCATCGGTATCACCCAATTGAATGGCGGTGATCGGACGCCAGAAGTTGAATTCGTATTTGGTGTCCCAACAACAAATCGCGGCATCAGCCAACGAGAGATTCAACAAGGCAAACATACGTGCATTTTCATACAGGCTGTTGCCTTGTGATTCGGCTAAATCTTGCGCGATCATGTTCCACTGCCCCGGCGGAGTGACTGTTCCCGGACCTCCCGCCCAGATCTTGGCGATGTCGGTCTGATCTGCGGTCCGAGTCGTGCTAGTCAGCTCACCCAGCGATTTGACCATTGCATAATCACTTGCATAAGCGTCGCTCGACAAAGCCGGAGGTGCCATGGCGCGAAACTGATCATCATTGGCCATCACGAAGGGATCAACATCGCCCCAATGCGGCAAAGCTGGATCCAGAAATTTTGGCGGAGTGGGTCTCCAATCCCCAGCGTTGGTTCCGGCAACGTAGGTGACGGTATCTGTCGATCCGTCGTGAGCCCTGGCCGCCAAAATCTGGTCCGCCACAAATTGCCCCGCCGCCACTCCCTGATTTTCTCGTACTCCATCTGGCACACTTGCCAATGATGAAATGAAAGCTGCCGAAAAAGTAGCACTCAAAGTCGGAAACAAGCTCGACAAAGTCCGCTCAGCCGCCGCTGCAACCGCAGCTTCGGCCGACGCTTTTGGATGCACGGCCGCCTTGGAGGCATACGGCGTATATCCATTATGGATTGAGTTGACGGCATCGAAGACGGCGGAATGAACAATCGCCATTGCCCGCGCCGCGATAGGAGGCGCTGGCTTGACTTCACGAATAGCATCCAGCAGGATTTCGTTCCACTGCACGACCATGTCAGCGGCCATCAATTGTCGATCTTCAAGCGACTCGTATTTCAGCGAATCCCGAACCGTGCATACCTGCCGTTTGGATTTTTGAGTACGATCTTGAGGCAAATTCAAAGCCGGGATGCCGCGAGTCACATGGAACATGATATGGAACATGATCAACTGTCTTTCTTAAAGCTGTGTCTTAATTGCTAGGAACTTGAACAAAAAAACAATTCATTAGACATCGACCGGCAGTTCAAAAATTCGTGGTCCGCCCAGCGGCCATCTAGTCCTTTGATTGTCAGCATGTCAACTGTCAAACGTAACCGTTAGGCGACGTTTCCCACCCTGTCATAATAATTGATGCGCAACTCCACGTCGACAAAAACCGTACAGTTTTTTTGTGCACCGCCAATAGTTGGGGGACGAAAGGACTGGTAAACTATCTTTTTAATCGGAAATACTGTCAAAACCAGCCCTCGTAGCTCAGTGGATAGAGCACTGCTTTCCTAAAGCAGGTGTCGCAGGTCCGATTCCTGCCGGGGGTACTTTTTCGAATTTGCCGCGCCGATTCTCGCAATGATTTGGCGGGATGACTTTGGTCACATTCGTGCGAACGAGTTCACTTCTTGTAGGCCCAACGGAGAATTTCGACCCAGGTGGGTTCCTTACCATATAGCATGATGCCAGCCGCAAAAATGCGTCCGGCAACCCGACGCAACAAACCTACACCAACCACCAAGAACGCGAGACAAACGATCAATTCCCACCAGGCGACTTCACCAATAAACAATCGAATCGGCATCGCAGTTGACGAAGCGCCGGGAATCATACTTAACAATCGCATTGGGATTCCGTCGGGTTGGGGAATCGCCAGAAAGCCAGCGCACAACGGTAACATCGGAACGAACAGCAATCCACTTTTTGCCGAAGTATTGGGGTCGTTGATGATCGAGGACGCTGCAGCATAGAAGCAATTCCAGAAAATGGCGCCACCCAAAAACAAGACTACCAGTGCAGGCAGCAGTTCCCAGCGAGTCAGCGAGTCCGGAACATCCAGTCCGTAACCGGTAATCCAGGCAATCCCATACATCGCCAGCCCGATTATCAAGAACGAAGACGCCGAAGCGAACGACGCGGCTGTCAACCCCACCAGTTTGCCATCAATCCAGGCTTGCGGTGAAATGGCGCTCACAATCTGCTCGGTGATTCGCTGCTGTTTTTCGCCCGTAATTCCCGTCATGAAAAATGACAGCCCCAGAAAACTTACCAACACCATACAGCCCCCCATCGCGAAGGCCACGATGGTATCGGCCGTCGAGATAGTGTGCTGAGTCGTTGAAATCACCGAAACGGCCTGAGGCGAAAAAATCTGTTTCAGTTGCTGCGATGTAAGCTCAGCCTCGTCAATTGCTCGTTTCATTTTCAACTGGTCGAGCATAGGCTGGAGGCTGCCCAACCAGCTTGGTTGTTTCCGCACAAACAACTCAACCCTAAGTTCAGCATTGGAATTCTCACTGGGAAGCATCGAGAGAATACCATCAATTTTCTTGTTCTCGAGTTGGGTTTGCAATTGCTCGAAAGATTCCGTTGCCACCTTCATGCGGATCTTTGAGTTGGGCGGAAACACAAGTACTTCATTGCGCCCAACCAATACCAGATCGATTTGATTACTGTTTTGGACAAACTTGACGACTCCAAATCCGATCGCCGAAGTGACCAACATACTGACGATCCCGGCCAGTTGGTCACGCCATTTGAAAAAGCGAAAGAACTCCCACTTGGCGACAGTCAATACGTTTCGATTCATGCAAACACCCGTGGAGCGGTAACTGACTTGAGATTCATGCGAGCTTGCTTCCACAGCGAGTTAACTCGCCTGTCCGGCGGCAGCATCAGCACTTGGTTGTGACGCAACTTTCAAATAGATCTCGTGCAGCGACGTGGCGCCACTTTGAAACGAGCGAATGGTTCCCAATTCGTTCAATCGATTAAGCCATTCAGTTTGATTTTCCTGGGCGTCGATCTGCAGGGTCACGACGTTCAATTGATCCGTAAGAATTTTTTGCACGCCATTGGCCGAGCGCAACTGGACCAACATGGCCGAATCGATTGGATGTTCGAACTCGATTCGCAGCGACTTACCACCGAGAGAACCCTGGCAGATTTCGTCGACCGAACCCGAGAGAACTTCGCGCCCTTGTGCGATCAGCAAAACATGGTCGGCAAGCCGTTCAACCAGATTCAACTGGTGGGCGCTCAGAAGCACGGTTGCTCCCTCTGCTTTGATTTCGCGAATCAAGTTCATCATCAGTTCCTGGTTGATCGGATCGAGTCCGGAAAATGGTTCGTCGAGCACCACCATTTCTGGCCGATGAAGCACGGCGGTCGCAATCTGAACTTTTTGTTGGTTCCCCTTACTCAACGTCTCCAGTTTGCTGTTCGCATAAGATGTCAATTCCAGTCGTTCGATCCAGAATTTCGCAGCTTGGCGGGACTCAGACTTACTCAACCCACGCAGCGCCGCAAAATACTCCAGTGTCGGAGTTACTTTTTGGTCTTTATAGAGTCCTCGATCCTCGGGCAAATAGCCGATCGAAGAGCGATTTAGCGGAATCTGGTTTCCTTGTCGATTTCGCCAAATGAACTCACCTTCGTCAGGTGGCAACATGCCAATCAGCATGCGCACCAGCGTCGATTTACCCGCTCCATTAGGTCCGAGCAGCGAGAATATTTGCCCTCGATAGACCGTGAAGGAAACGCCATCGACCGCTCTTACCCTGGCAAACGACTTACCAACCGATCGGGCGGAAACTAGTTCGTCGGAAAAATGCATAAAATGCTCTGACTTTGCTTGTCCAGTAGGAAAATGTCGACCTTGAAGCCATCTAACCATAATGATTTAAGGGATAACGTCAAGCCGAACAGACTTGCTGGTTAAAGGAACGTACGTCTTAGTCGCTGTCTTGAAACTGGATGTCTTTGACAACGATTGGTCAAAAATGTTTGGGGCAACGCACAACCGTAAACGATCGCTCTTGGCTCTACATCTGGAATCGATTAGTTGTCATCCAGCGGGCGGAGCCCACGTCTCGTAGGAAGTTGTCTTTGCGAAAGGCAATGACTTGGGGAAATGCAGCCGCAATGAGTTGGCCTGAGCCCGCAAGTTCATCAGCGCTCCGCGCACTCTGCGGCTGGGTGTTTCTATTCCTTCAGCGCGCCTTCGAACAAAATGGCGTACCGGGGAAGGGTTTGGCTAATTGGAGCGCTAGTGGTCGGGTCGCACGATGAACTTGATTGAATTTTGTTTTTGTGACTTCCAATCTAATAGCGCTGATTTATGCCGTCCAGCATTGGATTCCACAGTTTTCAGTCCGCACGATGATGGTTGGCATGACGGTCGTTGCCTCGTTGATTGCAATTGGGCAGGCCATATTCTCAAGCGAATATTATGACCTTCAGATTGGTTTCGATTATTATTACCTTCGGATTCGTTTCCTGATGTCCGTCTATTTCTCGCCGATTGTTGCCGCCCTGGCATTCATGGGCCATGACGCATCGCGCCGTCAGGCGATCGGCAGTTGAAAAGTTACCCGCCGTACGATGAACGTCCTCGTCCGTCGATCGCTTTTTAACGGACAAGGATGTACATTGTACGGGTACTATTTTTCCTGCCGCTCGCCTCAAAAACAAATCGCGAGATGATTGCCGGTAGAAAGGGTGTCGCCGGATAGTTTATACTTAGGGACCAATAGTATTGAGTCCATCGTAGAAAATGCCCCACAGGAGTATTTGAAATGGTCAAACGTGAAACGGTTAAAGCGGCAGCGAAATCCAGTCGACGACGGTTCCTGAAGACGACCCTGTCCGCCGCGGGCGTCGCGACGGTGGGACCCATGATCATCCCCTGTTCGGCGTTGGGGCGAAACGGGACCGTTCCTCCCAGCGAGCGGATTGTGGTCGCGGGCATCGGCATCGGCAATCGTGGCACGTATGATTTGGGTTGTTTTCTCGAACAGCCGGATGTGCAGTTCGCTGCGGTTTGCGATGTGAAAGAAGCCCGTCGCGTAGCGGTCAAGAAGATTGCCGACGACCGGCAGGGCAACACGGATTGCCGGATGTATCGAGACTTCCGCGAGCTACTGGATCGAACTGACATCGATGCGGTGTTGATTGCGACGGGGCCGAACTGGCATGCGACGGCGTCGATCTACGCCGCTCGTGCAGGCAAAGATATCTACTGCGAAAAACCCTGTACTAAAAACATCGTGCAGAGTTTGTTGTTGGCCGAGACGATGCGTCGCACTGGCCGAATCTTCCAAGCCGGAACTCAGCGCCGAAATTTGCCGCACTTCGCGTTCGCTTGCGCGCTGGCCCGATCGGGAAAACTCGGAAAAATCAAGCGAGTCTACGCACACCCCGCTGGCATGCAAGCCATGACCAGCGGTTGGTTGGCACCGGAGACTGAACCCGACAAACAAGTCGTCGATTGGGACATGTACCTGGGCCCAGCGGCTTGGCGACCATTCAATCCTCAACTGCTGGATGGATTCAATTTTGAAAAAGGGGGCGGACTGGTTGGCGGGGGTGTTCTGGAATGGGGCTCGCATTGCGTGGATCTTTGCCAATGGGCGATGGGTGACGCTCCTCCGCCGATTGAATACGATGCGCCGCGCGATGGGCAATTGGTGGCTCGATATGAAAACGGCGCTGAGTTGATTTTTCGTGAAAAAGATTGGATACCCCTCGGCTCTTGCCCCGTTCGTTTTGAAGGCGAAACAGGTTGGGTCGAGGCGGGGGACAGTGGCAAGATGGTGTTGAGTTCCCCCGAGCTGCTGGCGGGTCGCGAAGTCCAGGAAATCGGCGACTACCCGGCAACTTATCACGTTCGCGATTTTCTGGATTGCGTAAAAACACGTGGTGTCCCCAAGGGAAATGCGCATGCCGCTTGCAACGCGCACATTGCCTGTCACGCCGCGAATGTCGCCTTGTACTTAAATCGGCAAATCAAACTGGACTTGAAAACGCACGAGTTCATCAACGATGTGGAGGCCAATCGTCTGCGGTCCGAAGCACTCCGTGAGCCGTGGCGGCTGTGACGAAGTGATCGCGGTGGGCAGGTTTTCAATAAATCATAGAAGAGATCGTGACGATGTATAAAACTCAAAAAATCGGTTTTTATTGGTTGGTGTTCACAGCCGTGCTGGGAACATGGTTCACTGGAGGCACGAATGTGCAGGCCCAAATCGGCGAAGCACCTAGCGAACCGGATTTGATTGCGATTTTGCAATCCGACGCGCCAGACGGGGACAAAGCGGTCGCCTGTAAACAACTGGCAGTCTTTGGATCGGCACAAGCGGTACCGGAATTGGCTAAACGATTGTCAGACCCCCAATTGGCGTCCTGGGCGCGGATTGCCTTGGAAGCAATTCCGGGTGCTGAATCGGACGCAGCTCTACGCGATTCGCTAGGCGTGTTGGAAGGAAGATTGTTGGTCGGCGCCATCAACTCTGTTGCGTTTCGTCGCGACGAACGTTCGGTCGAAGCGCTTGCTCGGCTCTTGTCCAATAGCGACATTGAGATTGCCGCATCCGCGGCCGCCGCGTTGGGACGAATCGGCAATGTTGCTGCCCAGGAATTATTGGAGCAGCGGCTGGCGGACGCCAATCCGACACTTCGCTCGACTGCGGCTGAAGGCTGTATTTATTGCGCGGAGCGACTTCTATCATCCGGCAACAAGACAGGTGCGATTGAACTTTATGATCGAGTCCGAATGGCCGATGTCCCAACTGCGAGGATTATCGAAGCCACTCGCGGGGCGATTTTAACGCGTGATCAGGACGGGATGGTGTTGTTAGTTGAACAACTGCGATCACCGGACAAGCAGTTCTATCAAATCGGCTTAAGCACGTTGCGCGAAATTTCTCCCTCGCGCGCCGACTCAGTCGTGTTCGCTGAACTTGGACAATTGCCAGCGGAACGCGCGGCGCTGGTCGTTCAAGCGTTAGTGGATCGCCCCGGTGCCGTCGAACTGAGTCAGTTCCAAAGAATTGCCAACGAACATTCCGGGCTTGTCCAAATCGCCGCGATCGAAGCGCTGGGCAAGATTGGCAATGCCTCATGTGTGTCTCAATTGATCGATGCGTCGGGAAGTACTGACGTCGACCTCTCATTGGCCGCCAAGAACTCTTTGACGATACTCGCTGGCGATGATGTCAATCTGGAGTTGATCCGTCGATTGAGAACAGCCGATCGGAAGTCGTTGCGGTCGTTGCTGGAAATCGTAGGACTGCGCCAAATGGTTGCCATGGAGGAACTCGTGAAGGCCCTCGCGGATTCGGATCCAGCGATTCGAGCGGCTGCATTGACCTCATTAGGGCGCACGGTTCCGGCTGACCAATTGTCGATTCTCATCCAACAGGTTGCCAAACCATCGAACAAAGAAGACGCTCCGGTGGCTTTGGCGGCCCTCAAGGCCGCTGCAATCCGGATGCCCGATCGCGAAGCTTGTGCAGCTGAACTTGCCACAGCGTTCCAAAGGAATACCGGAACAATCGCCAGTAGTTTGTTGGAAATAATCGGTGCCGTTGGCGGAACCCAAGCACTGGCCACGGTTGACGCCGCGGCTCGCAGTGACGATGGGGAACTCCAAAATGTCGCCACCCGACTGTTGGGCGACTGGATGACCATCGACGCGGCCCCTGTTTTGCTGGGGCTAACTAGTGCTGGAATGGAAGCCAAGTACCAAGTCCGGGCGGTCCGCGGTTACTTGCGTATCGCGCGCCAGTTTACGATGTCCGAAACAGAACGGGTGGCGATGTGTAAACAAGCTTGGCAGATTTGCCAAAAGCCCGCTGAACAAAAATTGTTGATGGAGATCTTGAAACGCTACCCTAGTGCGGAGACGTTTCGCCTGGCTGCCGAAGCCCGTCAAGTTCCTGAAATCAAAGCCGATGCAACGGCCGCGATGTTGGCAATCTCGCAAGCGTTGGGAAACAATTCAAAAGAATTAGAACTTCTATTGAGCAAAGATGGACTTCGCAAAGTCCAGCTGGAAATTGTCCGGGCTGAGTATGGAGCCGGCGAATCGCAGACGGAAGTGACTAAAGTACTACAGCGATTGGCGAAAGATCAGGCTTGGATTCCGTTGCCTTCGGCGAATTACAATGAAGTCTTCGAAGGTGACCCAGCGCCCGGAATGGCAAAACAGTTAACGATTCAATACCGCATGGATGGGAAACCGGGTGAAGTGACATTGGCAGAAAACGCCATGATTTTCTTACCGGAAACTCAATAGGCAAACTTCGAGCGGAATGAATTTTGCGAACGCAATCGGGAATGTGTGGTCCGATAGATTGGAAGTTCAAATTGTTCGGATGTGGGTAGCGCCTGCACTAAATGCTATTGAAACTTCGACGCCGTTGATTGGATTCGGGCGATCGAGCACCACGAAACGCTTGTGGTTTTCCGCGGCGGCTCGCATCGCTTCACCCATCTTTGTGAATAGCGCGTTTTCGTTTTCCGACAATCGTCGCGCATGCATGGCTTGTAAAAATTTGGTCTAATTCCAAATTCCTCGGTTACAACATTTTTAGTGGAGACAACTGACATGATGCACAAATCACAATTGGCGACATTGGCGATCGTTTCGGCATTTTTTTGCGGTTATTCAACGAACGTTGTTGGACTCTGTCAGGATTCGCATCCGCGCGTCGACTTGGTCGGTGTGGCAGTAACATTGCCGGATGCGGACAACGAGTACGGAGGATCTGCAGTACCAGGAAGGTCCGCCGGAATGGAAGTAAATTTGCGCATCGTCGACCCAAAGCAGTTTTTCACTGGATTGGCAGAGAAGAATGGCCAGCCTATATCGTCGTTGAAGTTTTTCACCGAGGATGGCACTGAGCTGCCTGACGAAAAAAGTTTTGCGAACGTCGGATTTGGTTCCGACATCAGTGAAGACGGCCATCGCGTGACCATCCCGTTTTCGGCATCGACCGTCCCGGCCGCCGGCACAACGAAGTTGCATGTGCGCGGCACGGTGGTGCTTGTTGCCGCGAAAGACCCGACAACTGAGGAAAGTAGTTTTGACGTCAAAAAAGGGGTTCAACTAAAATTGGGCAACGTGCCAGTTAAGTTAAGCGAAATACAAGAAGACCAGTACGGCGAAGCCGGATTGACATTGACATTTGAAACGGACAAATCAATGGACACGATTCAGGATGTGGTTTTCCTAGATGAAAGCGGCAAGATAATCGAGTCGTCGTCAGGTGGAGGAGGAAGCTTTGGTTTTGGTGATAAAATGACCTATTCCAGCAGTTTCAACCTGAAAGCGAAAGTCAAGAAAATCACGGTCCGAGTGAAGTACTTCAAATCAACCGAAGAAGCTAGAGTCGTCGTTGATTTGCCAGTGACGCTGAGTTTGGGTAAGTAATTTGGCAAGTAAATAAAGCAACCACAAGTGGTGACCGGTAGAACTAAAATTTGTTTGATTTACAGTTGGTCAAATTAGAGAGTCGGACCGAGCGACTCGAGGGAGTTTGTCGCTTTTGGAAAAATTCCGGGCGGAGAAGGCTGGCGACGGTCACAGCAAGTGACCGTCCGCCAAATTTACCCGGCGTTGCCTCGGAACTCAAATTGATTGAAGTTCAAGCTCTTCAAACAACCGATCAAGGGACGAATTCAATTGAATTCGCTCATTAGTAGTATTGGGAGTAACACTGATCCGGCTATTCGAGTTGGCTGATCGCTCAATTTCGACAGACTTGGTTTCAGCAGAATTGGATTCAGTCCATCCGGCGATCGTCAATATTAAGGCATCCGCCGGTCGTGGCGAGGATTGACGCTTTTGCGGATCGGATTGGTTTAAAATCCGTAGTTCATTTGCGTTGTCAACAACAGCGCCGAAGACCAAATTTTTCGCTGGCGGTTTATCATTTCCGCCACGCATCGCCCCGCTAATCGACGACCGTTTACCGGATCCCGGCGTGATGAGGTTGACGCCGCTAAAACCGGATTGATTTTGCCGCACGATGGCGATATCCGCCAAATTGACCCTGCCATCTCGATTGAAGTCGTAGTCGTTTTCGATCGTGGCGGAACCAAATCCGGTTTGATTCGCCCGCGTGGCCCCCACATCTTGGAGGTTTACACGGGCATTGGCAGGATCGTTTCCGGTCTCGCCAACGACACTGCCGAAATAGAACACATCGGGCGCTGCCAAGCCGGTTGTCGATCCTGGCAAGACAACAACTTGCAACCAAGTGTTACGAATCGCATTGTCAGCCCAAGTCAAAAAGACGCGGTCGATTCCATTGGCATTAACGTTTGACTGGAACGAAACGCCACTGGGAGCTGGTGCTGTTGTCCAATCGCCTGGCGAATCATCGTTACCGACTTTGAAACTAAAATAACTGCCCACGTTTGCCAATGTCGGAGTGCCATTGAAATCGTTGACTTCCAGCACAAGACCGTTTAGACCTAGCCAATAGGAAGAATAATTTGCAAACGTCGCCGTTCGTCCTGGGCTCAAGTACCGCTTGTCCGTCGCAACGGCATCAAAGTCGTTTGACGTATCGAAACTGGAACCTTGATAGAAAATTTGTCTTGTCGACACGATGGCGTCGTCGACGTTGGTCACGGCGATCAAGAAAGTCGCTTCGCTGAAACTGGAATCGGAACTCGTGGCCCGTACGCCGATAGAATGACTGGCCGCGGTTTCGTAATCCAAAATTCCCGCGACGGTAACCACGCCTGTGGTTGAGTTGATCGCAAATCGCCCACCAGCGCTGTTGGTCAAACTGTAGCTCACGGAATCGCCGGCATTAGGATCGATGGCGGACGCCTTGATTCCAGCCAATCTGCCAACGCTGGCGTTTTCTGCAACTGTGTTCGGCGCAGCGTTGGTATCGGTCACGCTGCCGATCACAGAATTTGCCGGTTGAACGTTGAGGAACAACGACCAGGCATTGAGCGTACCGACGTCTTGCGAGGCATTATCGCGAATCCGCAATATCCAGTTGCCGGTAATCGAAATGCCGTTGATAGGCGCGAAAGGGTCTTGCGGGCGGAAGCTGCCATTGTAGGGCGCGGTTCCGCCGGCGATTGGCGTGGCCGCGCTGTCATCAAAATACGTGACTTGAAAATTGTCACCGTTGCCGCCGATGCGGTTGAACAAAACAAAGACCGTTCCATTGGGAGCGGTTAGCGAAGCATCCAGATCGCCAACCCAAGTGTGGGTCACGTTGAGTCGCAAATCGGCATCGAGCAAAATTCCCGCGTCGGTGATCGTAATTGTCGAAACCGTCGTGTTATTGTCAGTAATTGCTTTGGGCGCATCTGTGGCAGGATACTCTTTGACGTTGTTGATCACCGCAGTATCGGTGACAGTTAACGTCCCTCCGCTGCCGTTGTTCAAGTCGAGATAGGCAACAGTGATTATTTCGCCCAGTGCGACTTGCAGACGTCCGTCGTTGGTCGCCACGGAACCACCAATCGACGGAATCGTTCCGGTGTAGGTGCTGCCATTGCGATTGAAAGTTAATGTTTCCGTATCGCCACGAGGCGTCGTAACCACTACTTGAATCGTAGCCGCAGCATTTCCGTCAACGACCGATACGCCAATCGTGTCGACGAGCAAGTAGCCATTTGCATTGAAACTAATCTCTCCGACCACCGGGGCGGCGATATGAAATTCACGAACGTAGTTGTCGCCACCTGTTCCATTGCCGTTACCGTCGAGTCCCGTTCCGAACGGATTCTGGACCCCATCCGAGACGATCGTGAATCGATAGTGACCGTAATTCATCGGTCCATCAGCAATATTGAAAACTAATTCGTTGGTCGAGATCTTGTAATTGTTGTAAATCAGTGGATGGATAACATCGTCCGAGTTGCCCAATATCTCATCCAATCCGGCGCTGCGAAGCTGGAAATTCGCGCCGTTGTTAATCGACGCCGGATCCATGATTTCATCAAATCGAAGTGTGAACGTACTAATCGTTGGATCATTTCGATACTCTCCATTGGCGGGCATTCCGGTGATTGAGCGGACCTGGGGTGCGGCGAGGGTTTCCGTAATTCCGCGAAACGAATTCACGCGACCTCCGCCCATCAATCCGACGCGGGTTGGATTTTGCGCGTTGATACTATCGCCGGTTCCGATCAGTTGCGCAGCGACCTGATCTCGGGTCCATGTCGGATGAGCTGACCAGATCAAAGCGGCCGCGCCAGCGGCATTCGGCGTGGCCATGCTGGTACCCGAATTCGATCCATAGGTGTTGCTTGGCAGCGTTGACAGAATTGAGCTGCCCGGAGCCACGATATCGATGCCGGTCCCATAATTGGAAAATGAACTCAATACATCGCCGGAATCTGAACTGGCGACGAGAATCGTTTGGTGAAAATTCTGTCGAATCGGATTCAATTCAGCAGAATTACCAGCGGAATTGAGCGACAAGACACCAGCGTCATACATGTACTGCATCCCCGCTGTGAAAACGGGGTCACCAACCCAGCCGTTAATGTTGTAGCTGGTACTGACGATGCGCGCTCCGTTGTCTGCAGCGTACCTAAATGCTGAATTAATCACGCTGGCAGGCCAAGCGGCAGTCGAGCTATAAAATTGCAATGGCAGAATGGTAGCTCGTCCAGCTGTTCCCGCCACGCCGACCAAATTGTCAGTTCGGGCAGCCGCGATTCCCGCTACATGAGTGCCATGAGAATCGCCGGTGTTATTCGGATTGGCATTGTTGTTGTTACTGATAAAGTCCCAGCCATTCACATCGTCAATGTAACCGTTGTTGTCGTTGTCGATACCATCACCAGCCACTTCATCCGGGTTGACATAAATGTTGGGGGCCAAGTCTTGATGAATCAATGAAAATCCATCGTCGGTAATGCCGACGATAATACTGGAATCTCCCAGCGTCAGGTCCCATGCCAAATTGTTTCGCATCAAAGTGTGATGGTATTGGCTGGCATATTGTGGATCGTTCGGCGTGAATTCTCGCTGGTCGCCAGTCTGATAAAAGTTGGGCGAGCTCCAAAGGACCGCGTCACTCGAATCGAGATGTCGCATAGCAGCGAATATGTCGGTAGTTGCTCCAAGTTGTAAATGAACCAGTGCGATGCTTGTCGAGCCACGATCCACCGTCATCATCGTGCGAACGGATTCTATTCCGACGTCTTGCAGCGGTTGGAGTCCAAACGTCTGCTGCCAATTGATAGAATTCACGTAAGCATCAAACGCGGCACCCTGCTTGTTTGCCGAGATCGCGACGACCAATTCACCGGCCAAGTAATGGTTGACTGCTGCGCGTTCGACCATTTGCTCGTAAGTCACGGCATCTGCAACAAAGGGATCGGCAATGGACTGAGGAGTGTAAGCGTCCGCCCCGATGATGCTCGCCAATAAACTGCGGGATTCAAGTTGCTCGTATCCCGGTGATCCAGATGTCTTGAGTTTGCTGTGGCGCTGATTGACTCGGTCAGTTTTATTTCGATCTTGCATCTGAACCCCAGGCATGTGTAAGAGGGAATACGAATACTCAGAATGAACTGCTCAGTTTACAATAGCAAATTGGCTAATCCAACAAGTGATTCGAAGTTTGTGCAAGAGTACCCGGCACCATCCACGGGGATCTTAGGTTAGCCTTTAATGGTCGAGTCGGACAAGTTCATTCCGCTGCAGACTATGCGACGTTTTGCCGGCCGCCGACGGTCCCCTATCAATGCGGGCTTAACGCCTCGTTCGATGACTTTCGTGGGTTAAAGTCCGGCGACTCCACGAGATAATCAAAAATCGGTGATGCCATCAGCGTCGTGATCACCGCCATCACGACCAGGGTCGCAAACAACTCAGCTGAGATGATCCCGCGCTGTAGCCCAATATTGATAATAATCAGCTCCATAAGTCCGCGTGCGTTCATCAGGACTCCGATTCCAAGTGCTTCTCGATGAGATATTCCCGTCGCTCGGGCCGCCAACCAGCAGGCGATTCCTTTGCCTCCAATTGCCGCAATCAGCACCAAACCGCAAACTGCCCACAAATAGGTCGAGTTCAGCAAATCAATACGCGTATTGAGGCCGGAGTAAGTAAAAAATAAGGGCAAGAGCAAGGCGACAGTCAACGGTTGAATACGCTCGATCAAATCACGGTGAACCACCCCGCGCGGAATTGCGGCTCCGATCACAAATGCGCCGAAGACTGCATGCAGATGCATCGCATCGGTGAACCATGCACCGAGCGACATACAGGCCAAACAAATGACAAATCCGGCTTCGGTCAATTTCCCGTCAGCATCAATCAGCCACCGCTGAATGTAATTTAATAGCGGCTTCAATACGACAAACGCAAAGGCAACGAAGCCAACACCTCCACCAATGCTGCCCACGGCCCGCAACGGGTTGTCGTCAAAGCTGGCCAACACTACTGCCAACAAACACCACGCTACCGCATCATCAATCGCGCCTGCCCCGATCGCCACGGTACCCATCAACGTACCGGCAAGCTTCTTGTAATGGATGATGCGGGCCAACATCGGGAATGCGGTGATACACATTGAGGCCCCCAAAAACATGATCGCTTCAAACAACGATGTCTTTGCGGGAAAAAGAGTCGAGTTATGAAATAGCCAATAGGCCAGCGCGGCACCCAGCGCGAACGGTGTGAGCATCCCGGCCGTTGACACCGCGATGGAACTCCAGAAATTCTTGCGTATCAAATCGGTGCGAAATTCCAGGCCCACAATAAACATATATAGCGCCAACCCGAGCTGCGAAGCCGGAAAGAGATAGCATTGCGAATCACGAGTTTGTTGGGTCGTATCCCAGGGAAAAAGTAGCCGCTGCCATTCCGGTAGCATCAATCCAAACAGCGATGGACCGAGCAATACTCCCGTAATCATTTCAGCGACCACCTGCGGCTGACCGAAACGGGCGGCAATGATTCCGACAACCCGACAAGCAAGCAAAATGACAGCGATTTGAAAAAAAAAGTAAACAGCTAAATCTAAATTGTTCATCAATGATTCTGTTGGGAGCTGACAAAAACGCAACGTCCGTCGCGTGCCACTATGGCACCCAATTTCCACTTGTATTAAATAACCCAATTGTAATTGGCGCGAAGTGCTTGGCCACCAGTAGCCTCGATCAAATCACAATCTATCGCCCGCCCAGGGCGAACCGAGCATTAAATTCAACAATTCCTCAAACCGCACTCGAATGCCGCTCCATTTTGTGCACAGTCGCCAGCCTACGTGACCGGCATATCATCAATAGTAAGTCAAGCTGCTTAGTTGCTAGCGAGTTGGATGGGGTTGAGTTTGCCGATTGTTTGGGTCGATATCAAACTTTAGCGATTGCGCCGTTTTAGGGTTTGTAAACGATACAACTCAGTTTTGATTAGCGATTTTTCCATGCGTCCCATGAATCGATCCCGAGAACTATATTCCCGCCTGTTCGTGATCGGGATGTTAGTTTGCGCAACTACCGGGTTCGCTCAAACGATTGAAGACGAAAACCGTGAAGCGGCGGGATACTATTCTCGTCAGCAATGGGACGAAACGATCGTGGCGTTTGGCAACCTAATCAAGCGTTACCCGGACACTCCGGAAGCTTCCACTGGATATTTTTTCCTCGGCGAAGCGTTGATGCAAACGGGCCAATTTGACGAAGCCTACCGCACCTACCAGATTTTCCTGCAAAAGACTTCCGACCATTCATTTGCTCCTCGCGCCACATTTCGGATGGGTGAAGCGGCATTTCGAGTCGGCAATTTTGACCCCGCCATCAGGATGCTGGAAATTTTTTTCCAGGAACATCCCGCTGATCCATTGAATGAATTTGCACTATGTTACTTGGGTGAAATGCGGCTCAAACGCGTCGAGGCCCAACTTGCGCAGCGCGTCTTCGAACAGGCTCTCCGGCAATATCCGCACGGCGCTCGATCCAATCAATGCCGCTTGGGGTTGGCCCAAGCATTTCAATTGCAGGGCGCATTTTCAGATGCGATCAGATTTTATCAATTCATCGGTCAGCAAGCCGACAATCCGTTGGCGGGTGAAGCCGAGTTACAAATCGCGATCATCTACGTCAATCAGGCGGATTTGGAAAGTGCCAAACGGCATTTGATCAAGGCAGTGCAAATATGCGCAACTGACGAATCGCGAGCGACTGCAAACTATTGGTTGGCTCGTGTTTACGCCCAAGAGGGTAATTTCTCAGGCGCATTCGCTCTGTTGGAATCGGTGGCCGGCAAGTCAGCACCCGATCTCGTGGCCAGCGCCATCTACTTTGACGGCGCGATCGCGGCACGCAAGTTGGAGAAAAATGATTTAGCTTTCCAGTGGTTGACGTTGTTAATCGACAAGTATCCGCATTCCAACTTGGCCGATGACGCGTTGAATTTGAAGATTGAACTGAGTCGAGTTTCGACCAATGCTACTCACCGCAACGAATTCGAAAATCTGGTTCGGCAATTCGTCCAGCAATACCCGCACAGTCCATTGAAACTCATTGTTCTGGAAACGGCGGGTCGATTTCACTACACCAATAAGCAATATTCAAAATCAGTTCAGGCGTTTGAGCAACTTCTTGCCGACGCCATGCCAGCGGATTCGGCAGTTTCCCAAGCCGATCGAGCGAATTGGCACTACCTTCATTCATTGGGGCTAATTGGTTTGGGGCGATTTGCCGATGCAGAGACTGAATTGAATCAGGTGGATGTCACTGCTGCGTCTGCACAACTTCAACCGCTATCTCAACTCGCCATGGCAACCGCACGTTTGGGCCAACAAAAATTTCAACATGCGATTCCCAACTTCCGCAATTATTTGCAGCAGGCTGTCACCGAGAAATCGGCCCCGGTCGCCGACTTGTTGCGAGCGAGAACCGAGTTGATCATTTGCCTGGCCGAGTCCGGACTCTGGTCTGAAACGGACCTGGCATTTAAGGAACTCCAGTTGCATCATGCCGCTGACCCGGCCGTATTGGAAACAGCGGATTATCTGGCCGATCGAGCGGTTCGCGCTGGTCAATCGACGATTGCTGCGCGTTGGCTTGAATTTGTGCTGAGCGCTGATGGCGATTCGACGCGCATTCCACGCGTCCTGTCAAGTTTGGCTTGGATCAACCTTGAGTCTGGCAATTGGACGACTGCCAAGCCCCTGTTCGAACGCTTAGTTAATGAATTTCCGGACCATGAGCTAACCGGGCCTGCCGCGATGGCACTGGCCAAAGTGTTGGATGATGACAAAGACTTCCCGGCTGCGGCGCAAATGTACGGCTTGGTGATTCGAAGTTTCGGTGGGACCGAGCTGGCCAAGATCGCGCGACTGCGACGGGCCCATGCCTTGCAAAAAATCGGCGCCGTCTCCGATCTCAAAGAGGCCAAGACGCTATTGCAGGAATACCTGGCGATGCCCGGAGAAATCGCCGCTCGCGACGAGGCCTTGTATCAATTGGGTTGGGTCAATTTCGATTTGGGTTTGAGCACGGAAAGCAAACAGAACTTTCAGACTTTGTTACGGGAGTGTCCGCAAAGCAAATATCGTGCCGATGTCGCGTTCCGAATAGCCCAAGATCAGATTCAACAGGGTGAATTTCCAGCCGCATTGACGGCCTTGGAATCCCTGTTGCAGGAAACTAATACTCCGGACTCGGTCCGTGTTCGAGCGCTCTACCTGCAAGGTGAAATTGCCGCGAAACAAAACCACTGGGACATCGTAGTTCAAACAATGTCCAGTCTATTGACATCTTGCGACGATCCAGCCTTGGAAACAAAAGCCCAATACTGGCTGGCTGAAGCCCACTATCGCCAACAACAATTTGAGCAAGCAGCAGAAATTTTTGGGAAACTGCGAGAGAAATATGCCGCGTTGGATGAAAAACTCCGACCGTGGATCTGGCTGCGACTGGCCCAGTGTCTCGGACAACAGCACCAATGGACTGAAGCCATGGAGATCGCTAACGCGGGAATCGCTCAATTCAAAAATTTCTCTGCCGACTATGAATTCAATTTCATTTGCGGTCGGGGCCTGGAAGAAATCGGCAAACTGACCGACGCGCGGACGAGCTATCAACTGGTTATCGATTCGCCGATAGGCGGCTCCACAGAAACCGCGGCGATTTCGCAATGGCGAATCGGCGAAACGTTTTTTCATCAAGAAAATTATCGGGATGCGATCAACGCCTACTACAAAGTTGATTCCCTGTTTTCATTTGCTAACTGGCGCAGTGCAGCTTTATTGCAAGCTGGCAAATGCCAAGAACATTTGGGCAATTGGAATCAAGCCAAAAAACTATATACCCGTTTAGCTGAGCAGTTTCCCAATAGCTCCTTCGCCGGCACGGCCAAAGAACGTTTGGAGCGTGTCAGCTCGTTGGCGAAAGTCGAAACGAATCGGGATAACGGTACACAGTAAATCGACATGTTTTTCGTGAATGGGAATTTCCCTGATCGAATTCCCAATTGGATTGGAATTGTCACAAATTAACGCGACTTCGACACTGATGGAACGGTTAGAGAGAGAAACAATGAATTTGCTTACTTGCTCAACGACTTGGCGATTGCTGTTGGCTTCCTGGATAGGTGGCTTGCTCGTGTGCCTAACAAGTGCGACGACCAGCGCTCAACAATTCGACCCGCCGTCGAATTCCGGTTTCGAAATTCCCGCGGACCCACCCACCGATGCGCCGGTGGCCGAGCTCAGCGTGAAGGCTACCACTCCGATCAACGGTGCGCGCCGTTTGACCGATATCGTCCGCAGTGGTGGACCGCTAATGATCCCGATTGGTATTTGTTCTTTCATTTTGGTGGTGTTCGTCTTTGAGCGATTCATCAGTCTGCGAAAGGGCCGGATAATTCCGGGACCGTTCAGCAAAAGATTTTTAGAACAACTTCGCGATGGAGAGCTCAACCGGGATTCTGCCATCACGATATGCGATCGCAATGGCAGTCCAATGGCCGGCGTATTCAAGGCCGGAATTTTGAAATGGGGCCGACCCGCCGTGGAAGTCGAACAAGCGGTGTTGGATGAAGGGGAACGAACGTCCAATCGGCTGCGAAAATATCTGCGTATGTTAAACGGTGTGGCGACCATTTGTCCGCTGTTGGGTTTGTTGGGTACGGTGTTGGGGATGATTCAGGCGTTTGATTCGATCGCCAATGCGGCTTCCACCGTAACGGATCAGCGAGCCTTGACCGCGACCGGCATTAGTCAGGCCTTGATTACGACGGCTGCCGGCATGGGCGTGGCGATTCCTGCACTGATCGCCTATTTGTATTTTTCCAGCCGGGTTGAAAAGCATGTGATGGAAATTGATTCCCTGGGCATGAAAGTCGTCAACCAGATTTCAGCTGAATCGCTGCAACCGGACACGACCAGTCGACGTCGCGCGGCGTAACGGACTGCCGCTGTTTTTGTAGGCTTTAACTGACGAACTAGAGAAATTCACATGCCTTTAAAAATTCAACGCGATGATGAAATGTCGATCAACTTGACACCCATGATCGATGTCGTTTTTTTGCTGATTATTTTTTTCATGGTCGGAACGAAATTCAGCGAACTGAATGAACAGGAACGCGACATCGCCTTAACCGTGCCGCAGGTTACCGACGCTCGCGCGCTGACCGCCGCGCCAAATAAACGAGTGATCAATGTATTTTCCGACGGACATATCGAACTCGAAAAACGAACCGTGACAATTACAGAGTTGCTAACCGAATTGGCGGTCGCCCGGCAACAATACCAGAAACTGGGCGTGGTCATTCGTGGTGACGCGGACAGTCGTTACCAAAATGTCGCCAATGTAATTGCGACCTGTCGAAAAGCAGATATTACCGATCTGAATATTTCAGTCAGCGAAGTCATCGTGCGCTAGCGCGAAACGTAAGCATTTCGATTTCGCGAATTGCCGACACTGTGCGTTTGGGAAACATCGGTCTGTAGCAGAACTGCTAGAGACACTAAGGAATTTTGGCAATGTGGTCCTACATCGATCAAATGTTTTATTTTTTCAACCTGCAATTGTGTTTGCTGGCTGGCTCAGGAATTCTCGCGGTCTCCTTGTTGGTTCTGGCGGTTACTCGTTGGGGTCATTCCAGACCGGTTTGGAAATGTGTGATACTTTCCTTTGTCGCGCATATTCTGTTCATGGGATATGCTTATGGCACCTATCTGGTTTTTGAACCGACACCGCTGGCCGTTCATCCGGACCCGTTGCGGATCAATCTTGTAGACGATTTCGGAAAATCGGCAATTGACGTCGATTCGACCAATGTCGCGCTGCCACCTTGGGATGAGTTTGTCAATCCGCAAATCCAACCCGACGGCGTAGCGCTCGAGCGTCCGGAAATTGATTCGAGTATTCTGCTCGAGCGCGCCTTGTCGCAGAACATTGCGGCCCCAAAACTTGACGCCACGGCGGAGCTTCCTCAACAATCGGAATTAGACTTTCAAGCACCCGCCCTGGAAATTGTCTCACCCAGTGATTTAGTGTCCAGTGAATCAACGGATGAAAACATTCCGTCTCCGGAAATTGAAATTCCGCGTCGTGATCAGGAGCAGCCGACAATCGACGAGGCACCTCAGTTTTCTGCGCCGTTAGAAACCAATCGCGCCGAAATCAACAACGATTTTCAACCGGTTCCCCCGTCGGCGCCCGTCGACGTGGAAACAAAGCCAGCCTTTGTGAGTGATTTGTTGGAACGGAACGCGGAATTCGCCAACACGCAGGCATTGCCGCCGCCCCTGGCCGCTGCGTCGCAAACCGATGACTTTCGCCCGTTGAAGCCCTTGACTTCGTTCAACCAAATGAAATTGGTAAGTAGCCCCCGTCGATTGGCAGACGGTCAGCCGCTGCCCCAGATTTATTCGCTGCGCAACTCTCAAGATCGATTAGCTATCGCGCAGCAACGAGGCGGTTCAATTGAAACGGAAAAAGCTGTCAACGATGCGCTTCGATGGTTGGCCGAAAACCAGGAAGCCGATGGACGTTGGGATGCTTCAAGGTGGGGTGCAGGAAAAGAGACTCAAGTCTTCGGTCACGATCGAAAGGGAGCCGGCGCGGATGCTGATACGGGCGAAAGTCATCGGT
>JANNWZ010000191.1:0-43415 GCA_031409295.1 Mariniblastus sp.
CCTGAAAGAGATCGCCAAGTCCGCAAACCACTGGGCTCGACCAGGTCCACAAAGTGCTGTCAATTCTGTGTCGATAGAATAGGTTTACACCGTGGGCTAAGAACTGACGCCACTACCGTGGCTGAACTTCCAACGGACGCCGCTACCGTGGCTGAACTTCCTTGTGACAATAAAAAAACGTGGCAATTACAAAACCAGATGGAAATATTTTGAGTCTCATTTAACGAGACAGGCGAGCAAAACTCCTTGCGTTCTTTTCGCACGCGAAGGTCTGAATTCAAACTTCCTCAACCGAGACGCGCGTCTGGACCTTGTCTTTTCTCAATAGCGCCGGCCAATAGCTGATAATTTCGGTGGCTTTTGGGCGACCACCCGCGAAACCGGTAACTCCCGGCGGTCCACTGGTCACCAAAGGTACGATTTCCATTCCCAACCGATCCAGTTTCGCTGCATCGGGGCTGCGGGCACCAATTCGCAAAATCACTTCCGCAGGTTCAGTCGGAGCGGGTGCGATTCCCGCGTGACAAACATTCGTCCCGACAATCTCGACGAATTTCTCCTCGTCGGTGAATTCAACGCCATCCAGCGCCGCGCGCGCAAACACAATCTCTGCGCACAATTTCGCTTTCTTGACGGCATCGGGGCCAGCCACCGTCAACTGACTGATGATTTTGTAACCTTCGTGGAACGAAAGCGATACTTTATAAGTGTCCGTCGCCGGTCGGCCTTGAATACCGGAAACTTGTACGCGATCTTTGCCAACTTGCTTCAATTGGATCGATGTGAAATCAGCGATGCAGTCGGGCGTAATGTACCGGGCCGGGTCGGACATTTCGTAAACCAATTGCGAGGTCACCGTTTCCACCGTAGCCAAGCCTCCGGTGTTTTCGTGTTTTGTCACGATGAACGTCCCATCGGGTTTCGCTTCGACGATCGGATAGCCGATTCGTGCCATATCCGGAACTTCATCCCAATGAATGTAGTTTCCGCCCGTACACTGCGCGCCGCATTCAACGATGTGACCAGCGATCGTACCGGCAGCCATCAAGTTCATGTCTTTCATTGACCAGCCAAATTCGTAGATCAATGGCGCCAACACGATGGACGGATCGGTCGCTCGACCCGTAATCACAATATCTGCGCCCATCTGCAAGGCTTCCACAATCGGCGCTGCTCCGATATAGACATTGGCAGTTTTCACCAAATGCAAATAGGGCTCGAGTGAATTCCCATTGTCCATGTTTCGAAACAATTCGCCCCCCGCAATCAACGCTTTCAAATCCGGAAGAATATCGTCTCCTTCGACGATTCCGATCTTCATGCCAGTTAGGCCTAATTCGCGAATCACCTTTGCCAACGCGGCGCGGCATGCTACAGGGTTCACACCACCCGCATTGGCGACGATTTTGATCCCTTTTTCGTGGCACTTGGGTAACACGCGACGGCACATCTCGATAAAGTCGGTCGCGTATCCCTGACTTGGGTCGCGACTCTTAAGTTTCTGCATGATGCTCATCGTGACTTCAGCCAGATAGTCCAGCGTCAAGTAATCCAGCGGACCTTCGTTGACCAATCGAATCGGACCGAGAATACTGTCACCCCAAAATCCTTGTCCATTGGCAATCAATACCTTGTCGCGTTTTTTCGGGGGAGTGGTCATGAGTAAGAATTTCCGGTCGGAGAGAGTTTAAATCAGTTTGGATGGTGTCAAGAAAAATCGCACCGCGGGCTGACATGTCGTTCAGCCGTACTTCGGCGGATGAATTCTAACTCAAGTTCGCGACGACGACGAGTCGTTCACTTGATTCGATGGCGACGCATCGCTCGACTTGCTTCCGGCTCGTTTCCCAATAGAATAAAGGCGAAATATCGCTAACTGATGAGGTTTCCAATGCAGGCGTTAGTCCACACAGAACTCCACCAAGGCATCGGGAGAATAACGCTTCAGCGGGCCGACAAACGAAATGCGCTGACCCGAGAATTGCTAGAACATTTGGACGAAGAAGTCTCCCGCTTGAAAGCCGATGTTGATTTACGAGTCTTGGTATTGGCGGCGGCGGGCAGCGTGTTTTGTGCCGGCATGGATCTTAGCGAGATGCAATCTCGGGCGGCGTCTGCCAACGGAAAACAAGAATGGCTGATTGATTCGGAAATCTACGGCCGATTGCTTGGTAACCTATTTACGGCGAGAGTCCCCACGGTGGTACAACTTCAGGGACCAGTGCTGGCCGGCGGAGTCGGATTGGTATTGGCCTGCGATTTAATTGTGGCCAATACCAACGCTTTTTTCAGTCTTCCCGAACCGATGCGCGGAATCACCGCCGCGATGGTAACGCCCCTATTGGTACACCGCGTCGGCGCCGGAGTGGCTGCGCAGTTGTTGTTGAGTGGAGAAAAATTGGCAGTCCAGCGAGCTCATCAGGTCGGGTTGTGTCATGATGTTGTTGCGCCCGAACGACTTGAACAGCGCGTCGGCGAACTATGCAACTCGATTTTGACCGGCTCGCAATCTTCATTGTCAATTTCCAAACGACACCTGCAACATTGCAGTGCCGTCGATGTAGTCGCTCAGATTGAACGATCAATCAGCGTTTCCGCCGAAGCCCGGGAAACTGCGGATGCCCGCGAAGGCTTGGCAGCATTCCTGGGAAAACGAAAACCGACTTGGCAACCTTGATGTAGACAGGTCGCAAATTTATTTTTCCGTTACGACTTGATCGTAAATAACAGGCCCACTAAATTGGTCCGCCAGTAGAAATTTACTCCAACTTCCAACCATTCAAAGCCCAATGCGTACCATCGATTTGACGAACAAAACAGCTCTTGTAACTGGCTCGAGTCAAGGCATCGGTTTGGTAACCGCTCAAGTACTCCACGCCGCCGGTGCCAATGTAGTGATCAACTACTTCAATGACAGTCACGGGCATAATTCCGGACTGGCTGCTGCTGCCGTCGAAGAATTTGGCCAGCGGGCCATCGCCTGCGCGGCCGATGTTCGCAACCCGGGCGAGTTGACGGCGATGATGGAACGGACTGTCGCAACGTTTGGTACCTTGGATATCTTGATAAACAATGCTGGAATTCTGCGCGACCGCAGCGTAAAGAAAATGAGCCCGGCGGAATGGTCGGACGTAATCGATACTAATCTGACGGGTGTTTTCAACACGTGTCAAACCGCCCTGCCCCATTTGGCCAACAATGGAACCATCATCAATGTCGCCTCGTTGGCGGCAGTGATGGGGTTTTTCGGACAGGCCAATTATTCGGCAGCCAAGGCCGGAGTCGTGGCGTTAACTAAAGTCCTCAGCAAAGAATTGGCGCGCCAAAACATCCGCGTCAATGCGATCGCTCCCGGTGTGGTGGAAACCGAAATGGGACAGTCGATCCCTGCTGAGAATCGGGCCGCAATGTTGACCAACATCCCGCTGGGGCGGTTCGCGCAGCCGCACGAAATTAGCGATGTCGTGTTGTTCCTGGCGAGCGATTTGGCCACTTATGTTACGGGGCAGACCATCCATGTGAACGGTGGATGGTGGGCTTAATTCACTACTGAACGTGAATTGCTCAAATTTGGTCCGGACTTTCGGCGAGCGGCAAACGAAAAAATACCAGCCGTACGATGGACATTCTTGTCCGGCGAACACGTAACCAACGGAAAACGGACAAGGACGTCCATTTTACAGGCAAATTTTTTCCGCCGCACGCCCGATCGCGAGTGACGACATCATTGCCGTTGACATTGTTCGGAATCGCCATTTTTTCTAAGCTATTCGGCAGGCTCAAGGATGGTGACGGCTGAGCAAATGCTTGATTGAGCGGATTCGATCGATTGTTATTCTCAAATGGAGTTGAGTTTCATGCGACCAAACACTATTCACTTGGTCTTGCTCATCGCGATTTCGACGGCCATTTTTTTTAACAACCTCGGTTCGGCGCGTCTTTGGGATCGCGACGAGCCGCGCAACGCTGGTTGCGCGGCCGAGATGTTAGCTCGCGGAGATTGGGTCGTACCAATGTTCAACGACGAACTTCGGCACCAAAAACCGATCCTCTTGTATTGGTTGATGATGTCGGCGTTTCAATTTTTCGGAGAGTCCGAATTTGCTGCCCGATTCTGGTCAGCCGCGTTAGGTGTGGGAACGGTATTGGCAACTTACGGGATTGCGATTCGATTGGGTCAACCGTTAGTCGGGCTCCTGGCCGGAATCATTCTGTCCAGCAATTTAATGTTTGCGGTCGCCGCGCGCGCCGCGACGCCGGATTCATTACTCATATTCTGTGGAACGACCGCGCTCTGGATTTATGTGGTCGGGACCTTTGCGGCACGGCAATCCAAGGTCGGTGAACCCGAGTTGCGTCACCTCGGTCATTGGTTCCCCAGGAATCCCGTTTACGTGATTGGGTTTTACAGCTTGTTGGGATTGGGCGTACTGGCCAAAGGGCCGATCGGATTTCTGTTGCCGATGGCAATCGTCGGTTGGTTTGGTTTGGTACAACGATTGCCGCTTGATCCAAAGTCAGCCGACTTGATTCAAAACCGGAGTTGGCGAGTCTGGCTGGCGCCATTTCGACCGCGACATTTTTTGGCCACGGTTTGGTCGATGCAACCACTAACCGGAGCGATCGTAGTTTTGATAATCGCCGCGCCGTGGTTTGTGCTGGTCGACGCGCGGACGCAGGGTGATTTTACGCGGCTGTTTTTTTTCGGCGAACATTTGGGACGCGCGACGACCGTTCTGGAAAATCACGGTGGCAACATTGGCTATTATCCGCTGGCCATACTGGTTGGATTTTTCCCGTGGTCGATTTTTTGGGGCCCGGTTGTGATCGCCATAGTTGTTCGCCTACGCTCGCTCGAGCGTTTTTCGGCGATTGAGCTGTTTTGTTTGCTTTGGATCATGTTGCAGGTTGGTGTGTTTTCGCTGGTTCAGACAAAACTGCCCAGCTATGTGACCCCCTGTTACCCAGCGTTGGCAATACTAACGTCTCTTTGTCTCGTTCGTTGGGCAAAGCATGAATCACGTTTGGCTTCGGCGTGGATTGCGTTGGCTTTGAGTGCCTTAGTCGTGGGCGGTGTGTTAGTATCAACTGGATTGGGAATCGCCGCGCTCGAGTTTTTTCCGCAGCAACGGTGGCTATTATTACTGGGCCTGATTCCAATTCTCGGTGGAGCGATTGCGGCTTGGCAATTGTGGCAATCGAGTCGTCAAAACGTGTTGATGACGACCATGGCCAGCTCCATTTTGTTTTGTTTCATGCTGTTTGGATATGGAACTGTCGCCATTGATTCCGTGCAGAATCATCAATTGGTTCTCGATCCGATTGCCGAATCGAATCCCGGCCAATTGGTGGCTGCTTATCGAAGTTTGGAGTCCAGTTGGGTCTATTACAGCGGTAAGACGATCTATGAATGTGCTCTGAGCGACGAGCCAGTTTCCGTAACTTCACTAAATCGAGATCATCCATGGCAACCGAAACCAAGATTGACCCCCGAGGCATTGTTAAGTCTGAATCCCAATACGATATTTATCACGACTGACGAACATTTAGCGGAACTCAAAAATCGCCTGCCGCAGGGATTTGAAGTTTCAGCAACTGCGGGATATTTCTTAAAGAAGAAGCAAATGGTCTCGGTAAGTCGTTTCGAGACGAGGATCTCCGAGGGAGCGACCAACCGAAATCTCAAATAGTCAAATTGCGGCCAATTCAAGCCGATCCGCAGGTTTGCCCGACGACCTCAATTGACTCGGCGACAGCGTTCCAAAACAAATCTTGAGAATTTCGCAAATTGACCCCGAACCAAAACGGTTCAGAAGCATCTAATTGTCCGTGGGTTGGAAAAACCCACCGATATTGCCGTTTTTTCGGCGAATTCGCGTTGTTGGCCGAGGGCAACGTTGCCTTTTGGTCGATAACGATTTATGATTGGCCCGCTTGATGGGGGAGTTCCCATCAAATGAGTCGTGTTGCCCATGAGTCTTTCGTCGGGCTGCACGCTTAACGGAGTCAATATTTTTTTTCTCTCATTTTGCGTGTCAGCACGCGGGAGCTTTGAAATGCGTAATTCAATCATCACCAACTCAATCGCAAACGTCATTCGTTTTAGCGTGCGTGTCAATGGTATGTTGTGCGCGTCCACCGCCCCGCAGCAGCAATGGCACCTCCAACCGTTTGTCGGAACAGCTTTCGGCAGGATAGCGAGCCATTGTGGGCTAAGTTATTCGGCTAATGTTGTCGCCCCGTTAGGTGTGGATTTCGCGGGTAGTCTGCTACCCCGGATTTCCGAACCAATGCGCGGCAGAGCCAACAAACCGGCAAACCCAAGACTGTTTCTGCGACTGAGCTAACTGTTTTCACAAAACAGCCGTTCTACCGGACGGTGAAATTAGCCCTTTATCGATCGAAACAGTTTTCTGAGTCCCGGCCCACGAAGATCAGCGCCTATTTTCGCGCTTCGTCTTCAGCGTGAGCCGCGATCAGTCTGCTGGTACAAACGACATCGATCCTTAGCCATTAACTCTTTCGTTATGGCTGGTCACAAAATGAGAACCACAGCGATGAACGCATTAAATATACAATTGGATGAACTTCGAGAAACGGGTGACCTTGTTCGAGCAGCTCAAGCTGGCGACCGAGAGGCCTTTGGTGAATTGTTCGAGCGGTTTCAGCCCGCGATCCTCGCGATCGCGATGCGACGTCTGCGAGATTACGCCGACGCACAGGAATTGTGCCAAGACGTTTTCATGCAAGCAATGATGAAATTGGATCAATTGCGAACGCCCGAGGCTTTCGGTGGTTGGTTGCGTCAGATTACCGTTCGCATGGCTATCAACCGTGCCGTTCGACGATCGCCGGCAATCTCGATGGAACCGGAAATGATGGCGGCTACGGTGATCTGTGATAGTTCCCCAATCGATGAAATCTTGGCGCGAGAAAGCGAACGTCAAGTTCGTGCGGGCCTGGATCGTTTGGGCGATATGGATCGTGAAACCCTGATCGCTTTCTATTTCCACGGTCAAAGTCTAATCGAGATGGCAAACGATTTCGCAGCACCACTGGGAACGATCAAGCGTCGTTTGCACGTCGCTCGAAAACGTTTGGCGCGGGAGGTCGATGAATTGGCAATCGCTTGACGTTGTTATCGCGACTCGAGACATTTTGAAAACTAAACAGCCGCCGTTATATCAACAAGGGCGGCTGTTTTTTTGGCACCCGCGGTTATTCCGTCGGTCGATTCTATTGTTGCAGCCTTAAACGGAGTCGAGAAAAGAAGGCGAGTCAAATATTTTTGGTGTTAGCCCGATGATTTTCGAGTACAACTAATTCTTTGAATCGTACTATTGCCATTTTCCGTCAATATCCTCCGTCGATATCCGATCCAATTGTTTTTGTTTTGTTCGGACATTCTCACGATTAGTTTCGATTATCCCAACCCATAGCCAATGACTTACCACTACGAATACCCTCGGCCGGCTGTAAGTGCCGATATCGTCGTGATTGATCGACGAACAACCCCGTCCAGAATTTTGCTGATCCAGCGATTGAAAGATCCATTTGCCAATCAATGGGCGTTGCCCGGTGGATTCATGGAAATTGACGAGACTTTGGAAGCCGCCGCAATTCGGGAATTGCGCGAGGAAACCGGCTTGATCGTCGCGGATGTGCGACAAGTCGGCGCTTTTTCGGCTGTTGATCGCGATCCGCGCGGTCGCATTATTACCGTTGCCTTTCTGGTTGAACTAGAATCTGATCAAACAGCCGTCGCGGCGGATGACGCTCGATCGACCCGCTGGTTTGATCTGCATGCGCTACCGAAACTCGCGTTTGACCATGCCGAAATTATCCGCCAATCGCTTGCCGTTCTATTGATCAAAGACCGATCAGGGAAATACCAATAAATTCTTTGGGGCTGATCGACGTACTCGTCGCAATGAAACGTTTTACGAGTCAACTGGGTAATATTGATGGGACGCCGGGGCGATTTCAATTTGGCTTAAGGTTCGCGAAATCCCAACGTCAGGACGTTCGTTGGCACGATGTTGCAGAAACCGGATTGGGGGTTAGTCGGTCGACTACAAAAGATGCCGCGCCTTGATTTCCAAATACTGATTGACAACTGCTGCGGTTAACTTCTCGGGGAAAACATCCAACGCCAAGACCCCCTGGTGTTTAAGGTCCCGAATGACTTGTTGTCGCCAAGTCAGCACTTCGACCGCCGCCGCCGCTTGATACAGCGACTCTTGGTCTTCGAAGTTGACTTCATCGACAGCAGTGAAGATTTCACGATCCCGCAACAACACACACAGGGGCAAATGTTGCCCCGTCAATGTTGCCAAGTATTGTCGGATTTGATGCGCATTGATCTCGTCGATCAGATTCGTAACCAAGATGACCAGCGATCGTTTGCGGCAATGCGAACCCAAATACAGGAAAGCTTCATCATAACGCGATTCTACAGGCTGGGGTTGCTGATTGAACGATGCGTGCAGCAATCGATTGATTTGCTTTACGCCGGGTCGAGCCGGTGTGAAATTATGAATCGAGTTGCTGAAACTGATCATTCCTACCGAGTCACCCTGTTTCAATGCGACGTAGGACAACATCAACATCGAATTCAGGGAATAATCCAGCAGGCTGATCCCATTGGCTGTTCCGGTCATCATGCGCCCACAATCGACCATGAAGATTATTCTTTGGCTTTGGTTCGACTGGAAATCGCGCACAGTCAATTTTCTTCGTCGTGCGGTTGTGCGCCAGTCAATGCGTTTGTAGTTGTCGTCCGGCGTATAGTCGCGCAAGCGTTCGAATTCATTGTCTTGGCCAATTTTGCGTGTTCGCCTTAAGCCCATCAAGGAAAGCCGATTCGTTTTCGCCAAGAGATCGTATTCGGAAATCTGTTTCATATCGGGATAAACATGAATCGTGGAAGGACAAGGAATTTTGAAAAAACCTCGCCATAAGCCCAGCCAACTCGAAACGCGCATGTGCACTACTTGCAATTCGAATTGACCGCGTTGCGTCGGTGTATACCGGTAGTGAAATCGCAACCGATCCACGCCGGCGACGTAAACTGTGAACCGGTCCGGTTCGGCTTCGAACGAATTTGGTAAATCATCTTTTACCGAAAGCCAACAGTCCCAGCCGCTGCGATTGGTCAGTTCCAGTTCGACCGTTTGGGACTTGGCCAAGGATGCGATACGAAACGTATTGCGATTGGCGGCAAAATGCCTTGCGGACAATACAGTTGCAAAGTCGGCTGCGGCAACAATCCACAACAGCACGTCCAGTGCCAGCACGAACCAACCGACCATGGGCAGCAACAACATCAGGATAGAGAACGACGCCGGCAACACGGCACAAAACAACAGTCGGCGACTTGGAAAAACCTGCCGATATCTGGCCGCCAAAAACAACGGCAAGCCCAGCATCAGCAAAAGCACGATTGGGCGATTCGCCAAAAATTCAATGATCGACTCGGAAAAATTTATCAACGGAGCTGTCGTTCGGTCAAAATTGTCTGATGAAGTTGTATTTTTTAGTTGAGCGAATCATGGTGTCACCGCAGTGCCGGACACGACGACGCAAAGTCAATCCCGCAGTCGAGGAACTTCTACGTTCCGAATCAATTCAGTGAGCAATTGATCCACTGTTTGACCTTCGACTTCTGCCTCGGCAGTCAACGTCACGCGGTGGCGCAGCGCAGGCAGAGCAAGCTGAACCACGTCATCCGGGACAGCAAAGTCCCGACCATAAAAAGCGGCCAACGTTCGCGCACCCTGCATCAAGCCAATTCCGGCGCGGGGGGATGCCCCGAGATAGAATTGGGGCCAGCGACGGGTTAGCCTGACAATCTTGTTGATGTAATCGACCAACAACGGGTCGATTCGCACGAGCGCACTTTCTTGAGTTACTGCAATAATCTCAGCTGGGTTGGTGATCTGCTGGATGTCATGTTCCAGTCGATGGTTAATGCCCGCTTGCCCACCATGCATCAGCAGAATTGCCGCTTCCTGTTCGGCAGTCGGATAATCGGCAATCAACTTGAACATGAACCGATCGAGTTGCGCTTCCGGCAAATTGTATGTTCCCTCCGACTCGATTGGATTCTGGGTGGCCATCACGAGGAACGGCAATTCAAGTTCGTGCGTTGTCCCATCCACAGTAACGTGCTTTTCCTGCATGATTTCCAGCAAGGCCGCATGGGTCTTGGCGGGCGAACGATTGATTTCGTCCGCCAATAGCAACTGCGTAAAAACCGGGCCAGGACGAAAATCAAACTCCTGCGTCTTCATATTGAAGATTGGGGCGCCGGTGATATCCGATGGCATCAGGTCGGCCGTAAACTGAATCCGCCCGAATTGGCAGCCTAAAATTTTTCCCAACGTCCGTACAAACAGTGTCTTTCCCAAACCAGGCACGCTCTCGATCAACACGTGGCCCCCAGAAAACAACGCAACCAAACTTCCCAATACCAAATCATCC
Source organism: Mariniblastus sp. (assembly GCA_031409295.1). Classification (GTDB taxonomy): domain Bacteria; phylum Planctomycetota; class Planctomycetia; order Pirellulales; family Pirellulaceae; genus Mariniblastus. Next base: position 10,483 of record JANNWZ010000191.1, read on the forward strand.
TGGCCCACAAAAATTTTGGCGACCTCGTTCGAGATTCGATGGTAAAGCTGGCGAGTGGATGTGTCGGCGCCCTCGGTTCGGGTGCCACGCAAATCCCGGGACAACACTGGAGCATCCAGCACTTCCACGACGAGCTCTCTTCCCGACTCAGTCGGCGGCCGAGTCGTAGAGACAGGATTCGAGCCAGGTTGATCGTTGTTCGAAGCCACCGACAAAGCCGGCACCGAGATCACTTGACCGCACTGTGGGCATTTCGCCTGCTTGCCCGCGAGACTCGCGTCCACTTTTAAGCGAACTTTGCAGCGCAGGCAATCAAACTCAACTAAAGCCGCGCTGGTTTGAGGTGACAAAGATTGATTGATATCGTTCATTGAGGGGCCTATTTCAGGTTTGAATCTCTGCCGTAAATTTCTTGATATTGTCGAATTTTTTCGGCTGCGCGTACCGGTTGCTGGGTTCGTTGTAACAATTTTCCCATCGCAACAATATGGCTGCGAAAGGTATTGGTTGGATTGATGTCAGCATGACTAATTGTCGACGTGAGTGGCGTTGGATTTTCGGATGAGTTGGATAGGATTGGCTTGGGTCGACGTGGTCGACCAAAAATGGGAAAATAGGCAAAACAAAACAACAATCCCCACAATAAAAAGTGCGGAACGATGTAGCGCAATGGTGGCTCCGAAATCCAGGCCCAGGCGTTATTCGAATTCGCATCTTTATCCGACACCGAAATCCCGCCAGGACCGCTTTCCAGGAACACAACCTTGGATTGGAACGAACACTCATCGATCAAGGCACCAGCGAGCTTTCGGTGTTCATGGTTGACCAGTCCATAATTCAACAAAAAGGAACCGTTGCCGACAATGATTATTTTATTTTCATTATTTTGATAGGCGTTCGCTTGCGAATCTTCCGCTTCGCCGATCGAATACACGAAATCAATTCCATCGGTTGTCACCAGCGGTTGGACCTCGTTCCAGCTTTCGTCGAGCAATTTCTGCGGAGGCCCGAGCACCGTGGCAAATTCGATATTTGTCAATTTATCATTGACGTTTTCCGCCCACGGACCAGTCACTTGATTCGCTTTTCGGCGCGGGAATGGTTGGTGTTCAAACCACCGACAGGACTTGGTTTCACGATCCACGAGGTACTCGCTTTGCCGCTGATCCTGTCGCAGTTTCGCTTCCGCCAATTGTCGTAGTACTTCCTCACCGTTTTTGACGCCCGGCGACTGGATCGCGTGTTGCAAGTAATCCAGTTCCGCATCGAAGTCCCGCCCGACATAGATCAACGTCCGCTGGACTCCATTTCGCAACCAATCTTCCAGCGCCCCGGTGACTTCGACACCCGGGTAATCCGTTTCATCGGGAAACCAGACGATGGTGTCGTACTTTTCCAACTTGGGAGAAATCTTGCGAAATCGCTTGACATCGCAGCCGCGGTCGCGGAACATGTCCAACAACACGCCGGTTCCATTGACACTGGTACCTCCATGGTCTCCGGCAACTTTTCCATACTCGGTCACCAATTTTTCACTCCGGCCGCATCCCGCGGCGAGCAGCAATCCCAGCAACAAAAACACGAACCAGCCGGACCGGCGAACTTGCTGAAATTTGTTCCGGGGCCTGTTGTTGGACTCCGGGATGGAATGAGGACGGAATTGTGAATTGTCGCAAAGTCGAATCATGGATTCACCGACACGTTTTGGTTCACGTACGATTGGAACCCATCCAGATTTAGCCAACAACTTTCGAATTCCTGTTTGGTCAAATCATGGTCCCCAAAAAAAACTTTCTCGAACGGTACCATCACTTGTTGGTAGTAATCTGCCAAGGGCACTTGATTTTTCAACTCCCCCAAATACTGGCGATTCGTTTTTCCCTTTCTCAATCGGATCAAATTGGTTTGATCCAACGTCACTAAGACGTGGCTGAACAGATAAACGGCTGCCCGACGGAAGTCACCTGCCGCGTAAGACTGTTGAGCCAAGTGCCGAAAATTTCCCGTTGGCTGGTCAAGTTGAAAAGGCAAATGCTCGATGCTCTCTGCCATCGAACGCTTGGCAACCGACTGCCTTTTCATCGACTGCGACTCGATTCGAAAGAACGCCCAGGCCAACCCACCAATCAGGGCTACAACCAACAATCCCAACGCAAACCACGCCAACCAGCTCAGTCCGGAACTTAAGGCAGGGCCAGCACCAGCAGTTGGACGCACCGGTGGGGTTTTCAATTTCGCCAAGGGAATTTCATTTCGGTCGGCTGATTTTGCTGGAGCGCGATCGCCAAATTCCAGCGGTCGGACCGAGTCAGTATCAGCGTCGTACCAGGGATAGTTCCGTTGCGACAAAGCTCTCTGCCCAGCTTCGACCTCAACCTGCGCGAACCCAGCTGAATTGACAACCAGCAAACCGAACCAGGCAAGAATTAGGCAATTTAACAATCTCGCAAATAACCTTGGCGTGCCGGCACTGCTTGCGAATGTGCCAGTAACCATCAAATTTGGCGATTCAGTGACGGATGGGAACTTTGTCACCTCCATTCTCCTGCTGACAACCGCTGCCCTTCAGCCCGCATTTTCAACTCGACCGCCCAGCCTTCCTGTCGAATTCGAATGTCGAGGTAAGACAAAAATCGAACGACGGCGGCAAAACCGGCGGTCAGCCATAACGCGACCGGCCAATAGATCGACGACAACGGAAACTCCAAACTGGATTGCAGATTCAAGGTTGTGTCCGTCAACACAAACATGGAATAAAACGTAAAAGTCAGTAGCGGAAAAAATATGCAGGTCAGCATGAATCGACCAAACAACTCTGAACCAACCGAACCGTGCAACGACGTGGACCGGCGATTGAAATTTACACGATTCGGATCCGGTGTCCGAATTGGCGTGTGCTCCAACAGAATCATCTCCGGAATGAACGGTCGAAGGCCGCGGATTAACATCGTGATCAAAATTAACAACGGCAACAAAAGGTAACTGTAGGCCATCAAAGTATCTTCGTCCGCATGCCAAGTCAGCCAAACTACAAACAGGACTGGCGCAACGAGCCGAACGACGCCATGTAACCACCAAAAATTCGGCAACAATCGCCAAGTGTCGAACATGGTGGCAAACACCCCGACACGTCCGACAAACATCACTTGCCCCAAATAATGCGTAATCAACGACGTTCCGATTTGAGCCTGGCTGATTACGAGAACGGTCGAAAGCCAGAAAAAATGTACGGCATAGTCACTGGAAAAAATGCCCACCGCCAACCAACTCGTCAGCAACCAATTCACCACCGCCCAGGGCGCCACGCCAAGGAACAACAACGCCAGCAAGGGCCTAAAGTGATAGCGCACCACATGCAACGCGAGATCGCAAATCTCCAACATGCCCCTTTCGCGAATGGCAATAAAGGTATGGTCAAGCCTCATCAGACATCGCCTCCCAACCCGTCGACGTAATCTCAGCGCCCCGGGGGTAACCGAGCATTACGAAATAAATCATCAACAGGCAGCTCGAAAGTGACGCGACTAGCCCTTTCACCCACCAAGGCATGAACTGCTCGGTAGTCGGCGAAACGAATCCTTCGATCATCGCCGCCAGACAAAACAATAACACGGAACACATCGCAATTGGCAAGGCTTCCCGGGCGGTTTGCGTGAGTGAGCTCATTCGATCGGCCCCGTTAGTTGCCAGCCAGCCCAAACCGATTTTCAGCCCGGCGCCGGCTGACAATACGATCGCCGTCAACTCAAACGGTCCATGCGCCGTCACGAAATTTTTGAAATTAACTCCAGCATCACCCATTTCCGGACGAAACATATAGCCAAACACTGCGCCTAAATATACGGCGTTAAATGATAACGTGATCATGCCAGGCAACACAAACAACATGGTCACAAAACAGGACAACCCGATCGATGCGTTATTGAACACATAAAACCCAGCCATGAAGGAATTTGCTCCCGAGGGACGGTCGCCAAAACTTCCATACATCTCACCAAAACTGTCCAGTTGCTCGGAACCGACAACCGCTTCAGCAAACCCAGGCCAGATTTCGTTATCGTAGGCGAGAAAAGCAGAAATCAAAAACAAACCCCAGAATACAACCGTTACCAAATGCACACAGGGATCGTTGAAAATTAACTTGGGAGTGTCTTCAAAAATTCGCTTGTACCAAGTTCTCCACTGCAAGCGTTGAGTGCGATACATTTGATTGTGGGCCCGGGCCACTAATCGATGGAGATAATCCACCGTATTGGGTGGCAATTGATAGGACTCCGCCAACGCGAGATCCGCGCAAGCCGCCCGATACAAACTGGCAAATCGAACTACCAATTCGGGATTCGTACTCGATTTGGTTCCACCGACCACCTCACACAACCGTTCCAGCTCTTGCCAACCCGGTTGGCGACTTTCGATCAGCTCGGCAACCTTCATGTTGATTCCTCCGCTGTGGCTACATGAAATTCTTCATCAGCAGCGGCTGAGGCCGCGAACAGTTTGAAATATACGGAACAGAGAAACAAATCATGATCCGTGTCAGCCATCAAATTAAACTGTTCCAACAACGGAACTGCGACATGACCGGCAATCTCCCGCGCGCGTGCAGGGGGCAAAAAACGACGTTGGTCTGCATAGTACGCAATCGCTTTGGTCAGGCTGGGTGTTGCGACGAAATGATTGGGAATCAATGCTGCCAGACCCGGCACGCGGGGATCGGTAAAAACCAACAAGCCCGGCTCTCGGACGTGGGATTCATTGACCACGACTGTGCCGGCAACCAAATCTCCCACACGCTGAAAATTGCGACTGAACGACATCATGATCAAACCGAACAGGCACGTCGGAATACCCAACGAAGCCGGTTCATCCAATCGGAAGAGTGCCGCCACTGGAACCAACGGTGAAACATCCAAGAGCCGAAAAAAATTCCGCAAAGTGGCCTGCACACCGTCGATGGAGTGTCCATCGATCGACAAAACCCGCATGTGGGTCCAACGTTTACCCAAGGTTTGTCCATTGTAGTAGGTTTCCATTAACGCGCCGTAAAACCAATACACAATGAAATACAGGACCAATCCCATCCCGACCATGAGCCCGATGAGGCCTTCGATCCAACTGGCGATTCCAAGTGTCTGAGCCAACGGAATGATCGCGAATGCCACGATCAACTGCAACAGGAAGGCACACACGAGAAAACCGACAATCGAAACCAGCAGATCGAGCAAATAGGCGAAGATACGGCGAAACGGCCCGGCCAATTGATATTCAAACGAAATATTCTCCGGTGTCATGACCCGCAACGTGTTGTCCAGCACCTCGACTTGGGTCACAGGCTTCGCAAGTCCCGGACTCGAGATTTGAGTCGCAGCAGGCGATGCCGCCGTTTTCAAAACGCCGCTACGGACGGCGAATGTAGATTGAGTTAACCGAATATCTGCCATCCCGCGACGCATCCGATGAGTGATTTAAGTGTTCCAAATCCGAGGGGTGGCGAGTTTCCAGAAGAGCTGTAGGTGATGTTTCCAGTTACCAGACGGGCCTATTATTCTGTCGATTTTTTCTTGGACCAGTCGCGGCGTTGGCGCGAGCTCGGGATCTCCAATTTCTCGCGGTACTTCGTGACCGTCCGACGCGCGACATTGAAACCTTGCGATTTTAGTCGACGCATGATTTCGACATCACTGAATGGTTTGGATTTGTCTTCGTGATCGATGAGTTTTTGCAATTCAATTCGAACTTTGTTCCAGGCGATGTCTTCACCATCCTGGTTTGTTGTGCCGTGTATAAAAAACATTCTCAAGGGCAGGATCCCGCGATGAGTTTCAATCCACTTCTCATCGACCGCCCGACTGACGGTGGTTACATGGACGCCGACAATATCCGCGATCTGATCCATCTTCAGCGGCTTCAGATACTCTGGTCCATTGTCGAAATAGTCCTTTTGGTGATTAACGACTGCTTGTGCGACTCGGGTCAATGTGCTGCGGCGTTGTTCGATTGATTCAATCAGCCATTGCGCCGCCGTGATTTTCCGTTTTATGAATTCTTTTTCTTCCGCGGTGGCCTGACCATTAACAATTCGCTGACGATAATAATTGCTGATATACAGTCCACGGGCCGGACTCTCGTCCATTTTAACAATATATTGTCCGTCTTCATCCGTTTCCAACCACATGTCTGGGGTCACCGACGGAACAAAGTTCTCGACGAATTGATTGGCCGGTTTCGGATCAAGATGCCGCAATTCCTCCCAGGCTTCGTTGATCTGATCGATCGTCATCCCGGTAGCTTTTTGAATTTGCGGTAACCGATTGTTACTCAAATCATCCAAGTGATGCAGGATCAGCGTGCGCACGTTTTTTAAATGGGGAATATCCGGTTGCAATTGCAACAACAAACATTCGCTCAAATCGCGCGCCGCCACGCCGGCCGGGTCAAGTTGTTGAACATGGGCGAGCGCATTTTCGGCCAGCTCCAAATCCGCAGCCGATGCCTCCGCCGGGAGCAAATCGCGCAACGCAACATTTAGCCGGCCACCGTCCAGCGGAGACAATGATGAGATGATGCGTTCGCACATCGCCAACAACTGTTCATCCAAATCCATTTCGTGCAATTGCGCAACCAGATAATCCTGCAACGTCCCATCCCGGTTCACAAGATTGGACATCAAGTCATGTTGTCGATCGCCAGATTCCTGAATCCGGTTGGACGAGGGGCGGGAGCCGTCGAAAAAATCGGGATTGTCCTTGTCGAGATTCAGCAGGCGCTCGAAATCGTCCTCGCTCCCCTGTTTCTCCTCAACAATCAACTCTTTTTGCTCAACGTCTTTCGTCTCTTTCTCTCGCTCACGTGTTCCATCGTCTTCGGCGTAACTGTCGTCGTCACGTTCGCGTTCCAGCGCTGGATTTTCGATTAACTCCCGTTCGATTTTGGCTTCCAGATCCGCTTGTGCCATTTGCAAGATCTCCATCGACTGGATCATGCGAGGAGCCAGCGTTTGGGATTGCCGTAGCGACAGATTTTGGCCAAAAGAAATTTTCATATCAACTCATTTTGCGAATGAAAAAACCACGAAGCCTATTGTAGTAAAATTACGCGCCATAGGACGAACCATGACCATAAAAGGAGCCGAAATTCCAATTTAAATCGGCCACTGACGCTTGGTCGATTCCGGTCGACAATGGCTAGCGTTACAGGGGTTGTCGGCCGCTCAAGGCATCCGCCAAAATCTCTTTGTTGGTGTATTCCAAAATGCTCCCGGTCGTAATTCCGCGGGCTAACCGCGTGAAACGGACGTCGAAGGAGCTCAACAGATTGGAGATATGCAACGCGGTTCCGTCCCCTTCAACTGTCGGATTAGTCGCCATAATTATCTCCGACAATCCTCCAGCGGCGACCCGGCCCGCCAGTTGATCCAGCGTTAGTTGATCGGGGCCGATATTCTCCAGCGGTGCGATCCGACCGAGCAACACGTGATACAAACCGCGATAGGTTCCCGATTGTTCCAAAGCCATCAAATCGCGCGGCTGTTCAACCACGCACAACAAGGTCTGGTCACGGGATGGATCGCGGCAAATATTACACATTTCACTTTCGGCGAGATTGAAACAAATGTCGCAGTACCGAACATTTTGGCGAACGTTTCGAATGGAATCCGCCAACGCCAAAGCTTCTGATTCAGGAACCCGCAAAATATGATACGCCAGCCGTTCGGCCGACTTGCGACCGATCCCAGGCAATCGCGACAATTGCTCGATCATGTGCGTGACGGACTCAGAAAGTTCAGCCATGGGATGTCTTACTCATGTCCCATGAAATTCTTTAGCATGCCTTCCAAATTTTCCGGAATCGGCAAATCACCGGTAACTTTTTGCATCGCCGCAACATGCAGTTGTTTCGAATTGGCGATCGCTTGATTGATGGCAGCCGGTAACAAATCGCCGATCATCTCCCAATCATTTCGCTCGATCAAGAGCGGATCGATCGTGACGCTTAAAATCTGCGTCAATCCATTGGCCGTCACGATGATCATACCACCCCCCGTTTCGCCGGTCACCTGACGATCTTTTAGTTCGTCCATCGCTGCCTGCATTTTGGGGCCCATCGTGTGCGCGTGTTTCATCAGCGACGCCATCGCTCCAAGTCCTTTAAACATCATGATCTCGCTGACTGTTTTGGCAATTTGTTAATGGTTGGGGATCAAACTACTTGGTCATTTTCCGGGGCAACGCAAAAAAACCGACCACCTCGGCATCAAATATCGACATCGTCTGTTTAACAAAGTCGACATCCTGAAGCATACGCATTTGCCGGGCACGCGACAACTGCGGAACTTGATCCGCAGCCACCGATTTCCCATTTTTGGCCACGCGAAACTCAACCACAATTTTTCGGCCGGTAATTTTGGACAACGCCGATTCGATCTTTTGCTTCCGTTCCGGCTTGCGACACTCCCGCACATGATATTCATCGTAGAGATTGACCCCGACGCAATTATCCGAAACCCAACTCAAAGCTTCGTAACTCGTGGCCAGCTCCGCCGTCATGTCACCGAGCGACATTAGCATCTGCCCCCAAAGTTCTTTCAAGTCGGTCGAGTTCGACGAAACTTGGTCCGACTCATCCGCCGTCGAGGATTTCCTCGCCCCGCCCGAACTTTGATCGGTTGCAACGATTGCCTGCGTTAAAGTTCCTCCCTCAGATAACGCCGCCGACAATGGTAGTACCGGAGGGCCAGTCTTGCTCACCATTTCCGCGCTCGACAATGCGACTCTCGACGGACGATCGAGTGCGATTTTCGAAATTGTACTGCTGGGCTGCGAAACCGGCCGAGCAGAATTCAAATGACTGGCTGGAATCGTGGGCGTCGCGTGCGCGGCTGGCTTGGGCGCGGGAGTCAAATCAATCGATATTGGAATATCAACTATCTCGTTTTTTTTTAATGCCGGGGCTGGTGTGATTTTCTTCAACTCGACCGATCGCGGTGCGGTGGGAGCGTTGGGACGAGTCACCGCAGCGCCGGTCGCACTCGAGGCGGACAACTGTCTGACCAAGTCTGAAATTGACTCCAGGTTTTCCAAATTGCAAATTCGAATCGCCGCAACTTCTACCAGTGTTCGCGCGTGCAAGCTGGATTGCATTTTCACAATCGCAGCGTCCAGCAATTGTACGATCGACAAAATTGTCTCCAAGCCAATTTGCGTGCCGATGGTCGTTAGCGCTGGCAGTTCGGTCTGGGTGCAAGTCAATAGTGCGTCGAGTCCGCAGTTTACTTTGACCGCCATGGCATCACGGAAATATCCGAGCAACTGTTCGGCCAACTGGCCGGCGCTTACCCCGTCGTTACACGCTTGATTGATCAAACTCAACGTCCTCGTCGAATCATGGGCGACCATCGCGGCAGCCATTTCGCCAATTCGTCCGATGTCTGCCGTACCCAACAATTGATGCACGTGAGCGACGGTAATTTCCGACTCGCAAAACGAAAAAAGCTGTTCCAGCAAGGACTGACTATCGCGCATCGATCCATTGGCCCGTCGCGCCAACAACGCGAGCGCTTGTTCATCGGCCTGCACCCCTTCCTGTTCGGCAATCTGGCGCAGTGATTGGGCTATTTCGTGAGTTTGAACCGGCGAAAAATCATAGCGTTGGCAACGCGAAAGAACGGTGATCGGAATTTTTTGCGGATCGGTTGTACAAAAAATGAACTTCACATGGGCCGGCGGTTCTTCCAAAGTCTTGAGCAAGGCATTAAAGGCTTGCATCGTCAACATATGAACTTCGTCGATAATGTAAATTTTGTATCGAGAACGACTGGGCCGAATTGCGGCATTGGAACGCAGCGAACGAATCTCATCGATCCCCCGGTTGCTGGCACCATCGATTTCCAACACATCGACATCCTCGCCGGTGGAAACAGTCTCGCAAACGTCGCAATTGCCGCAGGGCGTCGTCGTGGGCCCAGCAACACAGTTCAAACATTTGGCAAATATCCGCGCCGAAGAAGTCTTGCCGACCCCCCGCGCACCAGTAAACAAGTAGGCATGGCCGACACGGGATTGAATGATCGCATTGGACAAAGCCGTTGCGATATGCCCTTGTCCGATCAATGCCGCAAACGTCTGGGGGCGATATTTAAGCGCGACGACGCGGTAGTTGCCGTCAGGGGAATGCTGGGTCGGTGCAGGGGAATTCATCGGTCTTTCCTCAAGAATAATTCGTCCCAATTATTCTAACCGATTTGCCCCTGCCGGTGACCATGGTTCACGACGGGCAATGGCTCGGCGCTCGCAACTCCCACCGCCACTCGGGGAACCAAAAAAAACGCCTGTCGGTGAGAGGACTCCGCACAAGAGTACCCCGCTTAGGGCTGCTCCATATTTCAGGCCTGACCCATTTCGCGGCTCCCCCTCGCGGAGCCCACTCTCCGACAAGCATCCAGTGGACTACCGGGAAAAACAGATTCCCAGCTAGCAATATTTTTCCTATCCAGAACTGTATTCGGCAAAACTGTTTTCGTCAAACCGTAACTGGAATTTATCCACAGATTCCCGGCGATTTTCGTTGCTGTTCGAATCTTCGACGAATCCAGGTCGGCCAATCGTGTCAGGTCCGGCGATCAAACCTGCAACACACCGGTCCGGAACGGCTCATCATCGGCATACCGGGTGGAAATCGAAAGTGCCTGTATCAAAGTCTGACGGGTCTGATCGGGATTGATAATCCCATCCACCCATAGTCTCCCAGCCGCATAGCGAATGTCGGTCGAAGTCTCATAAGCAGAAACGACCTGTTGACGCAGGACTTCCAACTCCTCGGCATCAAGAGCTTTTCCAACCCGCTTGAGTGCCGCGATATTGACATCGAGAATCGTGGTTGCGGCCTGCTTGCCACCCATTACTGCATACCGGGCATTGGGCCACGCAAAAATGAAACGGGGATCAAACGCTTTGCCACACATCGCATAATTGCCTGCGCCATAACTGCCGCCGGTAATGACTGTAATTTTCGGCACGCGACTATTGGAAATCACATTGACAACTTTCGCTCCAGCACGAATGACTCCCGCTTGTTCGCTATCCCGCCCCACCATGAACCCCATTACGTCCTGGAGAAAAATCAAGGGAATCCAGGTCTGATTGCAATCCATGATAAAACGAGCCTCTTTGTCCGCGCTATCATGATAGATCACTCCGCCGTACTGCATCCCTTCTTTGGCGCTCTTCACGACCGTTCGCTGGTTCGCCACAATTCCCACGGGGAAGCCCCCGATTTTTGCGTAGCCGCAGACTATCGTCTGACCAAAATCTGCCTTGTATTCCTGAAACGTTTCAGCATCGACGAGAAAACTGATCAAATCGCGAACATCGTACCGCGATTGTTCGTCCAGCGGCATGACCCGGTAAATTTCCGCTTGAACCCGGCTCGGTTCGGTCGTGGAGTCCCGGCGAAACATCGGGGCCATACTATCGATCGGTAACAGGTCGATCAACAAACGCAATCGCTGTAAGGCCGCTTCATCGTTCGGTTCTTTGAAATCGATGGTGCCACTGATCGAAGCATGCATCGAAGCCCCGCCCAAGTCCTCGGAAGAAACTTCCTGTCCGATTGCACTCTTGACCAAGGCCGGACCGGCTAAATACAACCCGCTCCCTTCGGTCATAATCAGTTTGTCACAGAGCACGGGCAAGTACCCACCACCGGCAACGCAGTTCCCCATGATCGCCGCCAACTGCGGAATCCCCAACGCCGAGATCACGGCGTTGTTGCGGAAAATTCGGCCAAAGTCGTCTTCATCCGGAAAGATTTCATCTTGCAAGGGTAGAAACACACCAGCCGAATCAACCAGATAAACTAGCGGAACACGGCAATGCATCGCGATTCGTTGGGCCCGCAAGACTTTTTTGCAGGTCATCGGGAAGAACGCACCCGCTTTGATCGTGGCATCGTTGGCGATGATCATCACGGTTCGACCCGAGACCTGACCCAACCCGCAAATCACGCTGGCCGAAACCGCGCCACCCCATTCCGAGTACATTTCCCAACCCGCCCACCGGCCAATTTCTAACCAATACGAATCGGCGTCCAACAATTTCGCAATCCGCTCGCGCGCGGTGAGGCGGCCCTTTTCGTGCTGGCGTTTGATCGCCTGAATACCTCCACCGAGTTCGAGTTGGTCACTTTCGGTCTGAAAACTCTCAAGCAAATTTTGCCAGCTCATTGGGGAATCTCGACTTCGTTCGGTTTTACTACCCAGTTCGGGTCGTCAAATTTTTCTGCCAACCAGGCATCGGCCACGCTTTCGAGTTGATCGTCGAAATTGATTTTCAATTCTTCAAATCGACGCTCGTTTCGCTGGCGGGCCATCCGCAAGTATAACCGCCCCGTATTGAATTCGTGCACTTGAGCCGGTTGGGGAATTGTGCCATTGACCATGACGGCAGTTAAACGTGAAAAAACGCACGACGCCATAAATAACTCGGTGGCAATATCCGCCAAACGGGCTTGGATAAATTGTTGCTCGAGAATCCCTTCGCGGTGTTTGATAAGCGCCAATTTCAATTGCCATGAAAATTGACCAATTTGCTTGCCCAGAGCTCGCGCGTAATATCGCAAGTGTTCATGCTTCACCGGCAGCTTCGGACCGGCACCCACCATATCAGGAATTTTTCGAAACGCGGACATGGGAGAATTCTTGATCCCCTCCAACTGCTTACCCACATGTCGGAAACCAACACCAGCGATAAAGCAGCGCAACACATCGTTGGCCCCTTCTCCGATCAAATTCAATCGAGCATCGCGCATCATGCGTTCAAACGGTTGATCGGTAAAAAAGCCCTTGCCGCCCCAAATCTGCAAACAATCGTTGACGATTCGCCAAAGTTGATCGGAGGCGAAAACTTTGAGCATGGCGGTCTCGACCATATAGTCCTCGGCGCCGCGATCGATCAGATTTGCGGTGTAATAGGTCGCACTTTCCATTGCGTAGGTATCGGCAACTGCTTCGGCAATTTTGCCTTTTACCAATTGGAAATCTCCTAGCGTTTTCCCAAACTGTTTGCGCGTGTTCGCGCGAGCGACCATGCGTTCGATACAAAATTTTGCGGCCCCGGTGCAACTGGCTCCAAAGGTCGTGCGTCCAAAGTCCAGCACCGTCAGCGCCAGTTTTAAACCCTTGCCAATTTCTCCCAGGATATTCGCAGTCGGCACAAACATCGCATCGAACTTGATCCGTCCGGTCGCAGTTCCGCGAATTCCGACTTTGTCCATCCGCGACTCGACGACTTCAAATCCTTTCATGTCCGGCGTCACCAGAAATGCGGTGATCTTTCCGGTGGGACTACCCGCATCGGGCGTGCGGGCCATGACTGTCAGGACGTCGGCAATACCACCATTGGTAATCCAGCGTTTTTCACCCGTCAACAAGTACCCACTGCCGTCCGCCAGTGGAACGGCTTGGGTTTGGACATTCGAGGCATCCGAACCGGCCAGCGGCTCCGTCAGCGCGAAGGCCGCCATTTTTTCACCTGCTGCGAGCGGCTGCATCCATTGAGTCTTTTGGGCTTCGGTGCCGAACATTTGCAGTGCCCGCAGTCCGATCGAGTGATGTGCATTCACGAAAACCGCCGTCGAACCACAGTGCCCGCCGATGATCTCCATGACTCGGCAATAGTTATACTGCGACATGCCCGCGCCGCCGTGCTGTTTGTCAATCGTCATGCCCAGAACGCCGTAGTTTCCCAGCGCTTTAATGATCCCATCGGGAATACGCGATTCGCGATCGATCCGATCCGGCTTGATGAATTCCACGCACAATTTTTTGATTTTCGCGACCATCGCATCACCCGCGGCCCGAGCGTAAGACGGTAGTTCCGGATACGGCATTATCGCGGCTTGATTGAAGTGACCGAAATACAGTTCTTTCACGAACCCGGATTTTTCAGGTCCGTCGAACAACAATTCTTCCACTTCCTGGATTTGTTTGCGTTGCAATTCAGTTTGGGAAACAGACATGATTTTCTTTCTCTAAGCGTTGTAAGTGGTTGACGACGTCGTGCCGCCTGTGCCTGTCCAATTGGTATGGAAGAACTCACCACGGGGCCGGTCGGTTCGTTCGTAAGTATGAGCGCCAAAAAAGTCTCGTTGGGCTTGCAACAAATTCGCCGGCAGTCGTTCGGTCCGATACCCATCAAAATAGGCCAGCGCCGCGCCAATGGCGGGCATCGGGATTCCAATGGTCACCGCCGTTGCCAAGACGCGCCGCCAAGCGGCTTGAGCTCGCTCGACGGCAGTCTCAAAAAACGGATCCAGCAACAAATTCGTGAGCGCCGGATTCTTTTCGAAGGCATCGCGGATATTGCTCAGGAAGGCCGATCGAATGATGCAACCACCACGCCACATCAAAGCAATGGCTCCATAGTTCAAGCCCCAATCATTTTCATCCGAGATGGCCCGCATCAATTGGTAGCCTTGCGCATAGGAAACAATTTTCGACGCGTACAGCGCCTGCTCCAAGTCGTTAACCAGAGCAACCCGGTCACCGGAGAATTTTGCTTGCGGACCTTGCAGCACTTGGGAGGCCGCGATGCGCTCTTCTTTCATCGCCGATAAACATCGCGCGAAAACCGCTTCGCCGATGAGCGTCAGCGGTTGACCCACATGCAAGGCAGAAATTGCGGTCCATTTACCCGTCCCTTTCTGCCCGGCTTTGTCTAAAATGACATCGACCACTGCCGTGCCCGATTCATCACGGTAGCCCAAAATATCGCGCGTGATTTCGACGAGGTAGCTATCCAGGACACCCTTATTCCACTGGGCAAAAGTTTTGTGCATCTCATCATTGGACAGCCCCAAACCAGCCTTCATCAAATGATACGTCTCACAAATCATCTGCATGTCGCCATACTCGATGCCATTGTGAACCATTTTTACAAAGTGCCCTGCCCCGCCCCGACCGACCCAATCACAACATGGTTCGCCTTGTTCCGTTTTCGCAGCAATCGCTTGAAAGATCGGTTTGACGTGTGGCCAGGCTGCCGGATTTCCACCGGGCATGATGCTGGGCCCATTAAGTGCCCCTTCTTCGCCGCCGGAAACGCCCGTACCGACATAGAGAATTCCTTTTTTGGCCAAGTCGGTTGTCCGACGTGTACTGTCGGGAAACTCGCTATTGCCACCGTCAATTACAATATCCCCCGGCTCCAATAACGGCAGCAGGGAATCGATAACTGCATCGACCGCAGCACCCGCCTTAACCATGATCATGATGCGCCGAGGGCGTTTCAATTGGCCGACCAATTCGGCAGGCGAATGGGTCCCCAAGATCGACTTCCCAGCGGCTCGCCCGGCAATGAACTCATCGACTCGGGATGTCGTTCGATTGTAGACGGCGACCGTGTAGCCGTGATTGGCCATATTGAGAACGAGATTTTCACCCATGACAGCCAAGCCGATCAATCCGATATCTGCGTTCGCCAAGGTTCTCTCCTCAATTGGTGGTTAATATTGAATTTCTGCCAGCCAAGTTTAGCCGATCGCGTGAGTGATAAAAAGCGGATGGTTTTTTATGTTAGAATTTTTTGACACGCCAGTACAAACAACTTCATCTATTACCTGACCTGCGAATCGAATATGAACACATTTCTCATCGCCATGGCTTCGTTTGTTGGCTTCATCGCGGCCTATCATACGTACGGACGTTGGCTGGCTCGGCGAATTTTCGTTTTGGACCCCTTGGCTATCGTTCCGAGCCGGGAATTGGAAGACGGCCAAGATTTTGTGCCATCCAAGAAGTCGATCGTGTTTGGTCATCACTTCACGAGCATCGCCGGAACGGGACCGATCGTCGGACCAGCGATCGCCGTATTTTGGGGTTGGCTGCCAGCTCTATTGTGGGTGGTGTTGGGAAGCATCTTCATTGGGGCCGTCCATGACTTCGGCGCGTTGGTTGTCAGCCTGCGAAACCAAGGACAAACCATTGGCGAAATCGCGGGACGGATGATCTCCAGCCGCACGCGACTACTGTTTCTGTTCGCCTTGTTTTTTGCGCTGACCGTGGTGTTGGCAATTTTTGGATTGGTAATCGCCCAGATTTTCCAACTCTATCCGGAATCGGTGTTGGGGGTCTGGATTTCGTTGCCGATCGCGGTTTTGATTGGATTGCGTCTGCGTGCGGGCTCGAAAAATCTGATTGGGATGTCATTGATTTCGCTGACAATAATCTATGGGTCGATTTATCTGGGAGCCTATTATTTGCCCATCGTTTTGCCGGTTGAAAATCCAGTGATCGTCTGGACGTTTATCTTGTTGGCCTATTGTGCCGTCGCGTCGGTGTTGCCGGTTTGGTTGTTGTTGCAACCACGGGACTATGTCAACAGTCATTTGTTGTATGTCGCGTTGGGACTTTTGGTCGCGGGAATGTCGGTCGCCTCGCTGACTGGCCAAGCGGATTTGTTGGCAGCCGCTCCGGCCGTGACAGCTGAATTGCCCGCTAATGCACCACCGATTTGGCCATTTTTGTTTATCACCATCGCTTGTGGTGCGGTGAGCGGATTTCATTGCCTGGTTAGCAGCGGAACCAGCAGCAAACAGATCGCTTGCGAACCGGATGCACAAGCCATTGGCTACGGTTCAATGTTGTTGGAAGGAGCGCTGGCTGTCATGGTTATTCTTTCCTGTTGTGCCGGCGTCGGGATGGGTAAATTCGAGCCGATACCAAGTTCAACTAGTCAAATTGGCCGCGTTACGGAATTTCGGCCTGTATTGAACTCGGAGGGGCAACCGTTGGTCGGACGCGCGGCATGGCGCTCAACCTACAAAGTTGGTTCGAACAATAGCTGGCAAGACTTCAAAATGGGTGATCAAATCGGTGCGTTCGTGGACGGCAGCGCAAACTTTCTGACCACGATCGGCATCCCGTTGCAATTTGGCATCGGCATCATGGCCGTGCTGGTCGCCTGTTTTGCAGCAACAACGTTGGACAGTGCCACGCGATTACAACGCTACGTGATTCAGGAATTAGCGGGTTCAATTGGCTTGAAACCATTGACCAATCCGTACAGCGCGACGGCGCTGGCCGTGATCCTGGGAGGTGCAATAGCGACGCTTCCCGGTAAGCCAGGTGCGGCGGCAGGAACGGGAGGACTGTTGTTGTGGCCGCTGTTCGGAGCGACAAACCAGCTGTTGGCCGGAGTAGCTTTCTTGGTAACCGCATTCTATCTGTGGCGGCGAAACAAACCCATTTGGTTCCTGGTATTTCCGACAGCGTTCATGATTTTCCTGCCCGCTTGGGCTTTGTTGTGGCAATTGTTCAACAGTGAAACAGGCTGGATCGGCGGATGGCAGAATAGCCAATGGGTCTGGCGTTGGAAAAACAACCAGCTGTTGGGAACAATCGGATTGTTGACCGTTGGTTTGCAAGCCTGGATGATCCTTGAGTCGGTACTGGCGTGGCGGCACGCCAAAGGGGTACTCGAAACGGCGTTGAAGCGCGAGCCAGCCGTGAAAACGTAACGGAGGATGTCGGTCGAACTAGCCGCGTTTGGCTAAAAACTGTTTCATTTCCCGGGAGACATTTTCGAGACTGGCGGTTAACTTGGGCAGCAGTTCTTTGGCCGCCGCGAGGTCTTCATTTTTGGCAAGTAATTCCAATTCGCCCGCGATTCGCGCCGGCTCACGGCCACCGAGGTGGGTCAAAGCCCCTTTCAAGGAGTGCGCCGACAATCGCAGCTCTTTTTCATCGTTGCGCTGAATTGACTGCTCGATACTCGTTTCCATTTTGGATTGATCTTTGAGGAACACAGCGATCAGCTCTTGCAGCAAGGGACGATCTCCGCCGACGGTATCAAACGCATGTTCCCAATCGACACAGTTTTGATGGGTGCTGTCGGACGCCCCAGGACCAGAAAGGGCGGAACGATGCCCGGTCAATTTTTCGATCAGCACAAATAGATCCTGAGCGCGAATCGGCTTGGACAG
This sequence comes from Mariniblastus sp., assembly GCA_031409295.1. Classification (GTDB taxonomy): domain Bacteria; phylum Planctomycetota; class Planctomycetia; order Pirellulales; family Pirellulaceae; genus Mariniblastus. The sequence continues at coordinate 28,459 of JANNWZ010000191.1, forward strand.
ATATTCGTCCATGCCGGCGGCTAAACAACGTTTACGGTCATCTGGACTGGCGTGGGCTGTCAAGGCAATAATCGGGACGCGAACACCCAGCCTGGTTTGCAGCTGTCGAATTTCGTGAGTGGCCTGGTAGCCGTCCATTTCGGGCATTTGCACATCCATCAACACCAAATCGAAAGCTTGTTGTGGATACATCTCAACCGCTTGTCGTCCATTGTGGGCTACCGTAATCCGATGCCCTTGCTTCTCCAACAAACCGACGACCAGTTTTTGATTGACACGATTGTCCTCCGCCAACAAAACGACGAGCGGTTCCAGTGATGGTTCGATCCGGCCATATGCCGAACCCTGAGCCGTCGTAATGTCATTCAGCAAACCCAAAGCCAGGGCCAACGACGTCAAGAGATCTTTTTCCTTGACCGGCTTGATCAACATGTCATCGATTCCCAACTGTTCCCGATTGATGACCGTTTGATGGGAGACCGCGCGAGTCAACATAATCACGGGCGTATGAGTCAGCTTCGGGACTCTTCGCATTCTCCGGATCAACTCAGTTCCGCTGTCTTGATCCAACTCCGCATCACAAACGACGGCCGCAGCGGGCGTCTGTTGATCGACTAATTGGTTTAAGATCACGAAAGCTTCGGCAGTGGTAGACGCCTGATGAGTCTGGACAAATGCGCGGCTAAAAATATTATTCAGTGCGACGCGTTGTTTGGCATTGCGAACCACCATTAATACGGACTGACCGCGCAGTCCTTCCAGCGGCTGTTCGAAAAATGTCTCGGCATAATGGACGTCCACTTCAAATGTAAACTTGCTACCCTCGCCGACAACACTGTCGACTTTCAGTTCTCCGCCCATGAGCGTGACGAGTTTCGACGCGATCGCCAATCCCAATCCCGTTCCGCCATATTGCCGAGTCGTCGAGGAATCGACCTGTTCAAATTCGACAAATATGAGCTTGAGTTTGTCCACGGGAATTCCAATACCAGTATCGGTAACCGTAAACTTTAACCGGGCATTTCCATCACGTAGTTTTAATGTGCTAACGTCGACTTCGACTTCGCCCCGATCCGTAAATTTGATCGCATTGCTCACCAAATTGACGATGACTTGCCGCAATCGCGCGAGATCTCCTACGATCTCGTCAGGGACATCGGCGGCAAAGGTGACAATCAACTCCAATTGTTTGGAATGCGCTCGGACGGCGATCGATCGCAAGGTGTCACCCAACGAGTCCCGCAAGGAGAATCGCTTGCTTTCCAATTGCAATTTACCCGCTTCAATTTTTGAAAAATCCAATATGTCGTTGATCAAGGTCAACAAAGATTCGCCCGATGACTGAATCAATTCCAGATACTCACGATGCTCTTTTTCGCGAATGCTGGTTAACAACAACTCGGTAATTCCAATGATGCCATTCATGGGTGTGCGGATTTCATGACTAACGTTGGCCAGAAAATCGGTCTTGGCACGACTGGCTGATTCGGCCAATTCCTTGGCATGACGCAACGCCTGTTCGGCTTTTTTGCGGGCCGTCACATCCCAAAACATGCCTTGAATGCCGATGCGACGTCCACTGGCATCACATACCGGCGCCTTGAGTACCTCGACATAATTAAGGTCTTCGTGTCCGGCGGGGTGACTTTCGATATCGTGGAAGGCCAATCCGGTTTGCAGCACCCAGGCATCATCCTTGACATATTTGTGCGCCATTTCAGGAAACAGGTCGTAATCTGTCTTGCCCACTAACTGCGATAAACTCATGTTGAGCTCATTGCAATAACGTTGGTTGGCAAACACGATTCGACCGTCGCGGTCTTTGCGGAACACATTGATCGGCATGCTCTCCACGAGTGAGTGGTAGATTGCCTGGGACTCCTCCAATTGCCGTTCGGCATCGATCCGCTTCGTTACGTCTTTGGCCGTGACCCCAACAAAGCTGGGGCGGCCTTCCGCATCCAGGATCAATTGAAATGTCGCTTTAACCCAAACTTCGATACCCGTCTCGCGCGAGATGCGCAACTCGCGCGAGAATTGCCTCAGTTCACCAATCTCCAGCAGATTTTGCTGCAACGCCAACCGGTCATCCGGGTGAATGTTGGCCAACCAGGAATCGGATTGAACTTCCAACTTGGAGTTTTGAATTCCCAAAACTGTTTCGGCAACTGGGTTGAGGAACAGGATGCGCTGGCCATCCAAAGATAAAGCCCAAGTCAATTCACTGACCAGCAACAACAATCCCGCTGCCATTTCCCCGTCGGAAACCGAAGCTGGTACTAACGTTTTTTCACTGTCGGACTTCATAGCGAATTCTCAAAATAATTCCGACGAGGCCAAGCAACACCAACTACTTGACCGCCGCCAATGCTGCCGCATAGTTCGGTTCTTGCGCGATTTCTGGAACAAGTTCCGTATAAGTTACTTTGCCGGCTGGGCTGACGACCACAATCGCGCGGCCCAGTAAACCCTTTAGCGGACCATCGACAATCCCGATTCCATAGGCTTCATCAAAATGCGAGCCACGAAATGCTGATAAATTGGAAACATGGGCGACTTGGTTGCTTTCGCAAAAACGCTTTTGCGCAAACGGCAAGTCTTTTGAAACATTGACAATGACCGTGTTGTTAAGAGCTCCTGCTTTTTCATTGAAAGCCTTGGCTGACAGCGCACAGACAGGTGTGTCCAAGCTGGGGAGGATACTTAGTATGACGTTTTTTCCAGCGAAATCTGCCAATGTTTTTTCGCTAAGGTCGCCCGAAACAAGTTTGAAGTCGGGTGCCACCATTCCAACAGTGGGTAGTTGTCCGCTGGTATGGCAAGGGTTGCCTTTGAGTGTAATGTTCGCCATGAGTATTTCCTTTGACTGTTAAGTTGAATTAAATTATTGCGTATGAATTGATGCGTAAATTTTGCTACAGGTTTGGCATTTGAGCAGAATACTGGAAAGCTCTTCAGGGCCGAATCTGGTCGAGCGTTCCGAAAGCGAAAAAATTTCTCAGGGTATTAGCCAGTACCACTCACGAACCGAGATCAATTTTTAATTCGGGAGTTGATTCCTGTTCAGCTTGTTTAGGGTTGAGGTCGATTTTTTTTCCATCGAATTCAAGAATCATTGCTTCGCGAGTCCAGATAAATCCTTGGGGTCCCGGCTCTAACTTTGCTCTCACGACAATCGTACCACTTCCTTTAGTTCCGGAAACCGGCGTACGGAATTCGACGACACCAGGTGCATCCGTGGCCTGCGGACTGCCCGTATCCGTGAACTGAATGGGTGGACCGAGCGCCTCGCCAAGTTGTTTTGAGTTTTGAGCGATTGCGACACTCTCGTTGTTGAACTCAACCAATGGCCTGGCGAAAGCTAAATACACATACGCGCCAACGCCAACACAGATCAAGACGATTATCGATAGACAACCACAGCCGCCAAAAATCCACCACTTTTTACTGGATCGAGGGGATTCGACTTTGCCAACAGCACCGCCGGGTAGGCGTGGGTCATTTTGAAAACTCATTTTTTAACCTTTTTGTCAATTCAGTTTCTAACATACGATCAATCGGGGACCAAACTTGCGTCGCGTCCAATACGGAAACGATTTTGATCGGCGGATCTATTTCGGTTGCGGCTTTCAACCTATCCAAGAAAACCAGCAACCAAGCTGGGCAAATTCTTGCACAAGTTCCAAAGCGGCTTTTTAGTCGATCACCAATCCGCAATGCAACCGTCGCGCCAACAATGCAAGTTTATCGCTTGCGATCGACACTCGTCGAGACCTTGACACGCAAAAACTAGATTGTTACCGTGATTGATGAGGATGAATGGCTATTTTAGGCTAGTCAGAAGTTCTCAAAAAAGGGCTCGTAGCTCAGCTGGGAGAGCGCTTGCATGGCATGCAAGAGGTCGTCGGTTCGATCCCGATCGAGTCCACTCGTTTTGCAACTCATAATTACCGAGTAAATCGCGAATTTACAACGATCTGACGGTCAGGTATGCGGTAGAACCAACCGTCACAAATCTAGCAGTACTACTCGATTTGTTTTGTGGAAAGGACCCATTTGTCATGCCACACCAAAAAAACGCATCTGCACCACGCGACCGGCATCATCAAGCCACCGACCAACCTGTCGTGACCATCAACGGTCAACAGGTTTATCTTGGTCAATTCGGCATCGACCAAAGCGATGATCGGTACCGTCGGGCATTGGCCGAACTTGGGAACCATCCAATAGTAAGACTGCCCGCTGGAAGTCGTCGTATCGGCGGCCAATTGAACTGGTTGAAACCCCTTTGGCATCGGTTCGCGAAGTCACCAGTTCATTGGTTGGCGAATACACCGTCGTCCGCACATGGGACAACGGCGCAGTGACTGTCGTCTGCCGTCCCCGTCCATCGTAAACAAACGCGGTCTCTCGATTGAGAGCATCGGTGGTCTTCATCCTATTGAGGGAAGACAAAACGTGACAAATTCGTCCGGCCAAACTCTAAGACAACAACTGAGCCAGCGCGCTCTGGATTCCGGAATTCAAGCGTCTGCGGAATGGAGAAGATGGGACGCGATTGAATCTGAATCCCGTACTCTGCCAGTGCTGCCGATCGATCGCTTGTGGCTTAAACTCTGTAACCCCGGGCATGATAACCTGCTCGATCAGCGAACACCATTTTACTTGCCGCCGGAGGGCTTGGCGGGGCACGCCTACCGGCGATGAAAAGCAGTACACCTGACAAGATTCGAACTTGTAACCTTCGGTTCCGTAGACCGACGCTCTATCCAATTGAGCTACAGGTGCGGGTGAATTGCTGGGATTAAGCGGCTCGACGACATCCGGAGTTGGGTGAAAAATTCCGGAAGGTTTGAGGCCGTCAAAACTACAATGTTTGTCAACGAGGCGTCAAACGCGTGTGCCCCCGAAAGGTTTGAATTCTAAACATTGGATGGAAATCTGCCAAGGGAGGTTCGGTGATTGCACTTTGAATCGGCGGAAACTCGGGAATTCGACTTAGATCATTAAGTTGGACCATTCCGCGTGGGCAAACGTCGAGTTTCCGCATAAGATCTTGCGTTTAAGAGTTTCGCGGCGGATAGAACCGTGTATTGGGCTCCGCTTGGCTGGTACCAAAATCCCACTGCTACTTGTATTCAACCCAGTCAGAGAGCGCATTGCTAAAAATGTCGACCGAATTAGTGGCGGCTCGTCCTCGATGGGGATTTTTTTGCGCGATTGCGGCGCAAGTGATGTGGGGATTTTTTCCGCTGTACTATCATTTGCTGAAGTCGATCGGTGCATTTGAATTGGTCGCTCACCGAGCGGTTTGGGGGTTTTTGGCAACTGCCGGGGTGATGTGTTTTTTTTGGTGGGTCCCCCGTGCCGATAAGACACCGATACGTGAATTTCTGTCAGCAATCCAAGATTATCGGACAATGTTGTTGATTTTGCTCGCGGCGATGCTGGTCACGGTGAACTGGATTTCTTTTGTTTGGGCTGCGACTCATGGAAGATCCTTGGACGCCAGCCTGGGGTATTATATTTGCCCCCAAGTTCATGTTTTGTTGGGGGTCGTCATTCTCGGCGAGCGATTGAACCGATTGCAGTGGATCGCAGTTGGCTTGGCGGCCTGCGGCGTACTCTACATTTCTGTTTTTAGTGTCTTCAGTCCCTGGATTGCTTTGTTAATGGCCACCACTTTCGGACTGTATGGCTTGTGCAAAAAACAAGTTCGTGTCGCAGTGATCCCTGGCTTGGCCCTGGAAACAGGCCTGCAAATACTACCGGCGATCGCCTATTTGACTTATCTCGGCTGGGGCCAGCCAAGCGTGCTGTTGGCCAGTCCTTGGTGGTTGAACATTTTGTTGGTCATTAGCGGACTGTTGACGGTGATTCCCCTGGCACTCTACGCAACAGCCCTCAAGCACATTCCCCTATCGACGGCGGGTCTGCTACAATTTATCGGACCTTCACTGCAATTCCTGTCGGGAGTGTATCTGTTGGGTGAACCATTTACCGAAGCGCGTTTGGTTGGATTTATTTTTGTTTGGATGGGGCTGGGTTTGTTCTTGGTCTCCAATCGCAAACAGACGTAATTGCAATGGAACCGCGAGTTAGTTTTTCAAGAGTCCAAACCGATGTCAGACCCTCAATCGTCCGAAGCTCCCTGGTACAAAGACGGGCTCAAATTCACATGCACTGGTTGCGGAGATTGTTGCACGGGTGCCCCGGGATATGTTTGGGTCAATCGGGAGGAGATTGCTCAACTCGCGACCTTGAATGAAATGTCAGTCGAACATTTTGAAGATCAATACACCCGCAAGGTCGGCATTCGTCGTTCGTTGAAAGAGTTTCCCAATGGAGACTGTGTATTTTTCGACAATGTTTCGCGTCGATGCGGTGTTTATTCGGCACGCCCCCGTCAGTGTCGCACCTGGCCATTTTGGGATAGCAATTTGCGAACTCCAGACGCTTGGGAGCAGACTTGCGAATCGTGCCCCGGCAGTGGCACCGGGAAATTGCATCAACTCGAGTCGATCGAAACCCAACGCAAGGTAATGAAGATCTGAAACAGCAGATCCAAAGGGCCACGCCAATTCGTAACTCCCGAGTTCAAATTGCGGATGCCAACCCTTGGTTTCCCTTCCGTGTCGTTGTAGGTCGCACGGCGGCTCGAAAATTTGAGGCTAATTTCGAAGCTTGAAAGAGGCCCGGATGGCACGCCGTTGTGCTCGGCGCCACGTGCGGCAAGTTGACATTAACCCTTGCGCCACCTAAAGTTGAGTCCACGTCGCCAATACTTCTTACATTGCCTTGTGGAGTCTGACATGACCAAAAAGGAAATCGTCCGAACGATCTCCGATGAAATCGGTTTGACTCAACAAAAGACGCAGAAAATCGTCCAACAGACTCTGAATACAATCATTGAGGCCTTGGCCGCCGAGGGGCGGGTGGAGCTGCGTAACTTTGGCATCTTCGAGGTGAATACCCGACCCGCCCGTCCTGCACGAAACCCTCGAACTGGTGAAAAGGTGTTGGTCCCGGAGCGCATCGTTGTCTCATTTAAGCCGGGCAAAGAAATGGAACAGCGGATCAAGGATTTGACCGCCCGACGATTCACGAATTTAGCGTCTGATTCGAATCATGACGAAGTTTAATCCAGGCATCTTACAGGAACAGTCATCCGTTCATCGCCCAGGGCCGGAACGGTTACTTATTGAATATGGCTAAACTATTTCGCAACCTTCCTTCGGTCAATCAACTGCTCGAAAGTCCCCAACTGAAAAAAATGGTTGAGACGGTCAACCACAATGTTGTCGTCGAAGGCGTGCGCTCGTTTTTGGACGATCTCCGTGAACAAATCAGTGCGGCGGCTGAGGAAGTGGTAGTTCCCACGCCAACCGAATTGGCTGACAAGATTGCCGTTTGGTTGACCAAAGAAGAACAGCCCTATCTGTGCCCGGTGATCAACGGCACGGGAATTATTTTGCATACCGGCTTGGGCCGTTCTCCGTTGGCCTCATCGGCCGTCTCCGCAGTGCAAAAAATTTCGGCGGGTTACGCCAGCCTCGAAGTCGATTTGAAAACGGGTGAGCGTGGTCAACGTGTCAAGTCGGTCGAACGCCAGTTGCGCGAGTTGACGGGTGCCGAAGCGGCGGTCGTCGTCAACAATAACGCCGCCGCCACCATGCTGACATTATCCGCTTTGGCAGTTGGTAAACAGGTGATCGTTTCGCGTGGTGAGCTGATAGAAATTGGCGGCAGCTACCGTCTGCCCGATGTGATGGAATGCAGTGGCGCGAAACTGAGAGAGGTCGGGACCACCAACAAGACCCATTTGGCTGATTATGCATCGGCGATCAATGATGAAACCGGTGCGATCCTAAAAGTACATCCCAGCAATTTTGAGGTCGTCGGTTTTGTTGAGTCGGTTTCGACCAAACAACTTGCGCCGCTGGCCGCAAAACACGGATTGCCATTGATTGATGACATTGGCTCCGGCGCTTTGGTAGATTTTTCCAAATACGGTTTGGCCAACGAGCCAATTGCCAGTGACAGTATTCGCAGTGGTGCTGATGTGGTGTTGTTCAGCGGCGACAAGTTACTCGGTGGACCGCAATGCGGCATCATTGTCGGCAAACGCAAATACATCGAGCTGATATTGAAAAACTCGTTGATGCGTGCGATGCGAGTTGACAAAATGACTCTCGCCGCATTGGCGGAGACTTTGCGGTTGTATCGCAACCTAGAAATTGCGGAACAGGAAATCCCAGTGCTCCGAATGTTATCGATGCCGATCGAAAATTTGAAGTTACGGGCCACCAAAATCTCGCAGCAGATCAGCTACTTGCCCGGCATTGGCTCCTGCGAAGTAATCGAAGAACAATCAATGCTGGGCGGTGGAAGTCTGCCGACACAGAAGATTCCGACTTGGTGTGTGGCGATAACGGTGGCCGACGGATCGATTGATCAATTGGCCCACCGGCTTCGATTATCGTCACCAGCGCTGGTCGGGAGGGTTTCCAAAAACAGGTTGTTATTGGACTTGCGCACAATTTTCCCGAGCCAAGACGGCGCCGTCGTGGGAATTTTTGAGAGTCTAAAGTGATTCAGTTCTGGTGTTGGGGTCTTCTCGGTTGGGGTCGTGACATTGTCCGACTATTGCTTCTTCCAATAATGCTTGCTGAATACATTGTGCTTGGCCGGTGAGCAATCGCCGCATTGGCAGGATTCGTGGTTCGATTGACATCGGGCAGCGGGTTCACAAGGATCATCGTCGCGAGCCCAAGTCAAACCCAAATGGCCAGGGTTGGCTTTCAAACTACCGCAATTGGAGAACCCGGCCCATTCGTCGCAACAGGCAGTTCGATCGACTCCGAAGAAAAAATGATTCCGCACTCCGACACTGGATTTTGCGTTGTTGAAAGTCATTGGCTGAGTTGCGAATTCCTGTGCGGGTTGATTCGCGTTGTTGAAAGTAAATGGCTGAGCTGCGAATTCTTGCGGAGATTGGTTGCCGTTGCTAAACGTCGGCGGTTGAACGGCGAATTGTTGTGTGGGTTGGGCGAGCATAACGGGAGTTTGTGTCGGCGCCAGATATTGTACGGCAGTCTCGGGACTTTGATTTACGACCCAGCGCGAGTCCCGTTGGGGCGGAGTTTCCATTTGATGCTGAGCTGTACGTAATTCATGATAACCTCCGTACGAATGATCGGGCATTGAAGTCGGCACCCGAGTTTGAATTCCCATCGAAGCCTGGCGAGGATCGTAGTAGTTCATTGATTCGGTCGGTTGTGTCAGCTGGTCGTGTAATCGAGGCACAGCAGGTTGCTCGGAAGGAACGGAACTGAGCCCGTTCGAGATTTGAGTTGTACGAATACTTTTCGGCTGATTGGAGTTTGCTGCGGTATTGGATTGTCCAGCCAAAACTGTGGCGGGTCGCTGGTTGAGTGGAGAGAAATAGCGTGCTTCGTTGCTGGAATTGTCGATCAACGCGGGAGCGGGTTGGGTAATTTTAAACGTCGAGTTGGTTTGCTTGCCGGAGGCCTCAGTACTAACCAGACTCAACAACAGGGCGGTTGTGATTGCAACTCGCATTTTTAATACTCCGCGTTAAACGGTGAAAGAACTTCCGCAATGTTGGCGACCAACGCCTCAACTCTTTGCCGACACGTTATCTTCCTTCGGACCGCTGCAATGCTGTTATTGAGATTCACAATATTGATTGCTACCATTCCCGCAAAACGAATGCTTGATTTGACCGGCATAAGTTAACATTTCTCGCCAGGTGTCCAAGATTTTCGTTTTCTGATCGAATAGAAAATTCACCAGTCCATTATGGTTCAGAGTTTTGGCATCACAGAATTGCGATTTATCCAGCCCAAAGGTCGACCGCTCACATGATTCTTGCCGAAAATTTGGTCAAACGGTTTGGAAAAAACTTGGCTGTTGACGGCCTAAGTTTGGAAATCCGACGAGGCGAAACATTTGGTTTGCTAGGCCCCAATGGAGCGGGCAAGACAACGACCATCAGCATGTTGGTCGGTTTGCTCAAGCCCGATTCGGGAAGGATTCAGATTGGCGACGCTAACGGCCCGGCCGTTGGTGATCCGCTGAACCCGTTGGTCCGTCGCGGCATCGGAATTGCGCCTCAGTCTTTGTCGCTTTATGGTGAACTTAGCGGGCGGGAAAATTTGGATTTTTTTGGCAGTCTGTACGGGTTGGCTGGGCGAGATCTTGTTTCGCGTCGGGATTGGTCACTTGAATTTGCTGGCCTCGCTGATCGCCAAAAAGATCGAGTCGACACTTATTCTGGCGGAATGAAGCGTCGACTCAATATCGCCGCTGCCATGATGCACGAGCCAACTGTATTGTTGCTCGATGAACCGACGGTGGGCGTTGATCCCCAGTCCCGCAATCATATTTTTGAATCGATTGCCGGCCTGCGATCGGGGGGACTAACGATCATTTATACCACCCACCACATGGAAGAAGCGCAACGGTTGTGCGACCGCGTGGCCATTATTGATCACGGAAAACTGCTGGCAATCGACACTGTGGATCGACTGATCGAAGTACACGGCGGCGACAGCGTCGTACACGCCGAATTGCAACAACCCCTCGACACTCGGCTGCTTCCCCGAGATTTTCAAGTGGAACAGTTGGAGGGTTGTATGCTTCGATTCTCATCCCCTAACCCGCTTGAACGAGTGGCGCAGTTGTCAGGATTGGGAGTGCAGTTCCAGACCTTGAAAGTTTCCCGTCCCGATCTGGAAAGTGTCTTCCTGAAATTGACGGGGCGGAGTCTTCGGGACTGAGAAAGGGCGTGCGTCCCAACTGCTGGCTAAGAGCTAATCAGTTGTTCAAACTCAGTTTCCGAAATTACGCTGACACCGAGTGATTCGGCTTTGGCCAATTTGCTTCCCGCTTTTTCACCCACGACCAAATAATCGGTCTTTTTGGAAATGCTCGAGCTCGATTTGCCGCCATGCTTCGCGATCAGGCCTTCAATTTCCGCACGGGTGTACTTGGTCAGCGCCCCGGTTACGACAATTGATTTTCCGGCCAGCTGATCACCGAGAATCTCGTCGTTCGCGGCGTCGGAATGGAGCTTCAATCCTAGCGCCGCTAAATCCTCTAACGTCGAGCGACCGAATTCACTGGATTTGAAATCAAACACACTCTTCGCAATAATTAGTCCGACTTCATCGACATTGCTCAACTCTTCTTGCGTGGCATGGCAGAGTTTCTCGATTGAGCCAAACTTGCGAGCGAGGGCACGGGAGACGGTATTGCCGACGTGTCGGATGGACAAACCGTTCAGCAACCGCGCCAACCCTCGGTTTTTACTAGCCTCGATTCCGTCGATCAATTTTTCGGCAGAGCGTCGCCCCATCCGATCGAGGCTCTGCAGTTGTTCGAGGGTTAGGCGATAAAGATCGCCGTAGGTTTTGACCCAACCCGCATTGACCAATTGATCGACAATTTTTTCGCCCAGTCCTTCGATATCCATGGCGTCGCGCGACGCGAAGTAGCGTAGGCGTTCTTTCAACTGCGCGGGACAGGATTGATTGGGGCATCGAATGAACACGCCTCCCTCGTCTTTTACCAAGGGGGTCGCACATTGAGGACAAACAGTTGGAAACTGATACGCTGCGGGGGCCGGATCGAGGCGCTCGTGTTTCTCGACACGGACAATGTGCGGAATAATTTTTCCAGCCTTCTCGACGACAACGACATCTCCGACACGAATATCTTTCCGCTCAATCTCTTCCGCATTGTGTAAACTGGCGCGACTGACGGTCGTCCCAGCCAGCTCGACGGGTGCCAAATTCGCAACGGGAGTAATCGCACCCGATTTCCCGATCTGTACCTCGATCGAATTCACCGTCGTGATCGCTTCGTACTTTTCCCATTTGTAGGCGATCAACCAGCGTGGGCTCTTTGACCGGGCGCCAAGCTCATCGCGTTGGTCGAACCGATTCACTTTGATCACCAAACCATCGACTTCGAAATCCAACTCATGCAACATCTCGGTCAGTTGTTCACAATGATCGGCCGTGGATTCAATAGAGGAACAGACCGCCACATGCGGCGTTGGCGATAGTCCGTAGTTGCCGATCTCGCGCAAAAAATCCAGGTGATTATCGCTGCGCAGACCTTCACATAAGCCCGTTCCGTGACAAAACATGCGCAGATTCCGCGATGCGCAGATCTTGGCGTCAAGGAGTCGCACGGTTCCTGCCGCGACGTTGCGCGTGTTTTTGTATTCAGGTTCTCCGTTGGCTGACTGCCGTTGGTTCAATTTCACCAGATCGGAATTTCTCATGTAGACTTCGCCACGAACTTCCAGGAGGGCTGGCGGATGAGGAGTCGTCAAGCGGAGCGGAACATCGACAATGGTTCGAACATTATGTGTGATGTCGTCACCGACTTTGCCATTTCCGCGTGTCAAGCCGCGAACGAGCAAACCCTGCTCGTAGATCAAAGTGGCTGCGACCCCGTCAATTTTCAGTTCGACGATCCATTCGATCGGCCCGCCAAATTCCTTTTCTACTTTCCGACCAAAATCCAATAGCTCCGCGCGCGAAAAACAGTTTTCAATCGATAACATCGGCACACGATGTTCGACGGATTTGAGCTGCGGCAACGGCTCATCACCAATTCTCTGGGTCGGGCTATCAGGTGTGATCAGATCCGGGTGAGCGGATTCCAGTTCGATCAGTTGTTTCATCAACCGATCATATTCCCGATCCGTAATGGTCGGAGCGGCGGCCACGTAGTACCGCTGATCGTGGTCGCGAATTTCGTTGCGCAATTGTTCCAGACGTTGGCGAGCTTCGTTCAGCATGGGCCAATCTCTCCAACGGATGATTACAGGTCTTCGTAGCTGATTTCGAGAATTTTGTATTTGATGGTCCCTTTGGGCACATCAATCTCAGCGATTTCATCGACCTTTTTCCCCAACAGGCCACGTCCGATGGGACTGGTGATGAGGTATTTGCCATTGTCATAATCTTCATCCCCATCGCCGACCAGCGTAATGGTTTCTTCGTCGTCGTAATCGATGTCCAATACCTTGACCGTCGCGCCGAAGGCGACTTCATTGGTCGGGACCATCGCCGGGTCCACGATTTGAGCCCGGGACAATCGAGATTTGAGTTCGTTGATTCTCGCTTGCAGCAACCCTTGTTTCTCGCGTTGAGCGTGATACTCTGCGTTCTCTTTCAAGTCCCCTTCGGCGCGGGCGAGCGCGATATCTTCAGCGATTTTGGGCATCTGGATATTTTCCATTTCATCGACTTCGGCTCGCCGCTTGTTATACGCCTCCTGGGTCATTGGAACACGGTCAACCATCGTTGCTCTCCTCATATTTCTGCTGCGATTGTGGTGCGAAACACGATTCCTTCGCAAACCGGGAAAAAAATTACGACCTGGTCCACAAAAGGGATCAGGCCGTTGGTGCTCAGTGAGGCAAACGTGCAGTCCGACGTCAGCCAATCAAAAGGTATCCATCGCTCAAGCGGAAACAATTATCCGATATTCTGTAGTCCAATTCAACACCCGAGTTGAAAATCATGCGTGGTAGCTGCCGATTACTGGGGTCACCCAAGTTCGACAGTTGTTCACATTCCGGCGGGGTGATTGGCGGAGACATACAATAAACAGCCGCAACCTTGACAATAAACGGGGCGCTTCATCATCAAATCGGCGGCCATTTGAGTAGTGAGACGCTGGCAGCAGTTGCCACAAGTTTCCGAGTCGGTTTCACCCAATACATTTTCGCCCAGCCCCTTAACTTTTCGCCGATATTCGTCGCGCAAATCCAACGGCAATTGCTTTTCAGTCGTTTCCAACGAGGTTGTTACACGGGTCAATTCCGATCCCAGCGCTTGCAACTCCTGTTCGATATCCGCCACGACTTTCGCTGCTTCAGCCTTTGATTTGGCGTGATTGTTTTTGGCGGTTTCGACATCCGCCGTCAACACATCGAGTCGTTCCAGCATTTCCAGAATCTCATCCTGTAACACGCTGTTGGCTTGTAAGTCGGCGGCAATGCGTTCCTTGATCAACTGAAATTCCTTGTTGGAATCGCAAGTATTCAAGCGAATTTTGAAATCAGCAATTTTTGCTTCGCGCTCGCTTAATTGCATCTGCTTGGAATCGACAGCCATTCGCGTCTTGATCGCCAGATCCTTGGCTTCCTGCCACGCGATCAGAAACCGGGCCTCGTTGGCTTGCGCCAACTTCATTTTTCGAGGTCCCCGCTCCATGCGATCGCGAATGTCAGTTACCTGTTTCAGCATCCCGTGAATCGTACGAAGTAGTCCAAAGTCGAATGCCACTAGCCAGCTCCCAAAGTTAACGCTGCATTAGAGATGTATGCAATCTATATCCTACCAGTAAAAACCCAGGTGAACATGACCTGGAGGGTGGCCGCGAAGCAAAGATGCGGCGGATTGGGCAACGTACCGACCGACATGGTCAGCCGGCAGCGTTAGCCACCTCCGCATGGAAAAAAAGAGTCAATCCAACAAAGCCGGCTTCGATTTGGCGTTTGCGGCCGTCAGCGGAACAGGGCGATTCCCCTACTCCCGTCAGGTGAAATTAACAAACGATATTTTCGCACCAGGCGATTTTTACCGGATTCGATGAAAAGGATAAACGCCTTTCCAATCGTGAAGAAGCGTCGACGGATCACATTGTGCCGTTTATTCAGCCGGTATTCGACTGGATTGTGCCTGAAAGAAAACCGGCTTCAGAAAATTGTATCGAATAGGAACTGAAACACATGGTTTGAACATGGTATATTATTTAAGACTACAATTTCGGCCGGACATTCACGCGTCCTTTTTTCTTTCCTCAATTGATTTCGTTGGATATGGACTTTGTCGGACTAGTTTTCGGTTTTTTGTTTTTCCATCGGAGAATCATCATTGGATTTTTTCTGCTGGTAGGACTGGGTTATTTCC
>JANNWZ010000192.1:0-38413 GCA_031409295.1 Mariniblastus sp.
TTATCTTTCAGATGGCGTCGTACGATCTCGGCCTTTTGCTCAGCGGTAAATTTTCTTCGGTTTTTGGTCATGGAATTTCTCCTGGGTTAGCATTATGTTAACCCAAATCAGGAAATTCCAAATCCTTTAGAGGCAAGACAACTCCAGGTACGCTATAGTTCAGCTTTTCGGAAATTCCGAAGTGCCAAATTGGCCCTAGACTAACTGAGCCATTTTGACCTGGGGAAAACGAACAGGGCCAAGACAACTGCAAATACGAATAGTCGTTGCAAGGTAGCAGTTTAGTGACTGCGTTTGCCCAGATAGCTGAAACGAATCGAAAAATGCCGTGTCGAAAAGTGTCTTAGTGTAGCCCGAATGGCATTATTATCTTGAACTCGTTGGTGTGGCCCCGTTCTTTTTACACAATCGATTAAAGGACGAGACTAAAAGTGAAATGGTTTGGCCCCCGCTTTCGGCACTTTCACTCTCTAGCCGGTGATCGCCTGTGTCGAGCCATTCAAGACGAATTCCTGTATTTTAGTGAAATGGCACTGCTTTGATCTAAAACCGATACAATGATTGACTGCTGGCCGCTCACCGGCAAATCACTTCCCATGTCGGAATGGACACAGCAATGCAAACATCGATGTTAGAGATTGCGAAAGGAATCGATCAGTTTTTTCTGGAACGTTCCCCAATTCATGACACGATGCGAAGGCTGGCGAAAGCGATGGCTGAGTTGCGCATTCCTTTTGCAATTGCAGGCGCGATGGCCGCCAACGCTCATGGTCACAAGCGGACGACGTCGGATGTGAATATTCTGATCCGTCGCGAAGACCTCCAGACTTTCAAAAATCGGTTTTCCGGCCTGGGATGGGTCGATAAGTTTGAGGGTTCCAGGAATTTCAAGGATGCGACTAACAACATTAATGTGGACACGCTCATTGTTGGGGATTTTCCCGGAGACGGATTGCCAAAGCCAATTTCGTTTCCGCCCCCTGAATCGATTTCCTGGATGAGCCTCGACGGTCTTCCCTATATTGATTTGACAACTCTGATCGAATTGAAAGTAGCCAGCGGCATGACGACCAAGCATCGCCCGAGAGATCTCGACGATGTAATTCAACTGATTCGGATCAATCAGCTACCTGAATCCTATGGCGAGACTTTGAACCCCGATGTCCGAGATACTTTCAAAGAACTTTGGCAGGCTGCACAGATATCGGAAGACTATTAAGAGTGCACTGGTTCTCCGTGAGTGAGCGTTCGTTGAACTGAACGTATTCGGTGGCAAACGAGCCGCGATTCAATACTCGCTGGTCAGCA
Source organism: Mariniblastus sp. (assembly GCA_031409295.1). Taxonomy (GTDB): domain Bacteria; phylum Planctomycetota; class Planctomycetia; order Pirellulales; family Pirellulaceae; genus Mariniblastus. Next base: position 1,309 of record JANNWZ010000192.1, read on the forward strand.
GCGCCAAATCAAATGCCTGCTCGCCAATCCCAACCAAGAATGGACCAGCAACAAAATCCGACTCCAGGAAAGAACAAAAAAAGAGAAGTTGTTCCCGGGACGTTCACCCTCGAAGATTTTTTCACTTGACCGGTGAATCGGCTTCGCGAGCCACATTGCCTGGCATCGTCGCCGTGAGAAATGGAACCAGCAACCAACAGACACAGGTCGATAATGCGCCAACAATCACCAATACGTTAAATGCCATCGTGCCTCCCCAGCGTTCCGTCCAGTTGTCATAGAGCCAACCACCCAATGCGGTCGACAATGACATACTCAAATTGGATAACGCCATTAGCGTCGCAAACAAGGTGCCTGCGACGGAAATTGGACACGCCCGCGCGGCCAAATCGAACTGCACCATGGTGCCAGTCAAATAGGTGAAACCGACAATGCCGTTGATGATCAACGCGGATGTTTGATCCGTGACAAACCAATAGGCTAGGGTACTCGACACGCCGGCTGCAATCGACAAATGGATTAACCAGGCCAAGCTAATTCGTCGACAATAGCTCCCGTACGCCAAACTTCCGACGATCGCCCCGACTGACAATGACGAGACCGTGACCCCATAAAATTGCTCGCTTTGACCCAAGTGTTGAGTCATATGCAAATACAGTACGGAACTGCTGAAGGGATTGAAGCTCCACAGAAACAAGAAGGCAGCTGACGCCAATACCGCTGGTGTTCGCGCCGCACCCACCAGCTCCCTAATCGCGAATCGAAACTGACCATGGTGCCGTTCTTGCGGTTGTTCTTTTACAAAATACCAAGTCAACAACAACGTTGAAAATGTAGTCACGGAACAAATTAGAAAACCCAATTGCTGTAGTCCATGTTGGCTCAAGTAACCACCCAGCAGCGCTGCGCCGATCGTGCCGCCGTACATCGCCGCCCACTGAACCGATTGCAACGATCCAGTCAACCCGCGCGGTTGGCCTTTTTCAACCATCAACGCATCGACCACCACATCCGAAAATGCGACACCGACAGTTGGAATCAACAGCAAAAAAAATAGTAACTGATGGGCTCCGTTGGCCACCGGGAACAGATACAGGTACAACAAGGCCAAACTGGATGCGCCGCTGGCCAGAATCAAGTAGCTTCGTCGCCGCGTTTTAGCAATGGGAACAAAGTCCGTCAGCAATCCATAAATTGGTTTGAGCGACCAGGGCAACGATAATAGCGCACCAAAACCGGCGATTGCAGCGGCTGAATAGCCCCAGGATTTGAGCAACGATCGGACCGGCTGGGCGATCAGTCCTTCCGTGGGTTCGGCAATTCCTTGCACAAAATACATCGCGCTGAACAGTGCTACCAATCCCGCCGTTTCGCGCCGATAGGTGTTGCTCGTTGAATTCGGTGGTTTCGACTCCATCAACGCAATCGTTCCCGACGAGTAATCCGGACCGCCTTCCATGCCAAGATATCGTACTCGGCCATCAATTGGCAACTTTTTAGGCCGCTTTCGTTCCGAAAACAATGGCCCGACAGAAATTCGCATTTTTTTGAGAAATCGGTCTAATAAAGCTCCGTCTCATCCGTTTCTCTCTTTGAACCGCGAAAAAATGGAATGCTTCATGAACGATGACGTCGGATCGAACGGGTCAAACGGTTTAGCCCCCCGCGAAGACCGAGTGCACCCACCCTGGATTCGAAACGCCATCCAACGGCATGAGAGTTCGTTGTTGCGATATGCCCAGCACTTCGTTCACAATCTGGAAACGGCGCGAGACATTGTGCAGGACACGTTTTTGCAATTGTGTCGTCACCCGGACGGCGATGTCGAATCGCGCGTCGCGCAGTGGTTGTTTACTGTTTGTCGCAATCGTGCGATTGATATTTGTCGCCAGGAGGGAAGGATGAAACTGGACAGTGAAATGTCGCTCACCGAGCAGGTGGATCCGGTGCCAGAACCGATCGCGATCGCTGAATGCGGCGAAGCAGTCGCCGGATTGTCGCACCAGATTTCCCGGTTGCCGGACAACCAACAGGAGGTCCTGCGACTGAAGTTTCATGCGGGTTTAAGTTATCAGCAAATCGCTGAAGTCACAGGACTAAGTCCCTCCAACGTCGGATTCCTGTTGCACTCGGCGATCGCGCGATTGCGTGTACGGCTCAGTGATCACTCTGGTTGTAATTTTTAGGGCTTCAAAATGATTGATAGAAACGACCCCCGACTTACCGATTTCGTCTTGGGTGAATTGGATGCCGAACAGCATACCGCGATTGAATCGCAATTAGGGCGCGATCCGGAATTGGCGAACGCAGTCAACGAACTTCGTCAGACGCTCGATTTGATTCGTATGGTCTACCAGTCCGAACCTGAATTGACACTGGACGATGATCGAAGATCCGAACTCAAGGGCGTTGAAACGAATCGGCAGTCAATAAACCGGGACGATCAAAACGAACAAGAACGGATTGGCTTGAACCTAAAGACTGACATCGAAGCAGTTCCAAAATCGAAGAACCACCGTTGGTCCAGTTTCGGTTTAGCAGCGTTGGCCGTCTGCCTATCGGGCTTGATTGTCGGTGGCTCGGTTTGGTATGCCAATTTCAGGCCATCAAGTCGACTTGCCGTTCGATTTTTCGGTGACAAGATTGCAAATAAGAACGACGACCAAGCATCCACGACTTGGAGGGGTAGCGAATTACTTTCGGATCAATTCGTTCCCCTGGCGGACTCCGATGCGGACTTTGATGAATCGACCCCGCGTCAAAATGCTTTCCAGTCGAGTGAAGAATTGGACCTAAGGTTCTTCCAAGGAACTTTTTCGGCAAGCGGCCAACGGGGCGAACATTCAGGAAGTAGTTCATCTGAAATGGACATTAGTGGACGATTTAAGACTTTAGGCCGCGAAGAATTGGGATCAGAATCGACCGATGCGATTGAAGGAAAGGAATCCGTCGCTGACCCTATGCAACGAACTGACGAACTCGATCTTTCAATCGCTGAGGCTGAAAGTTCTAACAGTAGGTTCTCCGAAGCAATGAGACAAGAGAGAGGTGGTAGTCCCGGGAGTCTTGGTGGCATGGGTGATTTGGATGGCCGTGGTTTGGGTCGTATGAGTGGTGGTATGGGTGGTGATGGAATGGGTGGTGGCGGAATGGGTGGTGGCATCGGCGGTCTTGGCGCGCCTGATTGGAAAGTCGTGTCGTTAGCAAGCGATCCAGACATTGCCGAACCATTTTCAGTCGTTCACGGCGAATCAATCCCGCCGCTTGAACCACGCGTTGACCCTTCTGGGACGCGCGAGATTGAATTGAGACCGCTTCCTGCTAACGACCGACTAGATCAATCAGTAAAGATCGTGCAAGACAATTCCACGGGTGCGATAACCGCCTTTGGCGGCAAAGCTGAAGTCGAAGAGGTTCATCGTTTAATCCAGGAAGTCTCTGGCCAACATGGCCGCCGAGCAGAAGATCTAAAAAGTAGTCCCATACAAACCCAGGTCCAACTTGGTCAGGACGACGTGAAAGCGGAAACTCGTAGTGCCAACACCTGGCAGCGCGTCAAAGCCATTCCCAATACGAGCCGGCTGATGATCGGCGAGGACGATGAACTGCCCATGCGAGGCATGCAGGTCAACGTGCAGATCGACGGGTTTCGAGCCCGCGTGTTGATCGATTGCTTCTACTACAACGATCGCGACCAACCATTGGAAGGAAACTATAAATTGCGGCTGCCCGATGATGCGTCGCTCTACTATTTCGCGTTTGGCGAGAGTGCCTACCAGTATGAACCGAAGTTGGATTGGGACACGGCAGATTGGTCGCGACAGGAATTTCAAGACGACGAAACCGAGTTTGTTTCGTTTCAACCCGACGACATCCGCCAGCAACGGGCCGAAAACTGGATCAATTGTAGAGAAGCCCGCATGGTTCCGCGCGAAAAAGCACCTTTTGCGTACAACCATACGGTGCGTCGCAAGGTCGATCCCGCACTGGTGGAATGGTCCGGCGCCGGTGTCTTCAATGCCCGCGTATTCCCGCTGGCCTCCAGAAAGTTACATCGCATCGTGATGGGTTACGATGTCAATCTTGTTCGTTCGGGGAACAGTTGGACTTATGAAATGGACTTGCCTGAACAAACGGGCGCCTGCCGCGTCGACATCAACGTTCAAGAGATCGACGGAGTGCAGGTTACCGTACAACCGAACGTTGACCCGCGCAACGCAGATGACAAGCAACGGGTTGAAAAAAAGTCGGCTCGTTATGCTCGACATAGCTGGTCAAATCCAAAAGCCAAATCTATTCGTATTTCCATTGATCAGTCGCAGGATGTTGTTTTGACCGATTCCAATGCGTTGCAAGGCGACTTCTGGGGCCTGCAACTGACGCCCGAACTACCGGTCGCTGCGGTCACTGGAAACAGCCAAGCCATCTTTCTGCTCGATACGTCGCTCAGCAGCAACCCGGACCGGTTCAATGTCTGGTTGAAGTTGTTACGCGCCACATTGGAAAATAATCGCGATTCACTGACCCAATTCAACGTGCTGTTTTTTGATGTCGGCAGTGCGTACTGGCGAGACGGCTATGTCGCTAACACGCCAGAAAACATGGAGGCCTTGCTGAAAGATTGCGAACAAATCACGTTGGAGGGCGCCACCGATCTGTACGGAGCGTTTGAAAAGGTAGCCAACTCAACTTGGATTTCTGGCGAGACCAAAACCGGTCCGGATTTGTTTTTATTGAGCGACGGGGCCGTGAACTGGGGTGAGACCAACCTGCGCTTGATTCAATCGCAAATTAGAGACCATCAACTGGGTACTTTGTTCGCCTATCAAACCGGTCTCACCGGAACCGCAATCGCGAACCTTCGTTTCCTGGCTAATCAATCCGGAGGCGCCGTGTTCAGCGTTGCGACCGAAGACGAAATCAAGACCGCGTCCACGGCACATCGCAATCGACCGTGGCGACTGGCCACGATCGAAGCCGAAGGAACGCGAGATGTGCTGACTGCGGGCCGGGTCGAGTGGGTTTATCCGGGTCAAGCGTTGACGATCGTGGGACGCGGCGAATTGACTGGCGATTTAAAGATTAATTTAACCCAGGGCGACAATACCAAAACCGTTTTGGTGCATCCGACGAAGTTGAAATCGGAACTCGCCTCGCGCCTGTATGGACAAATTGCTGTGGGTCAGTTGGAGAGCTTGGGAACGCAACTATTCGACATTTCCGCTGCTTATGCCCGCCATTTTCGCGTGACCGGTGACACGTGTTCGTTGTTGATGTTGGAGACCGAAGCAGACTACGAGCGATTTGACATCAAACCTGAAGAAGATCTGTTCGTGATCAAGTCTAAAAACGCAGGACAATTGGTTAGCGAGACTCTGCAAACGTTGGCGGACGGAATTGCGAATCCAAAATTGCAAATGCTCGCTTGGCTGCAGCGATTGGAATCAATGCCCGGCATGCAATTCAAAGTCTCTACTGCGCTGCAATTGGCGTTAGGCGAAATCAAGTTCGAAGCCATTTCGCAACCACTTGATTGCGATCCGCGAACGCTGAACTCAGCGCCTGAGAGTTACCTGCATGAGCTTGCCAAGCAGGAATTGAACTATGAGATCATCGAGCTGGAATCCAAACGTCGCGCTGCGAAGTCCGTCGATGAAGCCATCAAAGTTTGGAGTTGCCTGATCGAACGCAATCCAGGTGACTTGGTGATCGCCCGCGATGTCGCATTTTCGGCCATGGAGTTGGACCGACCGGCGCAGGCTTATCCGCTGTTGCTGGCGATCGCCAAAGCTCGTCCCTACGATGCCAGTGTTTATCCAGCCATCGGCCAGTGCCTGGTCCGACTGAAAAAAGCTGACATGGCGATCGTGTTTTACGAAATTGCACTAGCTGCCAGCTTTGAAAATCGCAATGAAGATTTTAAACGAATTGTCGCCGCCGATTACCTGCATTTGTTGCGTCAAGTCACTCAAGGTGGCCTGAAGACATCGATTCCAGACTACGTCAATGCCCGCTGCGAGTCGCTAAAGAAATTGTTGGGCTTTGAAACAGCCGACTTGCTGGTCACAATGATGTGGAACACAGACCAGACCGACGTCGATCTGCATGTGCTCGAACCCAGCGGCCAAGAGTGCTGTTACGAATTGAAAGACACCCGTATCGGCGGCCACATCACGCAAGACATCACGACTGGGTTTGGCCCGGAGATGTATCGGCTTTCGGATGCGATGTCGGGCAAATACGAAGTCGCTGTCAAACTATTTCGCAATAATCAGAACCGCACCAGTCTGCGGAACAAAATTCATTTGACGATTTACCAAGGCTATGGAACTGCCGAAGAACGATTGTTGACGAAAACAATCCAGTTGAAAACGGTGGGTGAGAAAGAACCCGTCCTGACGATCGGTGTCGATTGACGATTCGACCCTACATAGAAACTAGCAATGCAACGAGCGGATAGTAAGTGGGACAAGGCTGTTATTTATTGTACGATGCCGACAGGTGTCATAACATTTTTTCCTGGTCGACATTGTTCCTAACCATTACGGATAGATTTATGAAACGTAAATATAGTTGGATCGGATTTCTTGTACTATTGTTGTCCGCCATTTCACTTTCGACGATCATTCAAGGGGCGGACACAATTGGCAATGAATTCATGGGCGAAGAAACCATTGGGAACAAGCCGCTCAACGCGTTGAATTACACGGCTTGGAAAAATATCATGCCGGTGGCCAATCACAAGTCTCGCGTTTATCACACCTGGGTCAATGGTGACGAGCGGTTCTATTATCAAGGCAACATCGAGCAGCTCAATCAACTGTTGGCGAACTTTAGCCAGCTGGAACAGGATGTCCGAGAGATCGTAATTTTGCCTGGGCCTGGTTCGGTTTCCAATTTTGATCAGAATCGAAAATTTGGTTTCAATTGTGAAATGCATCTGGTGGGCGGAATCGCGAGCCACCAAACGGAATTAGACAAGGGAGCCCTGTTTTGGCCACTTCATCCTCGACTCACAATTCGGCTGGACGATCAATTTGAATTGAGCGCGTTGAAGATACCGGCGAACTGCCAACTGGTTTCGCCGATCGAATTGAAACAGCGATACACGGACGGGCTGACAAGTAGCGACAAGACCATTCGTGGTTGGGGGGCGGCCTTTCTGGCCAAGCTGAATCCTTATGATCACGACTCGTTGAATACCATTGCCGGTCTGCTTGACGATCAAGATGACTGGGTTGCCCTCAACGCGATCGTAACAATCGGACAGCTGGGTTATCAAGCGCAGAATTTCCTGCCGCGGTTGGAATCGATTGCGAACAGCGAACTCGAAAACAATGCCCAAGCCGCCGAAAAGGCTATCGATTCGATCAAAGCTGCGAGCATCGAAGAACAGATCGAGAAAGACGAACAACAAAAAGCACTTTTTCAAACTCGATTAGAAGTTATCAATGGTTTCATCGACAAACATAACAGCCAGAAATCTCGATAGTCGCCGTAATGGCTTGTCTCCAATCGAACTGGAGCATGCGCTGGATGGTTCCTTTCGTGATCAAGCGGCTTTGCGACCGTTGTGGCGCAAGCGCAACTCTTCATCGTCGATGACATGGCGATGACCTTCGCCGGCCAGGTAGGCGGTGACGCGTTCGCGAACGCTGCGTCGCATGGCGGCGTGATAGCCGATGGACGCGGCAAATAGAGTCAACAAGTCAACAAACTGGACACTGGTTGATAACGGGTGGTCAGTCAAATTGAGATAGCTGTCGGACCCGAATCCAATCAAGCGGCCATCGATCAACCCGATCGATTGGCCTTCACAAATCACGTCGAAGTCCGCGCCGATGGAAAACCAACGTCGTCGCAATAACACGTAGTAGACCTGATCGTCCAGGAAATAACAAAACGAGAACACAGACGGAATTCGAAATGTTCGGTGAGTTTGTTGGACAGTTGTTACGTAATCGTTTCTGGGCAACATTACCGCCATCGTCAAGAGACTTCGGTTTGAGCCCAGCGAGCTCTGGATTTCGGTCGTTGTGATCTCTTCGATCGTACCGGCCCAATTGACTCGTTCGCCGGCCGTCTTGAACAGCTTTAGCACCAAACGCCGCCGCTCAACGTCTTCAGACTGCAATTGCATGACCGCATCTTCCGACAATTTTTCATCCAATTTTTCCGACTGCTTCTCGTTCAACCGTCCGTAACCCTTGATTTCGCGACGCAATTCATCTTTTCGTTTTTCTTGCAACACTTCCAACGTCCGCTCCATTTCGGCAGCATCTGGCTTCCAGATATCAGTTCGCACGCCGATCAGATAGCTCGTTTCCCATTTTTTGGTTTCGAGAATTTGCTCTTTTACCGTACCAACAGCGCTCATGTTCTTGGTAAAGTGTTGCGTATCAGCGGTTTTGAGTTTTTGTAGAAATTCAATATTGCTGGGGTGGATGCCAGGCACTGCCCAAAGATCCACATAGCGTCGACATTCTTTCGGCTTTCTTTTACTCATAAAGTGTTCCGAAATTGGCCCGCGCAATAGCCACAACCAGTGAGTCAAATTCGTGCAAACATTGACTTGTTTAATTAGCGAAAATCGACCGACCGGACAACGTCATTTTCTGCCGAATTCCGCAACAAAATTCGTAAATTCACCAAACTGGAATAGTCCCTAAGCATCATGACAATCTTCGAAATCTTGGACTATCAACAGACTGCATTAGGCCCGTTGATATTGCGCCGCCGAGAGTTGTTGTCCAAACCAGGAACCATTGTGACTGAGGTGACGCTGAATCACGAGTTTTTGATGAGCAGCTACCTCACCGAATCCGAACGCGAATTGTCCAGAATCGGTTTGCAGCTGGTGCGCCAAAATCGAAACTCAATTCCCGGCGTCGATCGCAAATTGAGTGTCTTGGTCGGGGGCTTGGGATTGGGATACACGGCAGCCGAAGCTCTCGAATCGGACGACGTTGATTTAGTGGAAGTCGTGGAATTCCTGCAGCCAGTAATCGATTGGCTCGTGACTGAAAAAATACCGTTGGCCACTAAATTGAAGACTGACCGTAGACTCAAGGTGAACCTCGGAGATATTTATTTTAAGCTGATGACAAAAGCAGAGTCCGCATTTGACTTGATCGCAATTGACGTTGATCATTCGCCCGAAGATGTTTTGGGAGAACAAAGTTACGGTTTTTATTCAGTCGCGAGTTTGCGCGCCGCGCGTGAGAGTCTACAACCCGGCGGTGTCTTGGCGATTTGGTCGTATGCTGCCGACACGCCGTTACTGGACAACATGCGGACCGTTTTTTCTGCAGTACAAGTCAACGCGATTACTGTTTGGAATGACCTGATCGCTGAAGAACAAACGGATTGGCTATTCTTTGGCACGAGTTGAGCACTAACGCAGGCTCGCCGGATTCTTCCCAAGAGCAACTTCGGTGGAAGGGCTTAAGGAATTTGCGCGATTGAAGAGCGATGTTGCCGTTACGTTTGGTCATGTCGATGGTAGCTGCGTTGCAACTGCTCGGGTATGTAACCCAAGCGATACTTCGTCACCAAAGTCCAATTCAACAACGTTTGGCGCACGACTCCGTTTTGCTCCCAACGACGGGCAGAAACATGCACGGGACCTGGCAAAAGGACTGGCCGAGCGACCCGACCCAAAATTCGCGAAATCTCAAAATCTTCCATCAATGGCTGATCGGGAAACCCGTGGACAGAACGGAATAATTGGCTGCTGATAAACATCGCTTGATCACCATAGATCAAGCGATGCCAGTTGGCACGCCACGCGTTCCCGGCTTCTAACCAACGATATTTTTTGGCCGGGTTAGCGATGCGTTGTCGAAACCCACCCCATAGTGAATTGACTGATCGAGATGCCGTCCGGATCTGTTGACAGGCACCGGGCCCGAGCCAATTGTCGGCGTGCAAAAACAACAGCACATCGCCCTGCGCCGATTGTGCACCATGGTTCATTTGCCGACCACGTCCGGTGGCGCCGCTTAGCAATGTGCAATCCAATTGCTGTACCAATTCAATGGTTCCATCGGTGCTGCCTCCATCGACGACAATCAATTCGTCGGCACCGCATTGCCATGCTCGTTCAATCGCGTTGGCAATCGTCGTCGCTTCATTGATGACCGGAATGACAATTGAAATTTTCACCAGGGCTTCTGATTGCAGGTGGCGATCTGGAAACGAAAAAAGAGCTGCGGATATCCGTAGCTCTTTTACTAATTTGAGTTTATGGGAAGAACTATTTCTCAACAACGCCGGATTCAACATTCGCCATTCGAACCGCACCAGCCTGCGCAACAAAAGCTTCGACAGTTTGCGGAGATTGAATTCCAGTCAGGTAACGACGCACCCACTGATCGCCCTGTTTTTCAAACATGATTAATTGTGGAACTCCCCGATTACCAATCAACTGGCGCCCCAGAGTTTGTTCTTCGTCCAAGTCGACGGTGGCATAGTTGAAGTCTTTGAAGGCTTCCTTCTGCATCAATTCAGGAATCGTCGTCTTTTTCATGACTTGGCAGGGTGGACACCAAGTCGCAGTAACCAGGATCAAGAGCGGCTTTTCACCGACTTGAGATTGCTCGTAAGCGGTTCGATAGTCGGTTGGCTGTTGTGCATTGGCGCAACTGGAAACGACACCGACCATGGTAAGCGTTAACGCGGCTAAAACAACTTTCATACTTATTTCCTCCGAAATTGAGCCTGAAACGTTGGCCATTCCTTGCCCAGCATTCAGCCTGCATGTATTGCACAGGTAATGTGCGAATCGTCCTTGCAGCAATTCAAACCAAAACGATGAGACCTTTGCATCCGTGCTCGAAAGGTTTCTTCAGTTTCTTGCTTTCGCTCCTAGTGTCTTATCGGCGGCCGATGCTATCAGAGTGGTGGCAAATCAAGTCGAGGCAAGTTGGATTTTCAACGACAGACGACAATTTCAATAAGATCTACCCTTTATTCCAAATGCGGCGCCGTGGTCAAGGCAATCATGACAGGGTCGAATTGTCATATGCGACAGAATGTAGCGGAATTCGCAGCGTCCCGGAGCCGAAGACGACTTAACAACTATGAAATTGGTAAATCGTTCACGAAAATGATACAATCGTTGGGTCGGCGTCGGGGAGACAAACGATGAATGGTTAGTTCCAATGCGTTTCCCAATAATTTACCAGCTGTAACTTCATGAAACTTCGTGTCGGCTTAATCGGACTTGGCGACCAATGGAAAACACGTCACCGGCCAGCATTGAAAGCCATGTCCGATCGGTTTGAAGTTCGAGCGGTTTGTTGCGAAGTGGCCGAAAAATCGCGGATGGTGGCTGAAGAATTCAAAGCCGTTTCCGTCGATGGATTTCGGGCTCTCGTTGAACGCGACGATATTGATGCTGTGCTCGCGTTATCGCCTGAATGGTATGGGCCGCTACCTATTTTGGCGGCCTGCGAAGCGGGCAAAGCCGTTTATAGTTCCGCTGCACTCGACATCTCGCCAAGTCAAGCGCTGGAAATTCGAACGAGAATCGAAAAATCCGGCGTCGCGTTCATGGCGGAGCTGCCGCGCCGCCATTCGCCAGCAACAATCCGCCTTAAAGAACTGATTGCCACGCGACTGGGAAAACCGCGATTGTTGTTTTGTCATGAGCGGATGCCGATGGAGAGTCAATCGAATTCCTTACGGCGCGGCGACTATTGTCCGCTGGTTTGGCGGTACCTGATGGAACAGGTCGATTGGTGTCGGTATTTGGTCAATGACGATCCCGCCTCGGTGGTCAGCGCGATTCACGAACAGCACGACGAGACGACGGATTTGTTTTATCAGATGGTCAGCCTGGATTTCCCGGCTTATCCCAAAGAACCCAATAGCACGTGTGGGGGCGCTCGACCGCAAGCCCAAATCAGTGTCGGCCATTACATACCCGAACGTTGGTCCGATGCGCTGTCCTACAAACGGCCCGCTTCGATTCAAGTTCTTTGCGAACGAGGCATTGCTTTTATTGACTTGCCATCGAGCTTAACCTGGTTCGATGAAGCGGGGCAGCACACGGAGTCGCTGGAATCGGAACGCAGCGTCGGTGAGCAAATGTTGGATCGTTTTCATCGCGCTGTCACCAGCTTCATCCGTAAAACCACCGATCCGGAAGACGCCTACCGCGCCATGAAAGTCGTCGTCAGCGCTCACGAGAGCGCCAAAAGCGGAGATCGTGTACATTTGAAATATGACGATTAGATCCACGATTTAATGCTGTCGGAAACTCTAGTGCTGTCGTTTTGAATTTCGGGTTCGAGATTCATCGGGCAGAATGACTTCCGGTGAATCGGTTCCGACTATTTTTAGTTGTGTAGGAATCACGATGAATTCCCGTTGACTTTCGACGATTGTTTCTTCGGTTCGGGGCCGTTCTTTGCCGAAGTATTTTCCCAGCGGACTTGCCAACAGCGCCGGAAGCATAATTAAATCACCAATCAGCGCAACCACCAGCAGGCACAACATCAACGTGCCAAATCGTTGGGTTGGAGTAAACGTACTCAACGAAAATGCCGCCAATCCCAGTCCACCAATCAAAGCGGTCTGGGTCATCGCGGTGGCCACTCGGCCATACGTGTCTTTGATCGCTTCCAAACGGGTCCGACCACTGGCCAGTCGCACGCGATACCAATTCAAAAAGTGAATCGTGTCGTCGACGGCCACCCCCAATGCCACACTGGCCGTCATCATCGATCCAATATCAACTTTGATCCCGCGCATTCCCATGTAGCCAAAGACAATAACCAAGGGAAACACATTGGGAACCATCGCTAAAAATCCTCCCCTAAAATTCAACAAATTCCTTAAACGGACCGGCGAATTCCATTCCCGCAACAGGACCATCATCACGGACGCGATCATCAAAAACGCCAATCCCGTGCTTTCAATCAAACTCATTAGCAGCGCCCGCTGAGCTTTATAGACGATTGGAACAATTCCGGTGTAAATCGCCGAAATGTCTACGGCTTTACCAGCTTTCTGTTGATCCCAAGCGGTCAGCATTCCGGTTGCTGGCAAATTGGTTCGCGGGTCAATGTCAAAAACGTGTTCCCGACAATCAACCAACTGTTTCGAGCCGGCTCGGATGAAATCCAGGTCAAACAGTGGATCATCTTCTATCAAGACGACACAATCAAACTGCTTGAGAAACTTGCCGAAAGTTTCGTGGTCAAAAAACGCTTTTCGCTTTTCGATCTCGTCAGGTGCCAATTTTGGATCGGCAATCCCGCTGCGATCGGGATCTAGCCAGACGTAATATTTTTTGGGGTTCGATCGATCTTTCAGCTTGATGTTGGTAATCCCGCGATTTTCCAGTAAATCCTGTAAAGTATCTGAAAAAATAAACGTTTGATCCACAAACTCGGCCATGGACTTAGTCTTAGTGGAGGCCGCCTCGACAACTTGGCCCCGTAAATCGGGATCATGACCCAATACCAAAATCCGACTTTGGTCGCCCGCACCCTCTCCCAACTCCGTTTGCAATTGCTGAAAAATCTTGGTCCTGAAACGGTATGCATTGACAATCGGCTCGACCACCCGTTTCAGGTCATTGATAAACTGTCCATAGTCCACGTCACTAAGTGCCGCCAACCGGATGCTGATGCGCCACATTTCACGACCAAGTTTGTCTTGATCCTTGATCTCTTTATCGGCCGGTGCACTGCCCGAATTTTTTTCGCCCACAGCGGCCAGATAGTCCTGAGCCAACATTTCGGATCGTTTGGCAAACAATGACGCGCTAAACTGCCGTCGGATGAGTGAATCGACACTTGAATCGATCCGAAACAAGGGCACAAACACGTCGGTCGACATTCCTGAACCGACTACTCCCAGCCCTTCCGGGCCGAAAAACTTTTCCAATTGTCTTCGAACACGACTAGATAACTCGACTCGCTCCAGCATAGAAAACTTGAGGTCCAACGCATTATTATCATATTTGATAATCAAGTCATCGACATCAGCACCGGCAGGAAGGTTTTGCAACGCCAGTGATTTTTGTTCATCACTGACGGCTTTTGCATAGGGCTCGCGCTGCGCTTCGCCATCAACGCAAATCACAATTTCAGCCGGAACCAATTCTCCAAGATTCTCTTCCATCCAGCGATAGTCGTGTAAGATCTTGGCATCCGCATCAAACAACTTCAATAAATGGACCGTCGTTTGTACTTTGAACAAGCCGATCGAACACAGCAGCATAACCAAAGCTGCGCCACAGAGCACCAACTGATAATGGCCGACAATCCACTCACCAATTCGATCCCACATCCTTTCTAATCGGAATGACATTTCGGATGGCGAACGAGGCGTTGCCGAGGAAACTCGTTTATAACCCGGTTTCCAGATTGTCAGAGCACTGGGCAAAAAAGAATACAACAGCAGCATCGTTGCCATGACCGCAATGGCGGAGAAAAAACCAAACTTGTAAATTGGTCGAATCGGGCTGGTCAATAATGAAATCAACCCGAGCGAGGTCGTAAAAGCACATAAAAACGAAGGAAACCAACTGTGTTTTAACGCGATTTCTGCGGCGCGACTGGGCCCATGCTCATGACATGCATCGCGATAGTAATTCACGTAATGGACCGCACTTGAAAGTCCCATCACATAAACCAATGAAGGCATGGTCATTAGAATCGCATCCATGGTTTGACCACCAAACCAAACGTACGACAAACTTGAGATCGCGGCTGTAACGCCGACGAAAAACAGCATGAAGGCAATTCGGATACTGCCGAAACTCAGATAGGCCAAACTCATGCCAATAAACAGGGACAAACCCGCTAGGCGAATCAGCGTGTTGGTACCTTCTTCATCGATCGCAACGTTGTCACAAGGAGGGCCACCCATGTGAAAATTGTCGAGAAGAATTCCACATTTTCCGATCGCTAGTTCTGGCAAACGCCCTCGTGGCTTGCCCATCATGGGTCGACCAATCGCTCGCGCCAACTCCCCGATAATCGGTTCGTTGAGTGTCACAACTAAACAAGTCTGGCGTGTGGGAGGATCGAGTTCCAATTGGTACCAAACGCGATACCATGCATCCAGTCGTTCTGACTGACTGGCAGTCACCAATTGGGCAAGTTCGCCGTGATAATTCGCCGCGACTTCATGGTTCACAAACTCGTCAAAAGCAAGTTGGTACGCTGGATCGGACTTCAGCGTTACACGTAACCGCTCGTCAACCTGTTGCAACAATGAATCAAAAGTCCAGTTGAAACTGCGCGCCGGAGTGGGGCCAAACAGTGCACCAGTCAATCGCTGGTGGGCTTCGACCTTGGCTTCAAAAGTACTCAGGTCTTCGTCGCCGAACTTACCGATGCGCAAGGTCCCATCCGGTCCGGCCATTTGTTCGAACACATCCGGACCGGAAATCACCGACTTAAACGGTCGACAACATAATTTTTCCGGGAATTGATAAAACGGATTTTCGTTTTTGCCATCCGGAGGCGGACCGAACTCGTCGATGAACGTACCACTAGCCTTGTTGTTGCCGTTGGCCGTGCGCTCAACAAATCGTTTGAAGCCATCAACGATATTGTTCTGACCTTCCCACCGGAACAATTCACCCTTGCGATTGATGAAATACCATTTTCCATTACGGCCCATCAACCATTTTTCGTTATGCTGCCCCCAGTCCTCGTGGTATTTACCCGTAAACAGCAGACCTAACTCATCCCCCCTCCTATGGGCTCGCAGTTCCTCTTCATTTTTGGCTGCCTTCAGATCCTCTTCATATTCCAGCGACTCGCAACGAATTTGTTCCTTCAACCGCTCATAGGCCGGGTCACCTTCTTTACACCAAGGCCCGCTTAAAACTACGAACTGGTCTCCGTAAAAGTAATCCCGAAACTCAACCAAGTCTTTGGTTTCCGGATAGTCCATTGGCAACCAGTCGGCCACATTGTTCCGCATGTCTTTCAGCCCCAGCCTGGCTCCACGCAAGGCAAATGGCAACAGGAAAAACACGAGGCAGATCAGCAACATCGCCACACTGCCAAAGATCGGAATTCGGACCGAGTAGAATCGTCTAACCATGAAGTTCGCGAATTGTTGTGGACCAAATGAATGCAACTATCGGCAATTGACTTTCAGCAATCGTCAGGGCAGGGGCCGGCCAGTTCCGCAACAAAGCTGGCATCGGTCCCTGCTACGCTAACTTCTTAAGATTACCGCATGGGATGCCCCGAGTCCACGTCAAAGGCTGAACAATTTGTGATAAGGCACCGGGGACAACCCGATTATTGCGAACCTGTAGGGGTCAACACGAAGTTTCCCATGGCGGACAATTTCCGGCCCAAATTTTGAGATTACCGCAAGTCCGAATTCCGCACGTTGTCCCGTGTCGGAAAAATCGTGGCTAATCCACAGTCGTTCGAATTGATCGCGGTAAGGTTGATCAAAGACGATCGGATTTTTCATTGGATGGCGTGATGCCTTTGTACATGGTCATCGTTCCAGAAGCTCCGCCGATAATCAACGATGCCAACAGCACGACAGTCGGTACCAACAATTGCTTGCCTTGCATAAACCCGAATACGATACACCATAACCCGCCGGTAAAAACACAGGCCACACCGTGCGCGGGTTTTTGCAAAAAAGCGACAATGGTAATCCAGACTGCCATGCAAACCGCTAACACCAATGACGCCAAAAAGCTAATGAAATACGAGGCCACGTATTGTGTAATGGTCTCCATTGTCAGCACAACCGTCAATCCAGCTCCGATCAGCACCAGCAATATGACGCCTGCCACCGCAGCGATCAAAAACGAATCGGCGCCGTCGCCGAAATCCTGACCGTGACTGGTGACCGGCATATCATCGATGTCTTTTTCGGCTTTCGCCATGATCTTATCGGCATCGGTCATTCCAACATCAGCGATTCCGATATCGTCTCCCTCATCATCGGATACTGAAGTTTTCAATCGCTTACCCGTTTCGATGTTGAAGCCGCAGGCGACACAGAGAATGGCACCAGTTCTCAATTCGGCCGAACAATTCGGGCACATCGGACCGCGCACGGCGGATTTTACCTTGACTTCGTCTAGCAAATCCAACAACGGATTATAGGCCGGTGTCGGGGCCGTTTTTCTGCTGCCGATGGTCGCCGGGCGCGCCATAGCGCCAACCTGGCCTGGACTTGGTGGAGTAATCGTAGTGCCAATCATGATAGGTTGGTCACATTTTGGGCATTTTACTCGTTTACCCGCCAACGAGTCCTTCGCTTGAAAGCCAGTCCCGCAACTCCCGCATTGTGCTTTGATGGTCATAGGTATTTAACGCGATCTTCAACTAGATTATGGCAGGCGCCAAACGGCAGTATTCTATTCATTGTGCTAAACAAGCACCAATTGGCAACGGTTTTGCCTCTGTTCAGGAGCACTTTGTCGATCTTTCTGAGCTTGGCGCCCCAAAAAGCCAAAAATCCAATCGATTCACGCGAAAATCCTCTGCCAATCTGTCATCGCGTCCCCACGTCTTTACATGATTGATTTTCTCACGGGTTCCCGTTCTTTCAAGGCCCCCATCGCGAATTCAAGTTGTTTGGATTTGCAGTCGCCTTCCGGTGGGGAAAAATATCTTTTACGGCGAAAGGCAATTGGCGCGCCAATTGCCTTTGTTCCGCTCCACCGTTTAATATACCGCAAAAATGGCAGTCTCGAATTTTCTCAACATTCTCGAGACGGTCCCATCTATCACCCTTCGAAACATTCAGGAGACTCGCTACATGGCCGTCAAAACCGCAGAAAAATCTGGCAAGAATTCCAAATCATCCGCGAAACTGCAGCCCCTTGGTGACCGCATCGTTGTCGAGCGAGAAGCCTCCCAAGACAAAACCGCAGGCGGAATTTTCCTTCCTGAGTCTGCCAAAGACAAACCAGTTCGGGGCACCGTGATCTCCGTCGGCAACGGCCGTATTCTGCGCGACGGCACGCGCAGCCCATTACAACTCAAACCGGGTGATCAGGTCTTGTTTACCACCTACGGTCCTGACGAGATCAAAATCGGCGAGGCGGAATTCCTGCTTATGCGTGAAGACGACGTGTTAGCCGTAGTCGAGTAACCGTTGTCCCCCGACCACAATTCAATTCTTAACTTACCAACAATTAACCTGAAATCAGGAGATCACAAATCATGGCAAAAATGATTGCTTTCGAACAAGAGGCCCGCGAAGCGATTCGTCGTGGCGTTTCCAAACTGGCACGCGCTGTGAAAGTCACTCTCGGTCCCAAGGGCCGGAATGTAATTTTGCAAAAGAGCTTTGGATCACCCACCGTAACCAAAGACGGTGTCAGTGTTGCTAAAGAAATCGAATTAGAAGACGTCTATGAAAACATGGGCGCCCAAATGGTTCGTGAAGTCGCCAGCAAAACCAGCGACGTGGCCGGAGATGGAACGACCACTGCTACCGTGTTGGCAGAAGCGATTTTCAACGAAGGTCTGAAAGCCGTCACCGCAGGTGTCAACCCGATCCAATTGAAAAACGGTATCGAAGCGGCCGTCAAGGACATTTCCGATAAATTGTCTAGCATGTCCATCAAGATTAAAAACAAAACTGAAATGGCAAACGTCGCCGCGATCGCCGCGAACAACGATGCCGAAATCGGCGAACTTCTGGCCGGTGCGATGGAGAAGGTCGGCAAAGATGGTGTGATTACGGTCGACGAAGGCAAAAGCCTGAAAACCGAAGTCGAGTGGGTGGAAGGAATGCAGTTTGACCGCGGTTATCTCTCGCCCTATTTCGTTAACGAAACCGCTTCCATGGAATGCGTTCTCGAAGACGCCTATGTGCTAATTTTTGAAAAGAAAATTTCCAACATCCAGGATATGGTTCCATTGCTGGAAAAAGTCGTTCAGCAAAACAAACCGCTGTTGATGATTGCTGAAGATATCGAGGGCGAAGCCCTGGCGACATTGGTGATCAATAAATTGCGCGGCACCTTCCATTGCTGTGCCGTAAAAGCCCCCGGCTATGGTGATCGACGCAAAGCCCTGATGGAAGACATCGCCATCCTGACTGGCGGCACCGCGGTCTTCGAAGCTCTCGGAATGAAACTCGATTCCATTGGCTTGGCAGAACTTGGTCGCGCAAAGAAAGTCATGGTTGGTAAAGACCAAACGACAATCATCGAACCAGCCGGAAAGAATTCGGAAATCAAAGCCCGCATCGATCAAATTCGCCGCGAAATCGAAAACACCTCTTCCGATTACGATCGTGAAAAACTGGAAGAACGATTGGCTAAATTGGCTGGTGGCGTCGCAAAAGTTAACGTCGGTGCTGCAACTGAAAGCGAAATGAAAGAAAAGAAAGCACGCGTCGAAGACGCCCTGCATGCCACGCGGGCGGCTGTCGAAGAAGGCATTCTTCCCGGCGGTGGTGTGGCCCTGTTGCGAGCGGCGAGCCAAGTCGCTCCTGCCAAAGACAGTGACGATGATTTCGTAACCGGCTACAACATTGTAATCAAAAGTTGCCGCTCGCCGCTGAGCATGATTGCGTCCAATGCCGGACAAGATGGCGGAATTGTCTGCGAACGAGTTTTGGAAGGTAAAGGCAACTTCGGTTACAATGCCCTGACTGACACGTACGAAGATCTCGTCAAGTCGGGTGTGATCGATCCTGCCAAAGTGACCAAAACCGCTTTGCACAACGCCGCCAGCGTTTCCATCCTGTTGCTCACCAGCGACGCACTGATTGCCGAAAAACCGAAAAAAGAAAAAGCCGGTAGCAGCCATGGACACGGTGGCGATCAGGACATGTATTAATCGAATCGGGCGACCTGGGGTGTAGTCGTCGACTATCCCTAATGTAGCGCCGAAAAATTCGATCGGTATCCACCACCAGCCAAATTCGGCTGGTGGTTTTTTTTTGATTTTTCAACCCACCATTAAGGCCCTTGCCGACACAGATCGACGACATGGACCGCGTCGGTCAGCGCCCGGCCACCGTTGCGATCCTCTCAGGCGCAGGTGCTTATCGGGGGCGAAAGATCGAACTGCCCGTGCGTCGAATATTCCACCTGTATCGATCGAACGCATCCTGCCTTCGCCGAACGGGGCCGATGCCAAAATCCGCGTTAAATAAGTTTGATCTGTCTTATCCTTTGAGCTAGCGTTGACCGAATACACATAGGTCGGGAATATACTTTCCGACCCAATTGACTACGTCGCGACATTCCAAAACTCGCCACGATATACGAGATTAAATCTCCCGATTCCCAAAAGGTGCAGCATGCTCAAGTTGATGTTTTCCGGCATTTTATGTTTGGCATTCGTTTGCCCAACTGTTTTGTCAGCCCAAGATTGCGATTGCTGTGATGCAGCTTCGGTTTGCCAAAAAACCCGCAAAAAAATTGCGCTGGTGGATGTAACGCGTGAAGTCAAACGACTGAAACGCGTTTGCGAAACAGATGAATGCGGTTGTTCGAAAAGTCGCTTGGCGCTCGTTAGCGAATGCGTCACTCGCAAACGACTGGCTTTGGTCGACGTGCCCGTTGATCCTTGCAAACCCAATGTCCTGCAACGGATGACGGACCGAGTTAAGAGTCTGAGTTTTCGTCGTCACGCATGTGATGAGGGTTGCGGTTGCGAAACTTGCGATAGTGGATGCGGATGCGATTCAATGACGGATTCCGCCTACCCAGCGATCGGTTATCCGACCGATGCGGCTCCCATGGAAATGTCGTACCCATCGAACGCAGTCGCTCCGATGGAAATGTCATATCCCGCCCCTTCCGGTGCGCCAACAGAAATAGCGCCACGACATTCTGGCGACGCTATCAATTGATTGGACGACGGTAAACGCAGTTAACCGTTCGACCCACCTGACGATTATTTCAAAAACCTTGAGTGCGCCAACGCAAACGAAATTCGTTTGCGTTTTTTTTGGTTCGAAGGTTTTCCCCAAACCATCAAGCGGTCAAACAGTGATGGCCGAATTTGGTCCGGCAGGGAATCCGAAACCAGTGAAAAAAATATGGCCCGCCGACCGAAACTCGATTTCCGAGTCGACCGAGCAAAAAAAATCAATGGACAATCTCGTCCCAATTCACTTGATCATTATGTGAATGGGTGAATCCGATTGCGCGTTCTTGCTGCACGGTTTGGGCATCGCGAAATGCCATCACATACGTCTTTCTCCATTCCTGGGACGTATTGCCACCCGAGCCATGGACAATCCGTTCATCATGAATCGTCACACTTCCACGTTTGACAGGGAGGTAGACGATTTCATCGCTCGCCTTGGTTTCGATTACCAAAGTATGCGATTCGTCCCGATTCACTTCCCCATCGCCTGATTTTCCACCAAAGTCCTTCGGGCGATGTTGGCGTAGTTCGGGTTCCTTGTTGGTCCCAGGGCAAACTTGCAGGCAACCATTGACCAAATCGGAATCGGTCAACGCTAACGAAAAAGTCGCGGTCCAAGTCTTTTCCGTCTTGGGCCAATATCCCAAATCCTGATGCATGGCAAATTCAGCGGCATGTTGTTGAGGTTTCTTGGCCAGAAACTGCTCGTAATCCATGACCGCCTGGCCGCCGCTGTAGAGTTGATCTGCCACGCTTTGAGCAACTTGAAAATAGATGTTGTTAACCAATTCCGAACGATACTTACTCGGCAACATCGCATTGACCAATCGGAACTCTTCGAAAGGCGTGCCGTAGGGCTGACTCATGTCGCAAAAATCGCGTTCCATGCCCGGCTCGTTACCCATGATGAAATGTTCGAACCAGGGATCAAGTGTCGCCAGTTCTGCGGCATTTAAAAAGCCATTCAGGATCAGATAACCTTGATCATTATACTGTTGAACCTCTTCCGGAGTGACTTGGTAGACCAGGCCCGACCTACGATGCCAACCGGATTTTTCATTTGATTTGCGCTGCATGAGTAACTCCTAAGTATTAAGTTTCCAATAATATATCGTGAATCACCTGCCCATGCACGTCGGTCAGGCGCCGTTCAATTCCGTTATGGTAAAAACTGAGTCGTCGATGATCCAGCCCCAACAGGTGCAAGATTGTCGCATGAAAATCATAGACTGTCGCCACATTTTCCACTGCCTTATAGCCAAACTCGTCCGTCGCCCCGTACGAATAACCAGACTTCACACCCGCGCCTGCCAGCCACGACGTGAATCCGGCTGGGTTGTGATCTCGCCCGCTCGCCCCTTCTTGAAAGGTTGGCATTCGCCCGAATTCAGTACACCACACAACCAAGGTATCTTCCAACAACCCCCGTTGTTTCAAGTCCTGCAACAGCGCGGCAGCGGGTTGGTCGAGGATTTCTCCGTGAATCTTGTACTGTTCCTTGAGTTGTTTGTGGCCATCCCAATTACTGGTCCCTTCGCCACCGGTTTGATAGGCGCCATTGAACAACTGAATAAATCGAACACCCTGTTCAATCAATCGCCTCGCCAAAATGCAATTCCGCGCAAATGCTGCCTTGAGCGAATTCGGTGAATCAGCGCCGTACATTTTCAGCACATGTTCTGGCTCAGAAGAAAGATCACAAATTTTGGGTACGCTTAACTGCATTTTGGCCGCCAATTCGTAGCTGGCGATACGCGCTGCAAGTTCCGAATCGCCCGGAAACTGATCCAGATGTCGCTCATTCAGTCGTTTCAAAAACTGTCGAGTCGCAACATCTTGACCAGCAGAAATTTCGCTCGGTCGATCCAAGTTGCGAACGGGCGAACTGGCATTGAAATCAGTTCCCTGAAATACCGCCGGCAAAAATCCGGGGCCCCAATTATTTACGCTGGACTGTGGTTTGCCACGTGGATCTGGGATCGCGACAAAGGCCGGCAAATTTTCGTTTTCACTGCCTAACGCATACGAGGCCCAAGACCCAATGCTCGGGAAACCATCCAACGTGAATCCGGTCGACATAAAATTTTCGCCGGGTCCATGGGTATTCGTCTTACTGGTCAACGAGTGCACAAAACACATGTCGTCCGCTAGTTCACCCAAATGATTCACCAACGTTGAGACCATCTTGCCGGACTGACCTCGCGGCTTAAACTGCCAAGGGCTGCGCTGCAGATTTCCCTGGCCGCCCTGAAAGGTCACGATCTTCTCCCCGGGCATCGGTTTTCCATCCAACTCAATCAACTTGGGCTTGTAGTCAAACGTATCAAGCTGGCTACAAGCACCCGCGCAAAAAATCATCAACACATTTTTCGCGGCCGGTTTAAAATGCGGTTGCCGCGGATAATTGGGTCGCGTGGGGTCAATCAATGGACGAATTGGCGATTGGTCATTTTGCGCAGCGGACAACAGGTTTTGTGCCCCCAGCAATTGCATCAATGCGATCCCCCCCAAACCGGTCGTCGTATTCGACAGGAAATTGCGGCGGTCCATCAAGTGGCGACTATGAAATGGTTGAGGCATCGTTTTCAGCTCAGGAACAAAAACTCGTTGGCATTCAACATCGCACGACAAAATGCGATCAATCCCTGTTGTTGGACGAAGCCCAAGGCATCGCTGGTCTCGAGTTCGGTGGGAAGACGAGAGAACAACAACTCATAGGCCAACCGAACTTGATCCTGCGGTTGTTTTCCCGCGATCGTTTCCAACCGCTCAGCGAAAAATTTCGCTTGCTCGATAATGAACGGACTATTCATTAGATTTAACGCTTGCAGCGCCGTCGTGCTTTGATTCCGATTGGGCATTGTTTGTCCTCCATCGGGGCAGTCAAACGCGCCGAAGACATCGTCTTGCTCTTGTCGAATTTTCGTCATGTAGATCATTCGTCGAAAATGCTCCGCCGAGAACTCTTCCAGCGGAAAATAATGATGCACATTTTCTCGATCGATCTTGAACAGCAAAAATCCTGGGCCACCAGCGGCCAAATTCAATTTTCCGGAGGCCTGCAACACACAGTCGCGAATCGCCTCGGCTTCCAAACGACGAGGAGGAAACCGCCACAACAGTTTACTGTCCGCGTCGATGGCAAGCGATTCCGCTCGGGGAGTCGCGGCCTGTCGATACGTGCTCGACAATAGAATCTGTCGATGCAGCCATTTCAATGACCATCCCTGAGCCATGAACTCGGTTGCCAGCCAATCCAGCAACTCGGGATGCGTCGGCGCGCCACCGTTTTTACCAAAATCGCTGGTCGTCGAGACAATCCCTTGTCCAAAATGGTAATGCCAAACTCGATTCACGATGACCCGCGCCGTCAGCGGATTTTTTTCCGAAACCAACCATTGGGCGAACATTAGCCGTCGCTGTCGTTCGGGCGTGGAATTTTTTAACCCGAGCGTGCCGAGCACTGTCAAAGTATCCGGCAGGACCTCTTCGCGTGGCGCTAATGGATCGCCACGATGAAGGCGAAAAATTGTCTGAGGTTCTTTAAACTGTCCAACATACGCCAGCGGAATTTGCCCGTCGAGTCGTTGCGCCTCGATTCGCGCTGCGTCAATCTCGGCCAGCAATTTCCTCGCTGGTTCAGCAAGTTCTGCTGGTAATCGCTCGATGAAATCTCCCTCGAGTTCCGCCTGTCCTTCGACCAAATAGGGTTGGCGGCGATACGAACTAGACACTTCTTGCCATTGCGCGCCATCCACGGACACCTCAATCGAATAACGAATGGCCAAGCGATCGCTGAGTCCCCCTTGGCGATCACGCCCCCAGATCACTTTTTGAATCGGGCGCGGTTCGGGCAAGGCGATTTGGACCCAGGCACCCGAACTCTGGCTGGCAATCCAACTGTGATCGTTGCCATACTGGCCATCATTGATATGCTCGAGCTTGTGTTTGGGATTGCCGGAATAATCGCCCCCCGATGAGGCGACTCCGCCCAACGATGCCAACGCCAAATTAGTTTCGTCACCGCTGGCATAAATTTCCAATTCGTCCAGACACGGCTCGGCTTGATTCGTTCGGCCGACCTTAAACCGGATCCACTTCGCCAATGTTGGTTCGAATTCGTCGCAGTTCATCGCTGGGTTTAGAATCGGCAACCGGTCGGTAATTTCGGCGGTAGCGGGCGCTGATTCTTTGAACTTTGTGAGCCGCGATGTCAGTTGCTCGAGCTCCTGTTGTACGTTTTCGATCGACACCGACAAACCCGGATTCGATCGCCCAGATAATTTTCGCTCGCCATGTTCCACGCCCGCGAAAATGGCTTGGATCGCAAAATAATCGCGTTGCAAGATCGGATCAAATTTATGGTTGTGACAACGCGCACATCCGACCGTCAGCCCGAGAAATGTTGTTGTCGACGTGTTCACATAATCGGCCAATTGGTCTTCGCGTTGCATCAAGGTCAAATTGATATCGGGGCTCTTTACAATGTCATACGGCCCGCCGACCAAAAATCCGGTTGCCTCATCGACACCCAAAGCGTCGCCAGCGATTTGTTCCATGACAAAATCGCGATAGGGTTTGTCCGAGTTCAGCGCCTGGATCACATAGTCCCGATAGTAATAGGCATTCGCCCGATCGCGATTGACTTCGTAACCGGTCGATTCACCAAAACGGACGACATCCAGCCAATGACGCGCCCAGCGCTCACCATAATGAGGACTGGCCAACACATTTTCTACCAGTTGCTCATACGCGGCCGACGACGGATCCTGGACGAACGCCTCCACTTGTTCGGGCGTAGGCAACAAACCCAACATGTCCAAATGAACTCTTCGAATCAGCGAAACCGGATCAGCGGTCGGTGAAGGAGACAGCCCGTTTTCCGCCAGTTCAGCCAATACAAATCGATCAATCGAACCCTGAATCGGGAACTGGTCGGGCGCTTCAAGTTCGGGCGGCGCAACGATTGCAATCGGCTGAAATGACCAATGATCGGTCGTGATGTGATTCGGTTCAAGTTCTTCGCCGTCGTCCGGCCAATCTGCTCCGGCATCGACCCATCGACGCAATAAATCAACTTGTTCAGCCGACAACGGCGGCAGGTTTTCCGGCGGCATCAGCAAATCGCCATCGCCCGAAACAAACTGAATCAACAGGCTGTCCGAACTGTCGCCCGGTTTGATCGCTGCCGCTCCGTGATCACCGGTTCCCATGGCGCGGGCCCGCAAATCAAGACGGTAATTGCTCTCCTGTTTCGTGGGACCATGGCACTGATAACAATGTGATTCGAAAATTGGTTGAATGTCACGGAGATAGTCCACGACGAACGTGGCTTTCGATTCCGTATTGGCCGACGAATCAAGCGCAGGTTGACTCTGCGCAAAACCGTTCTCGGCGCCCACGAAAAAAACCGAGATTACGGTCGCGGCGATCCCGCAAACTCCGATCATCACGTTCCAATGGCGATCTATTTTCGGGCGACAATCAGGCATTGAGTCGACATCTCCTGGCGAAGCCTTAAAGTACTTCGCCGACGGATAGGAATTAAAATTACGTCAACAATAGTTATTAAAAACTCGAAAAAATGGTCTTGGCCTCGAAACCATCCGCGCAGAACTTTCAAGACATTGATAGTTTAGCAATTTCCATTGTTAACAGAACCGCTACCGGTTCGCAACTATTGTGACTTGTTCAAACCTAAATTGCGATCGGAAAATGTTGATTCTTAATGATTCGTTCTGTCAACCAACCGAATTGGTTACAACGATTTCAAGTACGCTTCCAAATCAGCCCACTGTTCCGGACGAATTCCATCCAATAGTCGATCGGGCATGACCGATTGCTGGGAGATTTTTCTCGATTCAATGTCCAACTGATTGATGCGAATTGTCTCACCGTTGGCATCCTGCAGCGTAACACCATCGACCGATTCATAGACGATGGTTCCCTTGAAAATTAAGCCATCGACATTTTGAAATACGACCGCTCGATAACGATCCGAAATTTGAGCCGAAGGTTCCAGAATCGAGCGAAACAAATCTTCCCGACCGAACCGCTTGGTGATGCCTTCCAATCGCGGACCGAGAGCCATGTTCCCGTCGTGGCATTGCGCACATTTGAGTTGTTGATACAACAATTTCCCTCGGGCGAGGTCACCGGCCGACCAATCGATTTGTGTGAGAGTTTCCACCCAATTCGCATTCGCAGCAGTTTGAAATAGTTTTTCGAATTCTATCGGGTGTTTTGACTTCAAAAAAACGCCCCACCGCTGCAACGATTCGGCTTGGATTCGGTCTGGTTGTTTGAATTGGTAACCCAACGTCTGCCCTGTCTGCAATTGTAATAGCAACATCAATTGATCTCGTGTCGCAACATCCGCCGCATCCCAACCCAGTCGTCCGGCGGCTTGGAAGGCACTCAGTAACAGTTCGGCTTGAGGCTGGCGACCCATTCGGCGCAGAGCAATCGCACAATTTTTTACCAACGAATTGTTCCAGGAGTTAAGTCCTTCCACGAACAATTCGCGATCTTCGACTGCTCGAAACTTCGTCAACTCAAGTACCGCTAACTCGCGCAATTGCGAAACTTGAGCCGCGCGTCGCAACAACGGTTGATAACTCGGCAATCGTGAACCGATTACGACTCGCAACTGATTCTGTGTCGCCTGATCCAAATTGTTTTCGATTGCGCCCGCAAATTTGACGATCGCCGATTCACGCATGCTCTCTGGCAATGTACCGACCAAAAAAGACTGCCCATCTCGTCCGTCAATTGGTATCAATAAATCGCTCGCCAACTTTGGCGTGTTGGCGATTAACTGGGTTGCCAATTGCCCCATTCTCGGCACCCAATTTTGATCAGTCGGAAATTTTCCCGCTTGAATTTTGCGATCCAAGTTTGCCAGCGCTTCAGCCAATCGAGATCGCATCAGCTCCGCATCGATCGAACCTGTCTGAGCCAAACAGTTCATCCAATGAATGTCCGCGACCGGGGAACCGTCGGGAGTAATCTGAGCCAACATCAATTGTTGCAGTTCTGAGTCACCGGACCGGGACATCGCGGCCAAGCGACCGATTTCTTCCGCCGTCTCCGTTTCACCCAAGGCCAAAGCATGTTTGATCGAATCCACGAAGCCCGCGGATAGATGATTTCGGGCGTCCTTGTTTTCCAACCACGATTCGTTCGAAACGTAGCCCCGAAACATTTCCGGCACTGACGAATTTCCACAATCTCCTAAAGCCAACTGTCCCACTCGGCAAATCGCCAACAAATCGCCCGGTGATGACTTCAGATTTGCTACGACATCGGTCAGCAATTTAATTTTCGCGGATTCGCCGCGCGCCTCGACTAGCTGCAACAACAATTGTGATGGAATCGGCAATTCCGTTCGATCCAGTCCGTCCATCGCCGACTCGCTTAAGCAACTGACAATTCGACAGACCAACTTGGCGCGAACCAAATCAAACGGCTTCAAGTTGTTCAGGACACCCGATATCAGTAGATTTTGCAACTGATTATCGACACAGACTGAATCGACGCGACCGACTAATGACTGCAACGCCCGCAAACTTGCTGGTCCGTCATCTCCGCTCAATGCCTGTAATACGGAAATCGTTTCTTCGCGATTCCAGGCCGATCGCTGTTGCAACAGCGCCATCGAATCATCCAGGTCGGTCTGAAAATTTGTCGCTTCCGGTGCGGCAATTGCTTCCGCGGGAGTTGCCGGTGAAATCCTGTAAACCGCCCCCGCCGTCCCTCGACCTCCGACACTTACCAGCAAACTGCCATCTCGATCGACGACGAGATCTGTAACTGCGAAACCGAATTGGCCTTCGGCCACGGCAAAATCGCTTCCCCGGTCATATCGATTGCCGGCAGGATCGACCTTAAAAACGGTGATCTTTCCAAACGTCCAATCGGCGACGAAAATTGCATCGGCAAACTCGGGAGGAAATGCGGAGCCGCGATAGCATTCGACGCCGGTCGGACTCCCTCGACCAAGGGCACCGACTTCGATCGGCATATCGAAAAACGAACTTGGCCGCCGCCAGCCTTCATCGATCCAGCCAGCGTCATCGCCGGGTTGAATTTGAAACACCCGAGTCGGACGATACCAGGGCAATGACACATCGCGTTCGCCGTCGCTGTCGTAAACAAATATCTGTTCGCGATCATTGAAGGCGAAATCATAGGCATTTCGAAATCCGTGCGCGACCACTTCCTGAATGCGAAAATCGGGCGACATCCGCATCAAAAACCCTGCGCGTGGCTGCTTCACCGGTGAAAACGGACCGCTCGAATATTCCGGCTTGATCGGCGTCGCGTTGCCCGCCAACAAATAAAACCAACCATCAGGCCCGCGTCGAATCGCGTGAGCAAGATGCTCGCCACCGGTACCGATGGCCAACATCTTTTCCGGCGGTCCATCAGCCAAACCGTTTCGATCGCGATCTTCAAATCGCCAGACTCCGTCGTCCCCGACGGCAAACACGAATTCATCGATACACAACAATCCCTGGGCCCCCGACTGAGGTCGATCGGCAAACAACCCGGCGGAATCAAAAATTCCGTCGGCATCGGCATCAATTAACTTTCGAATGTAACCCGGTCCGGAAACCAATACATCCCCGCGTGAATTGACTGCCAAACAATAAATATCCGTCGCTAAATCATTGCCCGCAATTTTCTCAATCTGGAATCCCGGCGGAAGTTGGACATCGATTTGAGCGGCACGAACCCCAGGCGATGACATCAGCAGAACGCCTGCTAAGGCAAACAAGTTCGCTCGGTTCATACCAGCTTCCTCTCCAGTTAGTCATCGGTTCAGGAATATTTTACAATCCATCCTTTCACCGAGTCAGTGCCTTGATAATGGCGACATCCGTTGGCTGAGGGCTTCGATCACTGAATATTGATCAGATTGGGGCAGCGCAATACATTAGGTCAATCAAATTCACTGGGCGAAAATATAGTCCGCTGGTTCAATAGTTTTTCGCTTCATCCAACAGAAGGTGATCTTCGAAATGCCGCAAGAAGGGAATCGGTTTATCGACCATTTGATAGATAGGAGCCGAATTCTCAGGCTCATAAAAACACTTTTTACTCTCGAAAGCTTGAATCATCTCGATAACTTTCGCTTCCGATTTCGAATTGCAATTCGGCAACGTTCGCCGGGCAAGTGCGCTAGCAGCAGAAAAGTCACCTTTGATCGCTAATTGTTGTGCCGCAAGTAGATCGTCAAGCCAAGCGATATGCTCCGGTGCCAAAGGTGAGGCATAGTCCAAGCTGTTGAATGGGATCGGGTTCTCTTTCGAGACAGGAGTTGTTACCGCGAGCCAAGCCAGTCGAAAGGCGGCCCAGTGCTGGGGATTACTATAGGAATCCCGATGGGTGCGGCCATACAATCGCGTCAAATCTTGAGTCTCTTTTTTCGCACCGAGACGATACCATTGAATCGCCTCCGGTATATCTCCCAGTCGTTCGTGAGCATCTCCGATGTAGAAACCGGCAACTGCTGGATTCAACCCCTGTTTAATGGCGAGTTCATATTGCTCAATCGCCAACTCAAATTTCCCGGTCATGTGATACGATTCGCCCAACCACAAGTTCAACCATTTGTCTTTAGAGTCCCGTGCTTGTTCGCCACGATAATACGCAACAAGCTCCTCGGGAGTGACTTCGAAAAAGGGATGGACGGAGCGCCAAGGTTTCAGCCGAATGTTGGACACCCGCATTTTTCCGCGGCCCATCTGGGAAGGCGGTTGAACCAATTGAAAAAAATCCGAGCCCCGATGGAGGCAATTCGATTGCGAGCGAAAAATGAACCGGTCGTTAAGAAACACTTCGAAATAGTGCTCGCAAACCTTGACCTCTAGCTGGTTTTTGCCGGCCTGCAATTCAACATCATAAAAAAATTCGGGGGCATCTGGATGAGTTTCACCAAATCGCAATTTTCCCAGCGAACTAGTTGTGGGTGAAGTTTCATCAAGTGGCAACTTTCCCTCACTGACCCCGATATGCATGGAGCGTTTAAAATAATCTCCAGCAATCACCGATGCAGTTGGCCCATTGGTGTTTCGATTACCTTGACTGTCCGTAAGAAACTCGATTTCAAGACGGATCGTTTTACTTCCGGGCGTGTGAACGATCGACGACAAAGAAAACTCTGAGTCGCCGATCAGGTTATTGATAATCGCGGATTTTTCTGATTCAAATTGAATCTGCTGAATATCTCGGCTTTTCCACATCGACAATTCGGGATCGAAAGTCAGTACAATTTCCCGCCCGTTCGTATAACGTTCTTCCAGCGCTACCTGCTCTCCAGCCTGTTTGAAAAACAGCGAACTGATCGAATTTTGATTTTCAGCAAGCACTTGTTCCGTCAATTCACGAATCTTACGAGAACTTGCCAGGCGAGCCTCGCGTGTGTCGCCCCAAAGTTCAATTAACTGAGTTGCTTCGGATTCATACTCACTCGTCAAAGCGTAAGCTTGGCAGCGGAATACATCAAAAGTCGTGGCATTCGTTTTTAACTGCTTGAGCGCTGCTTGATCATAGTGATTGTTCAACTCTTGAATTGCCACATCGGCAGCTGCCATATCACCGCCTTGAATCGCCCAAACGGCTTTAATGGTGTTGAAGTAAGCGGGAGCTACAATTGAGCCATCGGCCACGTTGACACGATTATTGGTCAAGAAGCCTTCAATGATTGCAAGCAGCTCCTGTTTCAGTTTGGGATCCTGAAGCGCTTCCGTGCGGTCCGCATCCTCCACCTCAACCTGATCGGTCAACATCCAGTAACAAGTCAACAGGACCTCCGGTACCATTGTGTCAAAATCTGCATCTGCCACGGTCGTCCGAGCAAAGTCCAACATCTTCGGCACGGAACCACCATGGGAGGGTAACAACAACCCCAATCGCAAGCGATACAAGGGCATGAAATCGACTTGCCCCTGTTTCGCCTCCTGAAACCATTTCCGCATTTTCTCGTCATCGAACGGTCGGTATTGACTGAGCCTGATCATCTCTGTCGCCGCCTCAGGAAACATTGGATTTCCTTGATGAGCTTGCTGAAAAAAACCGATCGCTTTGTCCAAATTTGGATCCGATGATTGCCCCGTCTTGGACAAAAACTTTTGCTCTTTCCATTCGTAATTTTCCATCCCGGCAATCAGACAGCAATAGCCGCGCGTCATGTATCGAATCCATTTTGGCAAATGTGATTGTTGCACGAATGAAACATGAAATTGATCCACTAAATCGAGTGTCCTATGAATTCGGCATTGCGCCAAAAAATAGCGAATGTTTTCAACGACATAGCGATACTCCTGTTCCGTCGCTTCGAAATCACGTTCCAGCCATGAAATTAAGGCATCGCGATATTCGATCAATGGTTGACGGAGTTCGGCATCGGGGGTGTTCGATGGCTGAAAGTAAAATCGTCGGTGATGACAAAAAACAACCGTGCGGGCAGGATAATTTTGGTTCTTGAACTGCTCAATGGCTTGGGTTAGTTTCAGGCGGGCAAGAGGTTCATCCCCACAATTGCCCGCGACGATTCCATGGCAAGCGACCAACAATGGATCGGCCCGCAAGGTCGGGTCATGTTCGTCCAAATCGTGAAATAATTTATCGCTTTCCGCCAACAGTTCCTGCCAGGTAGCAATCGCATCTCGATTGGGCAACTGATCGAAAACTCGCTCCACAAAGTTGAGCGCTCGTTGTTGAAGGGGTTCCGCAGTCGCTTGGGTGAGTTTGTTTTTGAAATGATCGACACCAAAGCTGTCGTAGGTCTTTCGCCCGTACAAGTGTTCCAAGGCGGTCGTCGGTTGATTCGAAACTCGCGGTGGAGTTTCAGGCCGACTAGGACTGCTCGAGGACAAAGCGATATCACCGCCAGTCATGTCAGCCTGCGCAGGCGAAAGTCGAGATTGGTCAGCCGGAGTCTGGCTGCCGATCAAGACCCTACATGTGTCCGAACCGGTATTGTCGATCGTTGCACGACCGCTAAAAATCGTGCTCGGTGCAATGCAGAATTCAGAAAACAGAAGCGCCGCAGCGATACAAATTCCAACCGCTTGTTTTGCGATCAGTCGCATACGTAAAATCCGCAGAACGGGTGGAAGTCTCATGTTGATCCAGACAAAAAAATCTAATACGTTCGATTCCAATTTGGATCCAATACATCCTCAAACGTCTGGAAGAAAGGAATTGGTTTGGCGGCCCGCAAATAGAACGCCGGCGCGTCGGCTTGTTCAATGAATTGACGCCGCGATTTGAACGCTTCGATCATCGCCAGGACAGTTTCTTCCTCTTCAACCGAACATTGTGGTAACGCTTGCCGAGCCAATCGTTCCGCCGACGAAAAATCTTCTTTTTCGGCGGCTTGGAGTGCCGTTAACAAATTGACCGTCCAGAGCAATTCGTGAGGCGGCTCTGAGCGAACGGATTGACGTGAACTCAACGATTTTCGGATTTTTTCATCAGGTGAGGTCAATTGCAACCAAGACAATCTAAAAGCGGACCAATGATTGGAATTGCTATAGGTTTGTGTGGTCTGTCGCGGAAAAACTTTGGTGACATCCTCGAATTCCGGTTGGGCTGATAACAAATACCAATCCAATGCTTCCGTGAGCTTGTTGGTTCGTTCGCAACAATCTCCCAGGTACAGCGCGGCGAGGGACTTTTCAATTCCGAGTTCAATCGCAGACTTATAATGTTCCGTCGCGCGTTCCAAGTCGCCTGATTGATGAATGGCTTGTGCCAGCCAGAACATCGACCATTTGTTATTAGGTTCCGCGTCAACTTCGGCTTGATAATATTTTATCAGGTCATCGCTTGGACCCGTGATTGGAGGAGGCTGATCGGATACTTTCTGAAGGCGAATATTTGAAATCCGAAACGCCCCTCGACCTTTTCTGGAAAGCGGTTGGGTGAGTTTAAAACGATTTCGACCACCACGAATTTTCGGGTTGCTGGTCCGAAAGATAAACTGGTCGTTAACAAATGCTTCAACATAGCCCGGCTTGACAAGCAGGCGTAATTTATTGGGTCCTTCGACAATTCGCGTCGTGTAAGACATCAAGGGCTTGTCCAGCGTTGAGTACCCGAAGGCCAGTTGTCCCAGATCGGGCACATGAACTGGCAAGGGCGTACTTTCGTAGCTTCGCAACAGTCCAAATGAGAATTGGTAGCTATTGTAATCTGCCAATACGACCGAAGGAGTTAAATGATGCCCGATGAGATGTTTTTTTTCCAGCGTCGGAAATTCAATTTCACATTCGACGACTTTACTGCCGGGCATTATGGCTTGACACGCTAATTCAAACTCAAAACTTGACTTCGTATTGTCAATGGTGAAGGTACTGGCAGATTCATAACGGACCTGATCAATATTCAAGAATGCCCAAATGGACATCTCCGGATCAAAGCCCAAATGGACTGCTTTTCCATTAATATAATCGGTTTCCAGTTGAGTGATTTCATGCAGTCTATGAAAGTAAGGCGTCGCTTTGGTGTCAGGGAATTTTGCCAACACGCCGGAGCAAATTTTGAGAATTTTTTCGGAGTTCGCCATTCGCGTCTCGTAGACCGAGTCACCCATTTCATTCAGCTCTCTGGCGTCGGCTTCGGTTTCCCCGCTAAAGGCGTACGCAGTGGACCGGAAGAGTTTAAACGTCAGATTTCCGTTCCATAGATTTTTCAAAGCCAAACCGTTGTAATTGTCACCCAGCTCATCAAAGGCATCGCATGATTCCTTGTTCAAATCAGCAATCAGGGCGATGGCTGCCTTTTGAGTCAGAAAAAAATCTCGTTTGGCAAATCGGAAGTTAAACACTTTGGGAGTTTCATTCTTGCTTAAACCGTCTAAAGCGTTTACCACTCGTAACGCGAACTTTGGCTCATTGACGATCGCTACGCGTTCCTCTATTGGTCCCATGGCATCATCTTTGATTTTCATGTAGCACGACACAAGACAATAGGGGACCATGGTATCGTATTGTTTCTTGGAGGCCTGCCGATCGGCGAATTCAATCATCTTTTCACATGATCCCCCCCATTGCGGCAACAATCCGTTCAATACTGAATCGTAAGCTGACATGTAATCGACTTGTCCCTTGATCGCTTGTTCAAACCAATACTCCTCCGTTTGATCGGCATGGCCGGTTCGAACGAGACTAATCAAACTTGTCGCTGCCTCAGGAAACATAGGATTAATTTCAAGGGCCTGCCGATAGAAATCCGCTGATTTGGTTTCATTTTCCTCGAATCTTTTCCGGTTTTCTTCGGAGACAGTATCTGCCATTCCATTCCCGCGATATCTCCAAGCAAGGCTGCCGTAATATCTGCCGCGAGTAACAGCGCGAATCCACTGGGGAACATGAATCTGCTCCACGACTGCATCATGGAACATATCGAGCACTTCGAATTCTTTCTTTTTCACGCAGCACTGCATGAAATCGAGCAACATTTCCGCCACAAACCGATGTTCCTCGGGTGTCTCGCGAAAATCGTGCTTCAACCAGTTAATTATTGAAACGAAGTAATCGGCCAATTGCCTGGCCTCGATCGGAGACTCGGAATTCTGATCTTCCGACCATAGGATTGAGGCACAAGGCAAGACAGTAACCCGGGCCGGATATTCGGTTTTGGCAAAATTCTGATACGACAATGCCATCATCTGTCTTGACTCTTCAAACTGCCTGGTTTGTGAGTACGCAAATCCAAGACCATAATTGAATAGAGGTTCCAATGTTAACTGAGGATTTTCTTGCAATATGGCTTGGCCTTCTCGCAACAGTTCTTCCTTGGCTTGCGCCGAAACAATATTAATTCGTCTATCGAACACCGTGTCTAAAAACTTCGACGCACGAACCTTACCCGCTGCAGACAAGCCAGCGATTTCGCGAGAATTAAAATGCTCCAGTCCGATGCGAAAGAATTTATTCCGGCCAACGAGATGATCTCGGGCCGTTGTCGGTTCCGTTGAATAGACCACCGGCTTGTTTTCTGTGGTGGTTGTCGCTTTCGTTGGTCGTACGGTTAGTGCCAGCCGTTTGTTGATGGCAAATTTGACATCGTATTGACTGATCAAAACATCCAGAAATTTTTCCGTGACGGTCGTTCCACCGTTGGCTTTAATTAGTCGAATTGCGTTCTTGACCGGTTCCACCAAATCATCGCGTTTCAATAAATCATCAATCAACAAATCGGGAACAGCTGGGACCGAGGCAGCGGCTGGGAGTGGGACCGGTTTTTCTGTTTGGGTTGGTTTCGCTACAGGCTCCTGCTCCACCCGACAACCACATACCGTAAAACAGAAGAAAAAAGAAAGTGAAAGCGCGGACATCCTGGCCCAAAATGAGTTATCTGGCATTTCAATCTTTCAAGAGATTTTCTGGCGATGACGTGAATTCGTGCTTGGCGAAAATTTTGACAGCCTGCGTTTTCAAGTTCAGCAATAATTCCTTCAAAACCGGCTCACGCTATCACAGTAAGTGAGGGAATACCAGAGGTCAGACCGACGGGGAATGCCGCGCGCTGATCCGTAACCGCAAAATCACTTCCACGGTCGTACTCGTTACGGGCTTGATCAACCCGAACAACGGTGACTCTCCCGAACGTCCAGTCTGCAACCAATATAGCATCGGTAGACTCGGTGGAAAGCGCAGCGCCTTGATTACAAACGCTTGCCGCCGGTCGGTCTCACTCTTCTGAGGGAATCTACTTCAATCGGCATGTTTCGATCGGCATATCGAAAAACAAACTTGGCCGCCGCCAGGCTCCACCATTTCCAACTGCAAACACGAATTTCTCGGCACACAACAATCCCTGGACCTCAATCAAACGATGCATTTTTATTAAAAAAAATTAAGTCCCGATTTCAAAAATCAAATGAAAAAATGCCTTGGTGTGGCCCTGCGATTGCTCCCACTACTATGCTCGAGCGAACTCCCCCAGCCGACCCGTCGATGATCGTTCCGCTGATCGAATCGCTAATGGGGCAGGTTGAGATTAGTTCACCAATTCACCTATCATGACCCGATTCCCCCTTGAAATTGCAAGTAATCCGGAAGGTGAATCGGAGGCCAAAGCGAAAGCACCGTAAGCAACGCCAACCTTAACGCTGGGAGCATTTCCTTCGCCACAACGAAGATCTGTGAATTCAATTTCTGTACTGTCAGCCTGTTGCCCGCCTACTCGAACAATCAACGTGCGAGGATCAGCGAAAATCGTTTCCACTGCTTGGATGTCGTAAGACTCAG
>JANNWZ010000193.1:0-25482 GCA_031409295.1 Mariniblastus sp.
CTGTCGAGTTAACTCCGGGTAAAACTGACAGGTTGTCGCATCCTCCAAGGACACGTTTTGTCGCGTGGCCAGCGTTTTATCCCAGCGTTGCAGGCTGGGTTTTTTATGAATAAACCGTAACGTCTTGGCTTCCGATTCACGAGTGGACTGAATTACACTGGGCGTTCCACCCGGATCATGGATCCGCACAATCTTGTTGGGAAGATTATTGATGACACCAATATCGATGTCGAAATAACTTAGTTGTTTGGCATACGTATCCAGGCTGTCCGCTTCATATTGAATGATCCAGCGTTTGTGTTCGGGAACTCCGCCACCACCGTTACCCGGTCCTCCCTCGCGGGATCCGAACCCTGACCCTTTTCCCATTTTAGTTGCAGAGCCGCTACGTTCTTCCAATGACCCGCGCACGGAAGAAACCGCATCGGTAACTGCTTCCAAGGCCATTGCCAATTGGGGCACATCCACTTCAGGAAACTCTTCCACACCCGGTTCCAGAAAGTCGTCCAATTCGCCGACGGGTTTTTCATCGCCGGATTCCGACACTTGATCCAGCTGCAACGCCGTTTTTTGTTTGGAGAAATCAAACGTGGTCGTCAACCAGATCATAAACAGTGCCGCCACCAGAAAGCCGACAATCGTAACGGAGGCAATCAACATCGCATTGAGCATGTCAAAACGCGATACTTCCGTCTCAACGAGAAACGTCGGATGCTGGGATTTAGTGGAAATTTCAGAACTCATATCAGCGGCAATCCTCAGTGTAATAGGGTCGACCCACAGCCGCACCAAACGCCACTATCGTGTCAGTTTGCTGCCTCTTAATTCAAATCGGCAGTCCCGCCAAGTCGTCCCGGCCTAATCCAATAATTCTGCATCGGGACGAATCTTTAGGAACCACTCCGTCCATTCCTTTTTTAAGGCATCAAACTCCAAACGTGCGGACGTCAATTCGGCGGGAGTCAAAACATCGCGATCTCGACCGGTGTTGCGGCGGGTTTCTTCCGTTACGGCCAACGAATCGATTTTGCGACTAATCAACCGTAATCCATCATGAGCTTCAAGGCAAATCGCCAAATCCGGATCTCCCATCGCGTAGATCAGTGCGGGAACGTTGTCCATGTCTTGTTCGCCGGCCAGAAAGCGGATGGCGATCTTGCGCCGATAAAAGCTCCGATCCGAGATCATTGTTCGCAAGAACGCTTTGATCTCGCCACGGGATTTCTCGGGTTTGTTTTGAAACTCCACGACGGCATTTTTGAGCGATTTGGTTAAGGCTTCCAGTTGTTCCGGAGTCGGCTCCTTTTGCAACATATCAATCATCGTGGCCAGGTCTTTTTCGACTTCGGAGCCGATCAATTCTCCGTTTTTTGTCACCATCAACTGTCCGGCCGGAAAACCGAGACCGCCGGTCAAATCGCCTCCCTGACTCGCACTGGAAATTACTTCGCTGCTGCGAACCAAAAACAAAATCGCAAATGCGGTGCATACGGTGGGACGCTCTTGACCAAACGACGGGTTGTGAAATACCCCATCGGGCTGTTGGTTTTTTTTCAAATACTCCACACCGGTATCATACCACTGCGAGATTTTGTCATTTCCCAAATCACCTTCCGATTGCTCACGGAACCACGCATACCGTTCCAGGGCATAGAGATAATAGAACGTCCACTGTGACGAGACGATGTCGAAATTACTTGCGAAATATCGGTTCCCAGCCTGATACGCTCCATTCAGACCACCCATGTCAAAACTTACCAAAGCGCCGGCAACATTCATTGGTGCGTCTTCGCCATCGATTGGTTTTACATAAACCGTCACCGATTTCGGTAATCCCGTAACTACTTCAGCGGTGACGGCGCGGTTCATCGACTTCTTGCGAGGAGTTAACTGCAAAACATCCGCCAACAAGTAGGCCGTACCCAACCCGCCAACGTGGATGGACAGCCGCGACGTCGCTTGACCGTCCGTCGTCGACCACGGCGGATTTCCGTTATTTTTACGCAATTTATAATGATAAGCACCCGTGGGCTGTTGGGATTCCACCAACCACCCCAACATTTTTTTGATACTTTCGGGCTTGATTGCAAAACCATGAAGTTTGACCACGTATAACGCCAAAGCGGCATATTGAGTTTGAGAAGTATCCCCAATATCGGGAGTATCTCGCAAATAATTGATGGCGCCGGCCGGGGTCTGTCGCTTCTCAATCGCCTCGATCAATTTTTTGATCTGTTCCTTGTATTTCACGTCGTTCACTTCCGCCAACAGAATGGCTGCCAAAGCAGGAACGTAAACTTCGTTCATTCGTAGCAAATGGGTTTCGCTAATTTCTGACGGAATTTCTTCTGGCATCGCCGCCAAGATTTTTTCAATCGTCGAAATGACAATTGCGTTGTCGGCGGGAATTTCCTGATAATAGCGTTTACGTGCTTGCACGATTGCCAACGCGCTCAGGACAATCTCGCCCAAAGACTGTCCCGGGCTTTCGTTAAGCTTCGCGACCGCTTTGGTTACCATCGCTTCGACATCGGGATGATCCGGCGAATATATATTCTGTGCGACCGCAGCAACTGAAAACTGCATCAAGTACGCGATGACCACCAGTTGAACCAACAGTCGTCGACCAGTTTTTGGTATATTCTCAAATCCCATTCAAGTTTAATCCTCTAATGAGTCCAAAATTTTGGAACACGAATGGCCTTTCGAAAAATCCCCCCGCGGCACGGCAATTGGTCAGACGGACAACGCGAGCATCAACTTCCCAAGGCACGGGCTGGCAAAAAAATGCCCAGCGATTCCCGGAAACTACCGCGTAGGACGGGATTACAATTACCCGAGGGCAACCAATTTCGAGATACGACGACTTCCATCTATCGTAAATTCACTACGACTGACTGTCAACTCGATGGAGCCAACCAGCGTGGGAACAGGATCTGCCGATCGATCCAGGATTAACCCGTGGAACTCCTCTGCCGGATGGCGGGTTGGATTTGCCAGAATTCGACTAACTCGATTGACAATCCCAGCATCCATCCAGTACTATCGCCCCCTTACCAAATGATGTTCACAAAATCGAGATTCGTGGTCGAAATCCCCAATCGACCCAAGCAAATGTGACCAGCATGGGGTCGGGTAGCTCAGTTGGTAGAGCAATGGACTGAAAATCCATGTGTCGGCGGTTCGAGCCCGCCCCCGACCACTTTCCCTTTACCCACGTTTTCGCGGTTTTCTTGTTTCAATTTCCCTCGGACAAGCTTTCGCGATCTTCCGTTTTGGATTCGGCCTACTCGTAAATGTTGAGACACGGGGCCTTGATTTGCGCTGCCCCAACGTTGAAAACGATACCCAAATTGAAAACTGCGGCACACACGACTCAGTCGTTGACGGAATCGAGCGGATTGGTGAATTCTTCGAATGCTCTTCGCCTGCGGTTAGCCGCAATGCGATTAAGTCAACTGGCTCTGAAATGATGGGCTACGATTGGTAGTTTTCACACTGTCGCTCGCCTAAAACTGGAATGGTTAATGCGACGAATTGCATTTAAAAGTCGGAAGCACACACTATTGCAATGAACCATCGGGAATGGAACCGACGAAAATCAACGAGCCCTACCGAATCGCTGTATTAATTACTCGATGTTTCGCTTCAAATTCTGACTGGCCGATCATCGCGCTGAATCAGCAAAACGCCGAGATCCAGCACCAACGATGGCATAAAGCAACAGCGGCAACGAAATGCGACCTTGAAGACTGC
Source organism: Mariniblastus sp. (assembly GCA_031409295.1). Taxonomy (GTDB): domain Bacteria; phylum Planctomycetota; class Planctomycetia; order Pirellulales; family Pirellulaceae; genus Mariniblastus. The sequence goes on from JANNWZ010000193.1 coordinate 3,757, forward strand.
GTGTGCGATATGGATATCGTCGACACGCGAATTCTCGATGAATTGGTGAGCGCAAATCCTGCTGAAGACGACTCCAAGCCTCCCGGTGTAAACCCAGATGGAAGTCAAAAAAATTAGCAACCGCAACCGAAGAACTCCTGGCAAGAGTTGCCCTGCGTCGTCGAACTGTTATTTTCGCTCAGATCCTGATTCATCAGCAGCGGATTTCCTACGCGCTGCTTGAGACGACCGAATATTCGTTGCGAGGTCAATGATGTTGATTTCGGTCAAATCCATCGCGCGGACAGCTTTGGCATCGCGTAGAATGCGGGCAACCGGCGCGATCGAATGCTGGTTTCCTGGATTTTCGATAAACGAGTCAATACCTCGAATTATGGCGTACCACCGATGTCCCTGAGCCACAATGATTCCCCATCAAACGAGACCCATGTTCTTCGATGCATGGAGATTTGGAGTGGCAACAAGTTAATCGAAAGTACCGCATCGAGTACCGGACTGGATTTGTGGATCTACAGTCAGCCGTATCTTGGCCAGTCGCGCGGCGGTGATGTGCATTACCTTTCGCTATGTGTTGGTGGAATCGTGACGCGAATCGTGTTGGCGGACGTATCCGGACATGGAAACAAAGTGGCTGATACGGCAGCAAAATTGCGGAAGTTACTACGAAAATACATGAACACCAAGAAACAGGAACGATTGGTCGGGGAATTAAACCGCGAGTTTTCCGAACTGGAACAGAGTGGCAGATTTGCCACCGCGATCGTCGCCACCTACCTGAGTCACAAAAATCAATTGCTGTTGACCAACGCTGGACATCCACGCCCGTTGCTGTTTCGCCAGTCGGTCGGACACTGGCAGTTTCTGGATCACGATGTCACCGAAAACGAGCGACCCGACAATTTGCCACTGGGCTTTGATGAGCGAACACAGTACCAACACTTTCGACTTCCGATCCGATCCGGCGATTTACTGTTGCTCTACACCGACGCCTTAACTGAAGCTCGCAATTCGGCAGACAAGTATTTGGGCGAACAAGGTCTATTATCACTGGTCCAAGCGATTCCGTTGACGGAGTCCATCGATCGGTTCGGCGCGGAACTCGTGAAAGCGGTGCGGAGTTTTTCCAACGGTTCGACCGATGATGACGAAACACTGATTGTAATTCGTTTCGGCGAAGGCCGCCGGGCTCCCGGAATCATGGAAAAACTTCGCGGGTATGCCTCGGTGTTAAGACTCATCGATCCTTGAGATTGCCGCGCCCCATTTCCGGTCAGCGACATGATGTATACTGGACCGATTCTGGTCGCGTTAACGGCTCTTGGAAACACAACAGGAGAAATCAAAATGATTGCGATTCGTTCGATGATTTGTTGGGGAGCCGTGTGCTGTGGTTTGGCAGTTCAACACATCGCGTTGGCGGATGTTGGAGTCGGTGCCAAGCCGATGGAAGGGGCCGAAGTCCTGTTGGATGGTACGCGGAAAACACTGGATGAAAAATGGACGTATTGGCAGGGGCCCGGCTTCAAGTCGGCGTTGCCGATCCAATGGCCGATCGTCGAGGATCCCGTGGATGGGGGAACCTGCCTGAAGTCGGAAGACCCCGCGACAGTCGGTGGCAATTACGGAGCGGCCGATATCGTTACGAAGAAAGTCTATCGCGATTTCCGGTTGCATGTGGAATTTCTGGTCGTCAATCCCGGTGGCAACAGCGGTGTCTATCTGCAAAATCGACATGAAATTCAAGTGCTTGACGGGGATCGCACGACGCATGGGATGGGCGCCGTGATCAATGAGAGTGAATCTCCCTACGCGGCCTACAACGGACTCGGAGCGTGGAATTCCTATGATCTTGTTTTTCGCGCGGCTCGTTTTCAGAATGGCCGGCGAAGTGAAAAATCGCGTGTGACCATGTATTTCAACGGTCAGAAGTGCCACCAAAATTTCGAAATCAATCAGGTTTGGGGCGGAGCCAATTCTGGGATTGATGGAGGCAGTGATGAGGGTCGGGGAATTACAGACACTCCCGGTGGACTGAAACTTCAAGGCGAAGGACACGATGTTCGCTACCGCAATACCTGGATCAAAGCGTTGAATCTCACTCAGCCCGAAACGGATTTCACCGAACCGGCTCATATCGAGTCGTTGATTCCCCCGTCGGAGACTGTCGAACGATTGTTCAACGGCAAAGATTTGTCGGGTTGGCACGGTGATTCGACACGCTGGTCGGTCGTCGATGGGATGGTCCGTGGATTCAATGAGACACCGGTTCCAAGCAGCACGTACTTGTTCACGGACAAAAAATATCGCAATTTCCGTTTGCTCCTGGATGTCAAACAAACGGTCGGCGATCAATTTTCGACCATGCACTCCGCCGTCGCGGCGCTGGGCGAAGAATTTACCGACGTCGGAGAAAATCCGTTTGGATTTCGTGGCCCTTTGTTTATGTTTTGCCACGATTGGGGAATCTGGGACGCGCATCGAAGAAATCGGATTGTCCCGGTCGGCGATGGACCAACGCTTGAAAGGGTGGGGCAATGGAATCAGATTGAGATTCTGGTAACAGGAAATCGGTTGCAGATGGCCACCGCCGGCCGCGAGATATTTGACTTCACTGATAAACCCGAGTTTCTGCTGGCCAGTGCGGTCGGATTGCAATTGCATGGCAACGAGCAACAGCAAGAATTCCATTTTCGAAACATCTTGATTACCGAAAATCCGACCGATAAATTGATCACAATTCGTCCGCAATAACTCATGAATTCTTCGTCGATTCGTTGGTCGGCTTTCTATTGTCTTAGATTTGTTAATTCTCATGACCGATTCACCATTTGCATGTCTGCCCGATCCACCGTACTACTCGGTTGTTTTTTCATCGCAACGGTCGGCCGGAGATCGCGGCTACGGTGCGATGGCTGATCGAATGGTCGAACTGGCTGCAGAGCAACCTGGTTTTCTGGGAATCGAAAGTGCGCGGGGAGCTGACGGATTCGGAATTACGGTTTCCTATTGGCAGAGTTTAGAATCGATCGCGGTCTGGAAGGCGCAAGCCGAACACGGGATCGCCCAGGCAAAGGGCAACGCCACGTGGTATCAACACTATGAATTGCGAATCGCGCGAGTCGAACGAGCCTATGGAAAGCAACCCCTGAGTAAGCCACCCTTGACCGAGATTGTGTGAGTTTCGGCGAGTGTTGTAATAGGGGATTGCTCCTCCGAAATCGGGCATTTTCGTGGTCCCGCGTTTTCCCCAGGAGGGAACAATTTGGGTTATTTTGCGTTGAATTTGCCACGCTAGCGTTGATGGCATTGATTTCGCTAAAAACCGCTCTAGGTCCAGGAATTGATTTGAATTAGCTTGAACAATCTAAGGAATTGCATGCGAGACCAGCGAACTCTCTAACTTGGGACAGCGTAACGTTGATTCGGTATCCGAGGGTGCGATAAACTTGCGTCGGCCAATGATGGCCACAATGAAACCATGGAAGGAACTGAGCATGAAAGCTCGTCACTGTCCGCCAATTCAATTGGCGCCGCGAATTCTGTCGATCAGAAACGCATTTCGGATTTTTCTTGCCCTTGGCCTATTGTCGCCCTTGTCGCACACGTCAGCCCAGCCGCCACGATTTGCCCGCCCAGCGGCCCAGCCGCAGTTCCAGGCCATGACGGAGCACTTCATCGTGACCGCCGCCGATGCGACACTCGCGCGAAGAGTCGGCAAGGAAGCCGAACGTTTTCGAAAAGAGCTGGCCATCGAATGGTTGGGAAGTGAGCTTGGCCCCTGGGAAGATCGATGTCCGATCATCGTAGAATTGGGGATGCATGCCGGTGGCGAAACGAGTTTTGCATTCATCAATGACGGCTCGGGGCCAGGGCGTCCGGTAAGTTGGCAGATGAAAATCTTCGGGCCACCCGATCGCCTGCTCGATGCGGTATTGCCGCATGAGATTACCCATACGATTTTTGCGACCCACTTCGGTCGGCCATTGCCACGGTGGGCCGATGAAGGGGCTTGTACCACGGTCGAGCACGAATCGGAACGTTCCAAGAATCATCAAATGCTAATCGACTTCTTGACCGCTCAGCCCAGTCGCGGGATTCCATTTAATCGGATGTTCACCATGAAGAATTATCCGCATGATATTCTGCCACTCTACGCTCAAGGTTACTCGGTTGCCAAGTTTCTGATTTTACAAAAAGGTCGACGTTATTTTCTGGACTACGTCGCCGCGGGAATGTCCGCAGAAACACCAAGCCGTGAACTGCAGGCTTGGGACTCGGCGACCGAGAAGTTTTATGGGTATAGAAATCTCTCGGATTTGCAACTGGCTTGGAAAGACTGGGTCAGCGATGGAAGTGCCCAAGTGGCCGAAACTCAAATTGCTCGTGTGAATGCCATTCCTGTTTCAACCAAAACTGAGATTGAACGGCCTGCACAACCTGCGTTGGCGTCAAGTCAGCCAGTTGCGATGAATTCGCCAACAGGGGTGTTACCGGCAAATTTCACCGAGATTATCGACTCTCGTCCCAGATCCAAGCCGAATTCTGCCAGTGGGAGTTGGTATGCCCGGCAGGCCAATCCGGACACGAAACGTGTGGCTGCAAATCGCGAGTCGCTTTCGGCAATCGCGAACGGTAAACTGTCAACAGTTGAATTTCAATCCGCACCGGCACCAACCCAAGAAACCGAAACGGGCGGTGGAACAGGCCCGGATTCCAGTAAGTTCGCTCCCGCGACAATTTGGCGGTAATGACTTCTTGCAGTTTTTGACAATAATTGAAATCAGTTCGACGACTCCGCCAAGTCACTCATTAGTGACTAGCAGATTCAAGCAACAGTGGGTTAGCATGTTCAACTGGTTGTTTCGTTCGCCTAAGTTTAGTCGGGTCGATGATTCATTTGCATTGAAACGAAAAAACCTTTGGCCGTTATTGCGCACGGCGATTATGCACCAGCAGCAACTGGGGCATACCGTTTGGATTGTGGTTCATTTTCCAGACTTATTTCTCGAGACTCAAGCTTGGTTGGCGAAATGGGAGTTGGAGTATCAAATCGTTTCCCAGTTGCTTGATCCTTTGTCCGCAGTCAGACAGGCGCAGTCGCATCCAACGCACGTGCATTTGGTATTGGCCGAACTGCTTGCTCCGAACGAATCGATCGTTGCCGACACAATTCGCAATGTGACTTTGGCGATGATCGTGATCGAACGGCATCCGTGGATTCGCAACGACCAACGCCTGGAAACTTTTGCTCGTTCCCTGCCCTGTCAGGTTCGATTCGGGTACTACCTGGCGATGGACGATGTGGTGGTCCAGCGAGTCGTCAATGAGATGACGATGGCGGTACTTCAGCAATTGGGCATGCACGAACATGAATTGATCGCCAGTATTATGATCACGCGTCGTTTGAACAAAGTGCTTCAGCGTGAGGCAAAACGCTACGATGTTAATCGGCCAGCGGACTCCGCGGCCGAATGGCTGGAGTCGGATCGATAGCCGAACTCCCGCTTTGGGAAAATCGCCTATTCGTCAATCAATTTCAAGCTGATGCCACCGCTTGAGCGAATATTGACCTGATATGTTTTGCCTTCTTCACCCAGCACATACGGCGCATCACCATGGCTGGCGCGGATTCCCAACGCTTTTTGTTGCTCGCGATCATTACAGACTTTCCAAAAATCGCTCCAAATTTTTTGTTCGAACTCGCTTTGGCGATCGCTTTTGTAAATTCCTGGTGGGCTCTGATCCGATGTCTGCGTGTCCAATCGTTGGCCATCTTTGGGACGCTCGGCATCGCCATAGATACTCTTGAATACAAATAACGAAGCGGAACGGAGTTCATCCGCATTTTCAATATATTTGTCTTCGAAAGTTGTGACCCAACCGTCGACATAGAATTTTTCCCCTTGGATCGTGAAATCCCGTGGCGTGCCCACCGGCTTGCCAGCTTCATCGATTTCAGAGAACCGGACTTGCATATAGGGCTGGCCATCGGCGCCAATCTTTTTCTCCAGAATTTTGACGTTGGCAATGCGCCGGTCGATTTTCAGCAATTTCAGAGAGGTTTCCAAGCGATCATTCAGGCGTTCAATTCTCTGCAGCTCTTCTGTTTGTTTGCCAAATTCGGCTTTCATGGACTCAAGATCGGCCAAGGCCTGTTTGGCTTGAAAACCAGGTTTCACAAACTGATCGTAGCCCATCCAGCCACCGTATCCGACGAATCCCGTTATGCCCAACAGCATCGCGGTGCGGACTGCGCTGTTGATTGTTTTGACGTTGTTGATCATGTCCGACATGGCTGGTTTTTACCCTCAACTTGCATTTTGACTGACTTTACATCACTGTTTTATAAGGTGCATCGGTAAATTTGGCAAAAGGAATTGTTAATTGTTCAGGATTGGCGCCAATTCCCGTGTAAAAAACGACATCGCGGCAAACTTTGACTGATATTTCCGGATTTTTACGAGCAAGACATCCGAGCGTATTCGCTAGCTGGCCGGCAATCTTGGCGATGATTTTCGAATCGGCCGGCAAAGTTCGGTCATCAAGCCAACAAATTTCGCACGGCGGCCCCGATATCATTCGCTCTCATCAAAGATTCACCGACCAACATCGCATCGATACGATGTTCACGTAAAAGTCGCACATCGTCAGCGGTCTCGATTCCACTTTCGCTGACCACCATCACCTGCGGCGGCAGTTGACGTTTGATACGAAGGGTATGGTGCAGGTCAACGCTGAAGGTGTTCAAATCTCGGTTGTTGATGCCGACTAGCCGCGGTTGACATGCGAGAACGGCAGCGAGATTGCGTTCGTCATACAATTCAACCAATGGTGTCATGCCAAGTTCGCAGATCCCTTGATGCAGGTCGAGTAATTGCAATGGTTCTAAACATTCAGCAATCAGTAACACGGCATCCGCTCCCGCAGCGCGAGCTTCGATGACTTGATATTCATCGAGAACAAAATCTTTCCGCAATAATGGAATGTCGACGGCAGCGCGAATGGCTCGCAAGTATTCCAGCCGGCCTTGAAAAAAATGTTCATCGGTCAGCACGCTAATACAACTCGCCCCATTTTCCGCGTACGTTTTGGCAATGGCGACCGCGTCGAAGTCGGCGCGAATCACGCCCTTGGAAGGGCTCGCTTTTTTGACTTCGGCAATCAGACTGACCGACGAAGGATTACACAACGCGGCCAGGAAATCCTGGGCTGGCGGCTGAGCGTCGATTTGCCGTTGCAGACTGGAACGGGAACGCAATGATTTTGCCAGGGCAATTTCACCGATTTTGAAAGCAACGATGCTGTCGAGGATGGAACTCACAATGATTGATTGGGTCAAGCGTGGCTGAGTTAGAGTGTAGGTCCGGCGAAACGATCATCCTAAATCAATTGTGCCTGCCGAACGAGGGCCATACGGAAATAGGCTTCACAGCTTGGTTTTGCCTTCAGTTGAACGCCCGCGCCAAATTTTGTAGTGCGAGTTTAGCCTTTCGCCATTGCAAGGGAACTTTCCATTTCCTGGAAAATGTTTATCAGAGATTGATGTCGGAAACGAAAAATTTTTTCGAGGTCGGGGCGCACCAACCATTGGTGAACCAGGCGTCCGCCCCGCGGAATGTAATGAACGTCGTCTTTTACCCAAGTTTTTCCGTCGATCTCGACAAATGTATGCTCGTGATACCAACGATAGTAGGGTCCACGCAATTGTTGATCGACAAACCGAAAGGGAGGTTCCCAGACAGCAATTTCGGTTCGCCAATTGATAGGGAAATGGTGCAAATACAATCGATAATCGAGCAACAGATTCTGACGCATTTCGATCGGTTGCGGAGTTAGAACCGAAAAATTCAACCAGGGTGGGGTAAGTCGTTCTAATTGCATCGGATCCGCAAACACACTGAAAACCGTCTCGATTGGCAGGTTGACCAGCATCTCAGCGCGCAGGCGATAACCGCGTACATCGTCCTTGCTGAATTCTATCTTGGAATTTTCCATGCTGTTTTTGTAATCCTGATTCTAATCGGCTAAGCGCGAGAGTTACTTAGACCATTGGTAATCGATGCTGGCACTCGCTTGGCTACTTCTAATTTTCCCTAGCCGCCCAAGCTTCCCGTTTACCGATAGCTATTCGAACAATTAACGGCAGAAAATCTAAGTCTGTACGAGATTCAACCGAATCGTACGTGGATGATGCCGATCTTGATTTTATTGGTAGATTCAGTTAAACGCTCCCGGTCAAAATCCACCAAGATAATTTCGTTTATCGCCACCGAGCAGTTCCATGAATTCAATTAAGCTTTATCTTTTGTCGGTGGCGATCGTCTTTGGTCTGTTTGTTACCGGCTGTGCAATTCCTGCGGGAACTGGAAAACCCGGGCGTGAATCGGGCAAACTTCTCAGAAAGTGGAGCCCGCCTTCCTTAGATTTGCGCGAGTCGATGAAGGACCAGGATTCCTATCCGACTGCCGTCGCGCCGCTGGGTCGTCAGAGTTGCCGCGCCGGATCGTCGTGAAGTTAGGCCCCAAACGCACCGTGTGTGCGATTGCCGGAGTGCGTTGGATTGACGGTGATGGCCGCTAATTTACCGCGTGAAGCTGAATTGAGGGAATTCGTAGAATCCGAATTTTCAGTGAGCCGATCGCCAGATAATCGGCTCACGGCTAAAGCCGCTCATGGTTGTGGGCTGTACCAAACGACTTAACGATACTGCCAAGCGTAAACGGCAAATCTGCCGCTAGTCAAAGTGGAGTCGGTGCTGTGCGCTTCTTTCGATTGAATTTCAAATTTCACTTCAAATGCTTTGTAAATGTAGTTGCTATTGTACTTAGTCCAGCCTTTCGTGTTTTTAGTTTCAGCGGATTTGATTTGGAGATTTTCTAGATCGTTTGCTTGAAGGTGCCATGTCGTCGCGGATTTTTCACCAGCCGACAATTCCATGAAGTCGGGCAAACCGGTAATCGTAATGTCGTGGGTCTCCGATCCATCCAGGTCAGCGAAGTAAGCTGAGAGCGGCATGGCGCCGAAACCTCCGGCGAAAATTCCGGCGAAAATTCCGAAGTCGCGAACGTTGAGCTGACCACCGTCGACGACCGGTATGACAGTCACATTGATCGTCTGTGACAATTTCGGTAGGGCACCTGTTTCGCCAACGGGAACTACTGTCAATTCAAAATCGACATCCGACTGAGGAGCTGGCGTGATGGTCAAATCGACGAGGTCATTGCGATTGACTTCATAGGTTCCCCGAGCGATTTCAGTTCCCGCGCTTAACTTGGCATTCGCTGGTACACCGGCGATCAACACGGAATTGGCGTCCGTTGAAATTTGCAGTTTGATTTGCGTGTCTTCGAGGCCTTTCACTTCGGCTTCCACGACGATTACGGGTGGGGCAATTTCGGCCGCGACATTAATCTGCATTTCGTAATAATTATTCTCTTCATTGGACTCGGAGGTCAACTGTTCTGGATCCAGGTAGTACTTGACAGTGTATTCGCCCGCCGAGTCTGGCATCCAAGTTTCGGAGTATGCATCATTGGAGTTTGAGTTCACAAAATTCCCGTTAACTGAATTGGCCGAATTGGCTCCACCGGCAATCGCGCCGGCCCACACAATGACGTCAGGATTAACGCTGTTGTAAACGTTAACTTCCGCGTAGTTATGAAAAGTCCCTTCGACTCCGTTTACCCAACGGCCCGGAATTGCGACGGCATCGCCAACAACAATTTCCTGTTTGCGAAGTTGGTCGAGTACTTCGGAATCAAACGCAAAATCCGGTTGGCCGACTTGCAACATGACGAAAAATCGTCCGGCAACTTCCGTCGAATTTTCGGTGTAATGCATCAAGTTGATACTTAGACGATCCCAACCATTGTCGACTTTCCAGCCTTCGCCAAAACCGCCGATGGTGCCAACCCCGCCGGTCGCGTCTTGATTTGATTCTCGCGCCGAAAACCGACCGTCGTTGTAATCAATCAAACTGGCCGCGTTTAGGTCGCTGATTTTGTTGACGTAACCTTCCGCCGCAAAAACACCAGTTTGGGCGGCTGAGTGAAAGCCAATCTTGATTACCTGGAGTTTATCACCGGCATTCAACCGGAGTTGATTGTGTTGCGCGGTCAATTCGAATTGTGTACCATTCACGTCGACAACCAACGATTGAATTTCGGCGTCTTGGTCAGCTGGAAACAAAAGTGGTGTTAGTTCTTCCGTTGCAACGTAACCTGAATTAACTTCAGTAACCGGGGTGACCGTATCAAAGCCGGTGGCCGTCAATACACGGCGATGTTCCAGCGTTTCGTAGCGAAACGTGCGAGAAGGGCGTTGTTTGGATGTATTTTGGAATAGGGATCCGAATTGTTGAGCTGACTCGCGGACGCTGCGTCGAATGATTTTCAAAGGATCAATTTGTTTGGTCATAGTCTGTCGAAATTAGTACGGGGCGAAAGTTAGGAAAGCGGATCGCAGAATCCGGCTGAATATCAAACTCTAGGTCGATTCAACGCTGCTTGATCGGTGGAAACGCCAGAAACTGGAAAGTGATGTTTGACGGCAACACGACCGGTTTGGGTGTGGCCAATTCTTTCTGGTGATGATTCCCAAATACAACTTCCTGGTAACGGTCATGACGATTGGAGTCGTAATAAGTTAGAATCGGGGGCCTAAATCGTATAACCTTGGAGTCAACCATGCACCCGTTTTCGCTCGTACTCGGAACCCGCAATCTCAAGAAACGTCGCGAGTTGGAATATTTACTGGCGCCGTACAATATTCAACTCAAGAATCTGGATGACTTTCCCTGTGCCGTGGAGGTCGAGGAAACGGGTGAGACGTTTCAGGAGAACGCGGCCTTGAAGGCCACTGTCCAAGCCCGGCATTTGAACCAATGGGTGTTGGGCGAAGACAGCGGGTTAAGCGTGATTGCCTTGGATGGTGCGCCGGGCGTTTATTCCGCGCGCTTTTCCGGTATCAATGCTGCCGATGCCGATAACAACGCGTTGCTGCTAAGGCGACTGGAGGGCGTGCCGATTGCCAAACGGACGGCTTGGTACACTTGTCACATGACGTTGTCTGATCCCGACGGAAACCAACGTATCAATTGTTTCGGTTGTTGTTACGGTCGAATACTCACTCAAGAATTTGGAATCGCTGGTTTCGGTTATGATCCCTTGTTTGAAATACCCGAATATCATCAGACGTTTGGGCAACTGGGCGACGCCGTGAAGGGAGTGCTCAGTCACCGGGCCCGCGCTAATCGACAATTTGTCCCGCGGTTATTGGAAATTATCGCCGCTCTTGAGTGAGACAACATCGAAAGGATATCGTCCGCACTAAACCAACAACAGGGTTTTGCCCCGACAAATTCGCCCCAAATCGATTAACCATGCCTCCACCCCGTTTGCCGGACTCACGTTGGCATGGACTTGGGTTTGGAGATCAAGGCACCGGTCGATTGCCTGACAGCAGATTTCGGCGACCATGTTCGTAGCCAACGATGTCCAATTCCGTTTCGCCATTTGGACCGCCTCGGCGATGTTGGAATCTGGATTGGCGGAGACATTCATTTCGCTGATCTCTCGGTAGCAGCAGCGAAAGAAACTGATCGCAAAATCAGCGATCATGACCAAACGATCCCGCTTGAGCGCTCCTTCCTTACCGGCCGCATCGACAAATCCAAGAACCGATTTGGCAAAATCGCTGTGGCCGGGATCGCCCGATGCCAATTGTTTCAATAGTTCATTTCGAAATTCGAAAATCTCCGAATCGGCAAGTTGGAGCGCTCGCGCAACACTACCCTCGGCCGCTGCCGCCAGCAACTCAAACGGGATTTCGGTCTCTAATTGTGCTTGATTGGTGAGAATTGCTTTGATCTGCTCCGTCGATAGAGGTTCGAATCGAATCAATTGCGATCGAGATACAATCGTCGGCAATTGTTGTTGCTGGCTGGTACCAATCAAAATCAAGAGAGAATTGGGAGGAGGTTCCTCCAGCGTCTTTAACAGACTATTGGCCCCTTCCTGATTGAGACAATCCGCATCGTCCACAATCGCGACCTTGCGTCTGCCGCGAAACGGTTTCAAACCGATGTCATGCACCAAGCCTTGCTGGCGGCGGTGTTCCTTATCGCCGATGAACATTTCGACGGGGATAATAGCTTTGTCTGCCGGTTTCGCAATCACGATCAAGTCAGGATGCGTTTGGGCTTGCACCTGGCGACAGGCGGAACACGTTCCACAAGCTGCCAAAATTCCCGGCGGTTGTTCGCACAACAAAGCTTCGGCCAACAATTGGGCAAACAGTCGTTTTCCGATTCCTGGTAAGCCGACAAAAAGATAGGTACTTGCCAGGCGATTGTGTTGCACTGAATGGCGGAATCGTTCGACGTTTTGTTCGTGACTATAGAGAACCGACCAAGGCATTGGCTTTTATCAGACAGAAAACACGGCTGAACTATTGAAGACTAAATTTTATCATTGTTACGTCGCGCTAGATACCCGCTGGCGAGCTGCCGAATTTCGGATTGCATGTCGGATACAGACTGGGATGCGTCGAGCAACTCAACACGATCAGGCCAACGTTGGGCCTCGTGAATAAATCCTTGTCGCACTTTTTCAAAATAGGCAGCACCCCTCGATTCCATGCGATCCAGCGATTTTCCCATTCGCTGGCTCGCAGTTTGCACATCGAGATCCAGTACAAACGTAACATCAGGCAGCAGTCCACCAGTCGCGATTCGATTGACCGTCCAAACATCGTCAGGTTTGAGATTTCCGGCGTGGCCCTGATAGACGACGGTCGACAAAATGTAACGATCCAGCACAACCGTTTGACCGTCGAGTAAAGCTGGCTTAATGATCTCCTCGACCAGTTGTGTTCGTGCGGTCGTGAACAGCATCATCTCGGTCCGCATGTGAATCGGCGTCTGATGATTTCCCAATAACAAACGCCTCAACTCTTCGCCGAGCTGAGTACTGCCGGGATCTTGGCACGTCACGACGCGATGGCCAAGCGATTTCAGCCATTCGGCAAAAAGTTGAAGCTGGGTCGTTTTCCCGGCTCCATCGACACCCTCAAAAACGAAAAACATGGAGACACACCGAATTCGATTGAGATTGAATAACCAAACCATCAACAACGTAGATCAAATTTTTTTCATTCCTGCATTCTGGCTTGAACTACCTGTCCAGTGCTAGCCGGGACCCATAGCAACGTCCGCATGCTACGAAAGAAATTAGAAACAATATTAAATATTGGTTCGGATCGTTCGCATTAAATTCCGTCCAATTCAGGCATCCACAAAGTTAATTTTGGTTCTGCTAACTGATACCCGCGGCCGGATAATCAAGACAATATTGGCCATCGTTTCAATAGGAATAACCCGCAAAGTTTTGCGCCAAGTCCAAAGATTTTTGGGAAGAATCTCAAATCGGACTAAACTCGTCAGTCTTTCCATGTTGGCTGTTCGTTAGAATCGGAACTGGTTTTGATCAAAGCTCGGAAATTTTGTCGCTTTTTATCTTTTCAAATTTCAAATCGGTTCTACCTTTACACGAAGCCCCGGTCGAATGTGTTAGTTATCTTTCGCGGCTGAGCGATGTTGAAAAAATGATTACAGTAGTTTTGACGCCAATCCGAGTCGAGTTAAAGATGTCACAAATTAAAACAATCTTGTTGGCAGTTGCCGTCGTCGTAGTTCCGATGTTGTCCGTCCCCAGTGACGCAACCGCCGGTCCATTATTGGATTGGATTCGAGGCTGTCGCCGGCCCGGACTATTTGCTCGTAAAACCGCTTGCAACACTCCACAGGTCGCGGCATACGCCCCGAACGCGTGCGGCTTGCAGCCCGGTCAATGCATGAAAACGTGTCAACAAACATGTTCGCGGACCGTCGTGAATTACGTGCCCTGTACGGCCTATCGGACTGACTGGACTCGTGTTCCGGTGACACAATATAAACCGGTCACCAATTCGGATCCTTGTACGGGATGCACGGTGACTTGTATGCGCCCCTGCACGACTTACACCTATCAAATGCAACGCGTGCCCTACACAACCTACCGACCGGAATATCGCACGGAATCGTATCAGGTCCCCGTGACGACGATTACGAACGATTGTGCCACGGGAAATTGTGGAACCTGTGCCACTGGAAACTGCGGAACCGTTACGGCTGGCGACATGGGCTGCACGACCTGTGGTCAAGGCAACCAAGTACCGACGCTCGTTCCTGGCCCAGCGACAAATTTTAGCCCAGCGCAACCCAACAGCAGCAACGGAACCTATTACGAGTATCCCAATTCGAATCCGCCAGTGGGAGCCATCAACACGGGTGGAACCTACGATGCAACGAGCCAACCCGCCGATTTGGTCCCAACGTTGTCCGGGTCGAACCCCCAAGCTTCGGTGCGACCAGTACTCGAACAAATTCGCTCTAACTATCCGAACGGGTCAAATTTGAACAGCGTTCCGGCGAACTACCCACAGCCGACGCCGGCCGCCATTGAGCAACCGACCTACTCGAATCAAACGGCTCAATCCCCCGCTCGCAAGGAATGGAACTATTCGCCGGTTCGATTGGCCAGTCACACCAGTACCGCTCGCCCGATCGCCGAACCAGCTCGTCCGCTACAACAATTAGCTCCGCTGCAAAACGAATCGCCAAGGTTTCGCGGCACATTCCGGTCGTCGATCGAACCGGTTCAGACTTCCAAACAAAACGATCTCAATGGATGGGTCGAAGTCAAATAGCTCCCATTGGCTGAATTGAGTGACGCGTCGACCCCGAAACGAAAAACATATCACTGTCCGACCGCCTGTAACGGCAGCCGGACAGTTTTTTTGTAGCCTGAGAATTGGATGCAATCGAACAGTGTCGATCCCGCGTTTGATGGTTCGCCCTTCGAAAATGAAATTGACGAGTTTTGGGTTAACCAGGTCGATCAACAATCACTTCAGGATCGGCGGATTTGCGGTGAGCGGATTCGTCGAAAGTGTCACCGGTCGAAAAATTCCGCCAGCTCCATACCAATCGAATACTGCAACCGTGATTTGCAGTGATCTTTTGTTTTGGACGAACTGCGAGACGTCGAAACTGTTTCGTTGATCGAAGGCTGTAATTCTTTCGGCGAGATTTCCTGCGGTTCCAATCTTGGCTCCATCAATGTAGATGTCCGCATAATCATCGATGCCAGTGAAATTCAAAAACGTTTTTTCGGACTGCCAGTCCGCCGGCAATTCAATCGTGCGCCGGTACCAGGCCCAATGGTCCAGTGATTCAAAACCCTGTCCGTCCCAATGCTGATCAACTCGAATCAATGACCACGGCTGATCATTGAAATTCGGCGCCGCCCAGTTTTGCTGGACTCCCACTTCGTCTGGATCGGGTTTAAATCTCCAAGGTCCTTCGGAAATGACAAGTTCCTTCCGGTTAATTTCGGCGGTCATTTTGTTCAATGTCGCTAACCGGGTGTCCTGGCTGAGTCGGCTCGATGGGTTGGTTTTTTCCAGATACCGACACATTTTTTCCAACAGCCAGCGCCCGGCTGAGTTTGTCGGACCCGAGTGATTCAAGGCGGAAACCAACACTTGGCCCGACCCAACTCCCATTTCAAAAACGAGTCCGTGCGTCTTGACTGTTTTGGCATCGTGGTTGTCCCACAACACCAGATGCGGATCGATCAATGGCAAAAAATGATCGATATTGGTAATTACCGGCCCGGCCAGATCAAAATGTTGCAACTCGGTGAGTAGGTCGTGCTGTTCTCGCGTTCCGTCGTGGAAAAGTTCAAAGGGTCGATTCAGTCCCGTTTCGCCGTGGCCAAATAGCACCGGCCCGCCGCGCAGAAACCAGTGCTCGGTTGTGGTAAAACTCCCGGCCAGGCCGTCGGGTAACAGCAACAACTTGCCCCCATTGGCCAGGAATTCAAGCAACGGTTGGTCGAATCGTCGGGCCAAGACAATTGATTTCGAGTCGATCTTTCCCGGCCAGGGGTTTGCGTCGAGCATCAATTCTCGAGCCAGTCCCTCGGCAGAGGAATGAACTGCAATCGTTGGTTTGGTCGATTGGGGAAAAACCCAAACCGGCCATTGGTTAGCGATTCGCCGGCCTGGAGAAAGCCAGGTTGCCCGAATGAGAAATCTCTGGGGTTGTTCCACGATTGGTAGATCGATTTGCCAATCGGACCGGCAACTTGTCCCGGCGTCGACGGAATTCATTTCGATTTGTTGTTGCTTGACAACGATCAGAGCCGGATCGAGCAATTCAAAATGAAGTTGTCCGGCGTCGATGGCGCGGGCGTACATATTTTTTGCGACTACCGTCAATTGAATTTTCTGACCGCCATCGAAACTTCGCCGGTCCATCTCGGAATGCAGCAACAACATCGCGTCGGCTTGGAAACTCCAATCTTCGATTGACGTTTTCGTTCGATTTTCAAAATCAATCAACCCCATCGCGGCTTTGGGAAAATCCCGCATGACACTCACAACATAACCCCCGTTGGGAATTTCCCGGTGGAAAGTTTCAATTTGGTATTTGCGCATCAACATGCCGTAGTGGCGCGATTGTGGCAGCAGAAGTTGCGGATCGAATTGAGTGCCGCGCTCGCTGGCCAGCACTTGCATGTCGGTTTGCCAGCGCAGATTGTCTTTGACCGCCCAGGCCCCATGAGCGAGATTCTGTTCCGCAAAATGAATCGCCTCAAGTTTCGGCGGAGTCCAGGTATCGGCAGCAATGGCTTCGCCCAACATCAATGGTTGCGATTCGTGTTTGGCAATGTAGGATTTGAGTTCGGCCAGCGTTTCGACCCAGGAATGATTATTGCCGTAGGGATGGTCGTCATAAAAATCGTGGACTCGGTTCCACGCGATCCAACTGCTGTCGTCTTCGACAACGGCTTGCGGAATGAACTCCTTGCATTGATCGTACAGGGATTGAATCACGGTCAGGTCCGCGCTGGGGCCCGTTTCGCAGGTTAAACTTCGCAATACGATGCAGGCGTGGTTTCGATCGTACTCAAAAAACTCTCGATACTCCTGCCGCAAATCGGCTAGATGTTGTTGATCCAGTTGCGGGTGCCACGTCGGATACTCCATCCAGGCCAGCATTCCGAGCTCATCACACAACTCGAGATACCGCACCGGTGGAACCCACAGGCAAAATTTCATCAGGTTAAATCCGCGCGATTGGGCAAACTTGATTTCTTCTCGCATTCGATTTTCGTCCAACGTCGGGGCGACGCTCGGTGCCGCATAGCCCCAATTCAAAACGCCTCGAAGAATAATGGGATGATCGTTAAGCAGAAAACGATCATGGTCCGCCACGAATTTTCGAAATCCAACGAATTTCTGGCAAGTGTCAATTGGCGTCGACCTTGTCCCAGCCTGGCCGATTTGATCGCCGTGCAATTCAACCTTGAAATGATATCGTTGCGGAGACTCGGGAGACCAAGCCTGCATGGTCGTGGGGAATTGGCAGGTGGTACGTACCGTAGTCGTAGTCTGTCCGTCATTTGATTTCGCATCGGCAGTCGGACTCCTGGATTCTTGCACGATGTTCATTTCCCGCCATTCATCGTTTGCGTTTTCGGACTTGGCGTCGACGGCATGAACCCAATAGGAAATGCTTCCGACGAATTTTTCCTCCTGAATGATGGGCACCTCGAAGTCCACCTGGTTTTTGGTCAGGTCTCCACGGATTGCCAATGCGTCGCTGTTAATGTGTGCGGCTGCATGAACCCACCACGTGACGGGTTGCCAAATCCCACCAAAGTGATTGGTAATAATTGGCAAAAATCCTTGAGTGTTATGGCCCAGTTTTTCGTCGACGACAACTCGGAGTAACGGGACGGTATCCGCTGTCGCAGCCCGCGCGACCACATCCGTCAAATCAACACTGAACGGGGTCCAGCCACCCAAATGACGGCCCACCAGTTTTTCGCCCACGTAGACTTGAACGTCGGTCGCGACCGCCTGAAATCGCAACGAAAATCGTTGGCCTGCTCGCAGCGTGATTGAGGGCAATTGAGTCTGGTAGATCGAAACTCCGTCGAAGTTAGGATCGAGTTGATCCTCGATGGTACCCGGTACGTGGATCGGTTTAAATGTCTGGCCCTTGTCCAATGAAACCGACCAATCGGTCAGAATTGTTTGTGCTCGAGACGGGGCCGCCAAGCAACAACTAGCCCACACCAAACACAACCAGCGCCCGCCTATTTGGTTCCAGATCGAACGCAATCGTCGGTTGGCGTTGGTCTTCATCGGTTCGATTCTGTCTGAGGCGAATTCATGATCTCTTTCGTGTTCCAACGGTCTCAGTGTATGATCGTCTCAGACGTTCCGAAACACGTGTTGGCGATCGCTGCGGGTCGCCGCCACAAGGATGCACTTGAGCATTTTTTGCGATCCCTGATCCTACCTGAATTATGCCACTTTCCAAACTCGCCCCAAAAATTCCCACGCAACTGGTCGTGGATGTCCGTCCAGCGGACTTGACTTCCCGAAGCGTCGCCCGCGAGTTTCGCGACTTGATTGGCCACGGCGTAAAGATTCTCGCTGCCGGTTCGATGCGGCATGATCCGCAACAGTTGCTCAAGCTCGGGCAACAGCCGAGATTCAAACTGGAAATTTTCGACACCAGATTGTATCTAACCGAACTCCGGCAAATCCCGGAGATTCGATTTTACGTCGCCTACATCGTGCAACCTGATCGAAATACGGGTCGACTCAAAATCCATGCGCGGATTATTTACAAAGACCTGTCGTTGACCTGGCGCGCGGCTTCTCATTTGTGCCATGAAGAGGGTGAACTGTGGATCGGCAAAGGTGATGTGCGATCGGAAGTTCGTGGGGGTTACGAGATAATCGAATCAGACGAAGCGACGACCGATATGCCGTTGGAATTGCAAGCTGCCTTGGAAGGATTGCCATGTTCGGATACGCATCGGCGAACGAATCCAAAATTGTTGGCTATGATCTTGCGAACGGCACCCGGTGATCGGATCGAGCCCTATCGAGATTTCTCCGAGCCGAGAAGGCGAGCGGCCAGCAATCCCGCGAATTTGATCAATGGTGGGCAATTGATTGCCCGATTCGTTAACCCAGCGGACCCTGGCTCGCTGCAATTTGTGCCCGGGTACGAGCCGGATTTTTGCCACGGAATCGTGGAGCGGAGCACTTCGCAGAGCAAACTGTACGGTGGCCCAATGCAACGATTTCGAATTCTTTCTAGCAACAAGACGATCCAATATTATTTCATCGCCGGTCCCCAACACACTTGGATTTTTCCGCCGCAAACATTGACGACCGAGCTTTCCAGTTTCGGCGTACGGACTATTAGTGTTGTCGCGGATGACGATTTGTTTCTGCCCGGTTACGAATATCACTATGTCGAAGAGACAAAAAATGGACCGCAGTTGTATAGCCAAATCCCCCGAGGGTTTGCAGGTCCCCCCTGCCCCTTTGATGAAAACAAAGCCGACGCCTCGCCATGGCTGGATCAAATTCCGATCATTCAGCGATTCAAGCAAGAAGTATTGAAACGTTGAATGATTGGAAGACGCCAAATTGATCCGGCAAATTGCCGTGAGGCGCGTGTCGAATTGTCCCGAACTGAATCGTAATGCCGCGCCCCGGCAGACGGGTAGACTGGTCCGTCAATCTCAACATTCAGTTTCGCGGCCGAACAATCAAAATTCGCCACACAAATTCGCATCGAATGTTCACGTCGAAATTTATGTTGGCACCGTTGTCGGTTCCTCAAGAGTTGCCACATCGGTCGTTCAAACTCATCCGACAGTTGACGCCGAATTCGCGCAAATTCGACGGTGCTCAATCGTTCAGCCAAAGTTGACCGCTCCTCACCCCCCGGTCCCCTCTCCTCGTAAATTCGGAGTACGCTTGACCAACTTGCCAAGTTTTTTCGTTGGAATTTACGAGGCGAGGGGGAGCCAGGAAATTTCTTTATGATCTTTCCCCCACGATGAACATCGAAGAATCATCAACCCATATCGGGCCAACCCGCCTCGAAATCAAACGCTGCCTTCAGCGGCCTTGTTCGCAGCCGCGCGACCCGCGACCGTTGTATCGAAAAACGTTGAGTCTGCGACGATTTCTTATGGCAAATTACCGCTCCAAGGCCGCGACTGAGTCTCCTAGCTTTGGCAAAGCCAATTGCAGCCATCTACATCAGCGAATTTCTTTCGCATCGCCCTTCGTGGCGATCAATTGAAAACCCGATTGAAATCGCATACACCCAAGCGTCATAGCGGTCTCAATTCTCGACGCCAACTTTCAATCAATGCAATCTGTTTAGTCTGTCAATGCAATCTGTTTAGCCATGCCCAAGAAAATCCTGGGGGGTCGGGGCAACCTCCCGACCAGCGTTGTCGATACACTGATTTCGAAAATATAATGTCTCAAAGGTTTGACACACACCGTTGCTAAAAAGTTGGTCGATTCGAAAGCAAAATGGTTGAAAGCAAAGCCAGTCCGAAACCGACTATTGCCAAACATTTCAGAATGGGAATCGCGTTTTCAAAGGCAATTGCTTCTGAAAACATGACAATTGGTGTCAGAATTAGAACACTAAAAACAAGTATTAGCCCAGAAAGTTTCGCAATTTTAAGTGCTTGGGTTGGGATCAGAGACGATTCGAGTATTTGCTCCAGGTTTGGAGCCTTTGTAACTGCCAAGAAATCGCTGAGTTGGGTATTCAATAGTTTCAATACATTGTCGTCCCACGATTTCTTGCAATTGCATCGTATCAAAAATACTTTGTAACAACTTCCTATTAAAAACAAATCACGTAGCGTTTTCTTTTTTTTTCCGTCACTGTAGGCTTGTTTTTGTATAACAGTCATTGAACGGTCCAACTCAAATTGACGCGTCCAATAAATGTAGCTTCCAAAGGCTCGGTAGCAAATTCTAATAGTAGTTTCACGCGAATTTAGGGCAAATGAACGATCGGTGCATAGACCGAGGGTTACGGTCAAGCCCATAACCCAAGTCACTGCAAAAATCCAAACCGGCCCAATCTGCAAGTAAAACGTTATGAAGGACACATAAAGCAGTATCGGACCAACGATGCATCCCAAAAAAATGCCTTGAAGAAACGCAAATCCTTCATATTCACTTGAAACAAAGTAGACTTCGCTGCCATTCAGATCTTTCTCAAAACTGATTCGTTCAATATCGGGAAGGCCATGTCCGAACCATATGTTTTCTATCTTCATTTGCATCAATCAGGATTGTCAAAGCTCGGCCATTCGGGGGTTTCGCCAAGCAGGATTTCGCTACAGCGGAGATTGAAAATACAGCCCGTTAAAATGTCTTGGTGTGGCCCCAGTTTTTATTCCCAAAAATCAAAACGGTCTCAATCCTCGGCCATAACTTTCAATGAATGCAATCTGTTTCGCCAAAACGGTACTTGACACCCTTTATTTGTTCTTGACACCCTTTATTTGTTCAGTCGAGGTCCATGAAGTAAGCCAGTGATGTGAAAGCCATTTCCGGCGATTGCTTCGCCAGCGTAGCTATCCGTCGCTGTTTCGTGGACACTTGAAAAGAATTACAATGCATTCAAAGTGTTTACCAATTACGGTTCCATGATTCGATGTCTCGCTTCCCTCGTCCGGGTCCGACTGGGTGTCGTTCCCCGTTGTCAGCGGTACTATCAAGACACTATGCCTTCCTGCCAACCGTCTCGCGTCGCTTCGTTGCCTTCGCTCGGCG
>JANNWZ010000194.1:0-31146 GCA_031409295.1 Mariniblastus sp.
GACCGATCGTTGATGCGCGAGCTGCGGGACCAAGTAATGGACACTCGTCGCGACGACACAACAGCTCACGATTGCCACACAACTCCAAGCCATAGCTGGACTGGTTCGTGTCCAGCGCGGAACAAGTGCAATGGGAAACAACAGGGCAGATATTAATAGTAACCATCCCAACGGTACCGGTAATTTGGCCTGAAAGACCAGCGTCATTACCATCACAATGGAAACACTGATTCCGAGAATCCATACGGGCATTTGTTGGGGGAAGCGTTCAAGAAAACTCCGGCTGGCATTGTTTGTGATCGAACGAGTTGTAATGGCCGTCGTCGATCGCGCTAAAATCTTTTTGTCCAATAGAACGCCAATCAACAACGCGATGGGTGGCAAGGCAGGGAGAATGTAGGTTGGCAACTTAGACTCGGACAAGGAAAAAAATCCGATGATCCAAACCGACAGCAGACACAAAAAGCCTTGATCGGGAGTGCGCAGACTCCGGTTCTCCAATTTTTGCGAGCCGAAGAATTTTACCAACGAGGGCAACAGGTAGGAAACCGGGAACATCATTACAAAAATCGCTGGCAGATAATACCAAAATGGCTCGCGATGATTGAACGCATCAGCAAAGCGGACGACGTGATGTTTCCAAAAGAAGTAAGTAAGAAAATCGGGATGGACGATTCCCGTCGCCAGAAACCAGGGCCCCGCAATCAACAAAACGGGTACGAAGAACAATAACGCATGTCTTCGTTTGAATATCGACAAATTACCGGCCAGCCAAGCCGCGACCAAGACTGGCGGAATTCCCAACACCAATACGACCGGTCCCTTGACCAGGAAACCAACGCCGGCCGCTATTCCAGCAAGCAGGAGCCAACCGCGGACCGAAGCTCGGTTCGGAACAGGACGCCGACAAGCCAATAACAACGCTAGACTCATCGCGAAGACACAACAAGTCAGGCTGGCATCGAGCGTAACAAAACGTCCGAGCAACAGGAAACCGGTACTCAACAGCAACGCCATGGCGCCAACAAACGCCGCCCGAAAACCAATCAGTTTTTGACCTAAGCCCAATGTCAGCAGAATGGTCAGCGCGGCGGCGAAAGCGCCCGGCAATCGGGTCGCCATCGCGTTGATGCCAAACATTTTATAGCTGAGTGCAATCGCCCAGATTTGTGCGGGCGGCTTGTCCCAATAGGGTTCGCCTCCCAAAGTCAACGACATCCAGTCATTCGAATGGATGATGTTCATCGCCAGCTGCGAGTTGCGGGTTTCGTCCGGTTCGAACAACGGGTAATCAAGTTTACCGAACAATAACAGACAGGTTGCCACTACCATTACTGACCAGGCGGCGAGTCTACATGAGGTCGGCGTCGGTGGCTGTCTGCTGAAGTCGGTTACCGAATCAACAGGGAATTTGAGGCGGTTCCACCAGAACCGAATGGTTGAACGGATGGATCGTAATAGCTGTTTTGAACGATCGGCAATCGGGAGATCCGTGTTAACGACACGGGTTTCAATTTCTTCAATCGGGAATCGATACAAACGCGCGAAAGCCAGAAGTTCCGTCGTGTTGGCGAAAGTTAGCTGGTCACTCGATTCGCCGGTATCGGTTGATGATTCGAGTCGACCGCTATCGATGGGAGTTAACAATTGATGCGTTTGAGATGCCGTCAAGACGATGAAGCCAGGTCTTAACGGGGATTTGTTGGTCTTCAACAGGAATCGGTTTAGCCCGTGATAAAATGCCACCAAAAGACGCTTGTAGCCAGCTTTGCGAATGGTCGTCTGGAAGATGGCTTGCACGGGCGCGTTGGCCTGGTTCGTCGATTCCGATCGATTTCGGGCGACCCAACTCCATTGGTTCGGGTCGAGTTTTACGCAATCATCGACGACCACAATGATGTCATGCTTGGCAGCGGCTAGTGCTTGGTTAAGGTTGCGAAATACCTGGGGGACGGGGCGGTAGGTTATGAGGTGTTTGGAGATCAATCTTGTAACCGGCTGAGTTGCCTCGACAGCAAGTGGATCAACCAGCAGAACTTGGCAACGCCAATCGGCCGCTCCCATAGCACGAACATTATGCCAGACTTGGGCATCTGTTTGATGTTCTTTCGTGTGCAAGATAAGCGAGACGCAAGAGAACGATTCGGTTTCGCGAACTACTTCGGCTGTCGTCCCGAATTCCAGGATAGGTTGTGCTTCCATGCGAAACCAGTTATTAATGTTGCCGGGCAAACGTGTGTTTCGGTACAGCGACTACCAATCGGTTCCAAGTACGCAGTTGGGAAGCCCGCCGAGAAACCAAACTAGTTATTTTTGGGTAATCCGTCAATTTCAATACCGTAATACGGCACGCAGAGTGCTGTATGGGTTTTGCCGCAACAAAATGCCTGAATTTGGCTAATGTAGTGATTTATTTGTCTTAAATTGAGACATTTGCTTCATAATGAAGAAACTAGTTTGGCAACGACGGAATCGACATCGAACGATGTTGATTCCGGTTTGTGGCAAGTAATATTTGGTAAGTCCGGCTAATTCGGCATCCACTATGTCGGCGCTCGGTCGGAATCCCGATTGACGAATGTACCGAGCCCGTTACACAACCGTTGGGTTCGGATTGGAGTTGTTTTCGATTCGTATTTGTCCCGAAGGCGGTACAAGGACAACCTTGGAAAAACCGGCACGCCTTGGAAAGCAGTTGATCAAATGCGGTGGCGACGGGTTATTTTTGAATTATTTTGGTACACTTGCACATTATAAAGCTGTGAACTGACCCACGCTAACGGTACAATACTTTAGGAATCAAGAGGAATCGGCGACCATTTCCAAAGGGACTCGACAGCGCCTTGTCCCATTGTCAGCGACCTCATACTTCAGCGCTCTAATTTTGAAATTACATTTGGAGAATCGTAAATGTTACACTCACCTGCGGGACTAAAATTGGCGTCGCGTCGAGGATTTACTTTGGTCGAGCTATTGGTCGTGATCGCGATCATTGGAATCTTGGTTGGTATGTTGTTGCCCGCAGTACAAATGGTGCGCGAAGCCGCCCGTCGTACAACTTGTTTGAACAACATGAAACAGATGGTCATTGCTTGCCAAAACTATGCGAGTTCCAATCTGCGATTTCCACCGGCTTCGAATCAAAATGGCGACAGCTTGAGCCTGATCTTGTTGCCTTTCATTGAACAATCCGGGTTGGCTGACAACTACAAAAATCGAGTGGTGGTCAACGTTGATACTGATCGCGCTGCGTTGTCCAATGCCTTTGTTTCTTCCTTTTATTGTGGATCGGCAAGTCAAGCAGATGAGTTGACGACCCCGCACACGACCATCCCGTTGATGGGTGAATACACGACGCACTATTATGGCTCGGCGGGCGCGGCTATCGCGGGTGCAGTCGCGACGTTTCCAAAAACCACAGCGACTGTTTCGGGTATTCCCGTTGGCTTGCAAGGTGTGTTTTCACCCTATTCCAACACCCCAACCGACCCTACCGTGCGGGCAGTGTTTTCGATCAAACGGGGCAAGTCGAATAGTGACATGCGCGATGGTAGTTCCAACTGCATTGCCATGGGCGAGAGTTCGCGAAGTGACAACACCAATTTTGCGTTCGCGCCGAAACGTCCCGGTTGGGCCTTCGGCTATGACGTAACTGGTACGACCTCCACTAATTTGGGTGACGTTTTTGCGGCCAGAACATTTTTCGATTCGCAAATCAACGGTGCCAATACAACGTACAATGCCCATTCGTTTGGTAGCAATCATCCCGGTGGCGCCCAGTTTGCGATGGCCGACGGTTCGGCGCGGTTCGTGAACGAAGCGGTCCAATTGTTGGTCTTGCAACGCGTCGCTAACATTGGTGACGGAACGGTTGCGAACTTGGACGAAATTAACTGATTCTTTGCTGCGAAAACATGAAACGCTGAAAAAGCAGGCCGGTGAAAACCTCGTCTGCTTTTTTTGCATTCATACAACAACCGGCTCAACGTTTCAATTCGGTCACCGACAACGCGCTATAGTTCGAGGCCTCGAACACAGAAGGTCCAGGTTTTCGCGCGGGAGGTCCAGGTTTTCGCGCGGGAAGTCGAGGCTCCTGCCGAGACATCATAATTTCGCGCGGGAGGTCGAGGCTCCTGCCGAGACATCATAAATATTTACAATAGTTGAAAACGATTTTTGAATAGAATCGGGGGTAGGTTTCGGGATCGTTTCGGAGGGAGCTCCCCGGTTTCGGCTCTCGTTTCGGCGGGAGCCTCAACCTCCCTCGTTTCGGCGGGAGCCTCGACCTCCCGGATGCGTTAACGAAGGGATTTTTTGCTGTGTACGAGGTCGAGCTTTCCCGAGCGGGAGGTCGAGGTTCCTACCGAGACTTACCGAATTCCAATGCTAAAGGAAACGAAAAATGATCGATCAATCTAATAAAAAACCGGTTCATGGTGTCAAGTTTGTTGACGATCAGCCTACGGTCATCTTCGATACGATTTGTACGAAAGAAAAATCGCCTTGGTTGGCAAATCAACAGGTGCATGATTTACTAGTTGAAGTATGGAAGAAAGCCGATTTTTGGCTGGTCGGACGGTTTGTCATCATGCCCGATCATATTCATTTGTTTGCCTGGGCCACCGAACAGTCAATTGAATATGAAAATTGGGTTCGTTATTGGAAATCGCAATTTTCCAAATTGCATCGCACACCCAATCATCGTTGGCTAGATAATCATTGGGACACTAGGATTCGAAACAATTTAGCGTACGAAGAAAAATGGAACTACGTTTTACAAAATCCTTTACGAGCCGGATTGGTAACCGATGAAAATGACTGGCTGTTTAAAGGAGAAGTTTTCGAATTGCGATGGTAAAATACTTCAACCAAAAAACATCGGCTGCGGGGATAATGTAAGGTTTCGGCGGGAGCCTCAACCTCCCGGGTTTCGGCGGGAGCCTCAATCTCCCGGGTTTCGCCTCCCGAATGATTTCGACAGGAACCGCTGGAGGAACCACCAACAACGTGTTTAATTTTTAAACCATTGGCTTAAATCCAACATAGGAAATCTGATGAAAGGGATTTGTTTTGAGAGTATTGGGGAAATCAAAACGCTGGATTTGCCCGAACCCCAATTGATTGAGCCGGGCGATGCCATTATCAAAGTGTCGTTGGCAGGACTCTGTGGTAGCGACATGCATCCGTTCCTCGGTCGTGAACTGGGCCTCGATTGCGGCACCGTAATGGGACACGAATTGGTTGGTACGATCGTCGAGTTGGGAAACCAAGCCGCCGCCGATTCCACGTTGCGGGTTGGCGACCGCGTGTTCGCACCGTTTTCGACCAATTGTGGCGACTGTTTCTATTGTCAATCCGGTCTCACATCACGCTGCGAATACGGGCAATTGTTCGGTTGGCGTTCCAACGGGATCGGACTGCAGGGTTGCCAATCCGAGTACGTCCGCGTGCCGTTGGCAGCCGGGACGTTAATGAAACTGCCCAAAGGAATTAGTGATTCCGAAGCCCTGTTATTGGGCGATAATTTTTCCACCGGATATTTCTGTGCGGAAATGGCCGAGGTTCAATCCGGGGGGATCTATGCGGTGATTGGTTGCGGAACTGTGGGGCAGCTTTGCTTGCAAGTGGCACAACGAGCCGGCGCCCAAACGATTTATGCGCTAGATCCTGTTCCAGAGCGACGCGAACAAGCTGAACGCTGGGGGGCGATCGGATTGGAGCCGGATGAGTCAGCGGTTCGAACAATCAAGAACGCGACGCATGGTCGGGGCGTCGATGCGGTCATGGAGTTGGTTGGTTTGCCCGCCGCTCAGCAATTGGCGTTTCAATTGATCCGACCGGGGGGAGTGATGTCAGTCATCGGATGTCATTGCACACCAAATTTTTCCTTCAGCCCTGTCGACGCCTATGACAAAAATTTGACTTACCGTACGGGCCGTTGTCCCGCACGATTCTATATGGACAAATTGACACAACAAGTCGCTGATGGCCAATACGAACTTTCGGGTGTGGTTACTCACCGGTTTGGTGTGACTGAAAGTCCCCGCGCGTATGACATTTTTTCCAACCGACGCGACGGATGCGTCAAAGCGGTGTTTGAATTTTGATGACGGCGGAGGCGAGCGGTAGCAGGAAACTTACGAAGGGAGAACAACCGTCCTCAATTATTTCGGAACAGTTGAGGAATCGGTTTATCTCAGCACACCCAAGTAGAAACTGAATATTTTTTCATCGTCTCCATCGGCGGTGGAAATCGGGAACGCGAAATCGAACGCCAAAGGAGCGCCGATGCCTGCCGCTGGCATGTGAATGCGGAACCCGAAACCGGGGGCCACGCGGAAATTTTCCTTGTTGATTTCTATGCTTTGTTCGACGGTACCGAAATCGCAGAACGCGACCCCCTTAATCATGTCATCGGGTGTCAAGGGGAACATGTATTCTAACGTGTTGAGCCATTGGAATTCACCACCGACACGCACGCCCCCTTCCAGCGGAGCTGCACCGCGGAAATCAAAACCACGTAGAGTCGAGAAACCGCCCGCAAAATAATTTTCAAAAACCGGCGTCGATTTGCCGCTGAAACCCAGTTTAGTACCGTAGCTCAAGGTATGTCGTCCTGAGCCGTCGGGACGTTCGTACATCAGGCGGTATCGACGGTAATCGAGATCGCCCCGAGCGAAACTGTAGTCTCCAAAGGCCTGACTGTAGGTCGCGGAAAAATAGGTGCCTTTGGTCGCCAGGAATTGATTGTCCCGCGTATCTCGAATCAAGCCGACGTTGCCCATAAACAGATTGCTATTTCCCAACGAGGCATTCAATTCAGGTGAGGTATTGAGTCGCGGAGTGTCAATCGTGACGCTTTCCAACCGCAAGCCGGCATTGATGGAAATGTCCTGTTCCAGTCGACGACCTAACGAAAATCGACCTCCGAGTCGGTGTTCATTCCAATCAAAATACTGGCGTTGAAACAGATATCCACTGGCACTGAAACTATAGTCAGTATTCAGGAAATAGGGTTCCGAGAAACTGACCAGGTAGCGTTGAAGATTGGCACCGGGAACGAGTTCCAGTCGAAACGTCTGCCCTCCCCCGCGCCAGGCTGTGCCATCCCAAATGTCTCTGACGCTACGCGGGAATCGTCGAATATCGAAGTTTCGTTCATCAATAATAAATTGGCCGACGATGCCGTTATCCGAGTTGTAGGCACCGCCGAAATTGATTTTCCCGGTCTGCGTTTCCTGAACATAAATATCCAGATCAGCATAGTTTTGGGGAAACGTCGCGTTGCCACCGCGTTCATAGGGCTGTATCAAGGGGTTCAATTCGTTGGGTGAACCGACATTGGGCGATGGCAGCCCAAAAGAAGGAGACGGAGATCCTTGAGTGGACAGCTCCGGATACTGATAGGTGGCCGGCTGAACGGCCGAGCCATCGTTGGGATTAATGCCATTGCTGGCAGGTCGATTGAAAAAACTGCCGTCGTCAGCACTCTGAGAACGAACTGTCGATTTGCCCGGTGTTTGCGTCGGTGTTTGCGTCGGAGTTTGCATGAATCCTGGTTTCAGGGCAACATTGGAAAACGTCGAATCGTTGTCGATCCCTCGCGTTTTTGTCGATCCATCTTTCGAACGCGTTGGCGGGACGACTGGATCTACAGGGGGCAAAACGTTGTCAGCCGAAAGCGAGCTCGCAGCCGATTGGAATGGTGCCTCACCAGTCAATCGAGCCATCCGCTGATTGGTTGAGAGATTCTTCTGCGCGTTGGCCTGATCGAACACGACATGTTCGAGTTCGAGTTCGGGTACCCGGTGTTTGAACGGCTGATGGGTTGCGCAACCGATCGACAGCAGGATCACAGCCGCACTGATCCCACCGGACCAATGTCGCGAAAAAATTGTACGAAAACCAGTTGGCATGTGGAGTCCCGCGCGACGAACAATTCGTCGGAATCGAATGATGAATTTTGCCAACATAAGCAATCGTGGGGTCAGGAGGCTTAACGGTATTGAGATGATGAATCAGCGCTGGCGTGACGCTCAAGTTCTTTTAATTCGTCTGGTCGCACGACAATTTTCGGGCCAGCTCCACCCGGTGTCGTGGCATCGGCAAAAATTTGGGCGGAACCAAGTCTCCTTTCGTCGTCGCGCATCTTGCGAACATCGATCACGTCGCCCGGATGAATCGACAACCGGTTCAGCACGACTTCGCGTTTGGTGATGCCGTAGTCTCCCTCAAAGTGGACATTGATATCACCGACGCGATACTGTTTGCCTTCGGTAATTTTGTAAACAATGTCGAGCAAGCCGGGCTCTTCCAAAAATCGTGGTTCAGCTTCCACATTGGCGAAAACGAAACCTTGACTGCCATACAAATCGCGCAGCGCGACCACGTCGGCGTTCATTTTGGCCACATTGAACTCGGGTGGGCCGCTATCGTCCGAGTCTGGCGAAACCGGCTTCAGTTTCACCATCGAGTCCAATTGATCCGATTGATAGACGCTGTTGCCAATAAAGGCGACGCTCCGCACGCGGTAGCGCGGTCCTTCGTTAATAATAAATCGAATGGTGATCCAGCGTCCATCATTGCTTTCGCTAACCTCACGTCCGATTCGAGCATTGAAGAATCCGAGACTGCGATAGTAATTCGTGATCCGCAAGATGTCCTGTTCAATTTCATCGCGTTTCACCAGGCCACCAAACATTTTGAGGACTCCGGGCTTGGATTCAATGAAGTGCAGCAGGCGACCGTCCGTCGCGATTTGATTCCCTTCGAACTCCGCCTTCCAAATGCGCTGTTTTTGATCTTCGTGAATCAAGAAAACGACTTGGGCGTCAGCGGGCTCGCTCCCTTCGAGAATCTCAACTTGAGTTCGAGGATAGCCTTTTTCCTTGTAGTACTCTTCTATTTTGGTTTTGGCCATCCGGACTTGGTGCACGTCCAACGGCGCACCATCTTCGAGGCCTGTTTCTTTTTTCAGGGCCCGATCCGTAATTCCCCGGTTGCCCACAAAATCAACTTTGTTGATGACGCTTCGTTCGAGCACCTCAATCGTGACAATGACGCCATCGGGAGTCTCTTGCAGGTAGGGACCATTGACTCGGTTGATTTCCGGCATGCGCCAAAGTTGATCGACATCCTGTTGCAATCGGTCCGGGTCGAAATAACGCCCCGGTCTCGTGCCAATATTGCGAGTCAAATGATGGGTCGGTACACGCTGATTCCCTTTGATAATGACATCGGCGACCAGTTTCGAGCGGTCGGCAGTTTCTGGTTCCAAGTCGGTCGAATTCTGTTCGCTCAGGGCGCTGAGTTGGTCGTTTGGCTGAGACAGGTCATTCAGACTTCGGACACGATTCTTTGCTTCCGGATCTGGGCTCTGGTAACGAACCTCCGGCGCAGCATTGGCTGACAACGTTCGCGGGGGTACTGGCAACGCATTCCGCGCAATTTGCGGAGCTTGACAACCAATGGCGAGAGTCAGGCCAACAATCAGTGCGCCTCGCATTAATCGACCCGAATTCCCGGCGATCCAATTCGGCGAATCACCGGAGCTTGCAATGGTTGCAAGCCTGTTGCAGACATAAAGCCGCGAATTGCAGGGGTTGGAAATTTGATTTGGCAACTTTTGGTACATCCTTGACCTCAACTTTAATTTTTCCAGCGGCTTAATTACAGAAACCGCAAAATACAGACAAGCCTATTATTCGCTAGCGGCCAAAAATCGCAGTTTTACGGTGCTGTTTTCCGTGTTGCCAATTCGTTTTTTGATTTTCCGACGACGACGATCGGCCAACGACTAAGCGATGAAATCAACTCGGCTTCGTCCGCATTTTCGACGAACAAAGCTACGGCGTTGATCGGCAACTGGTTCAAATCTAAATCACCTGGTAGCCGCCATTCCTGTTCTTGAGTCCAGTCGAGCGTGCCGGTTTTGGAAGTTGCCAATTGAAAAAAGGGTCGTTGTTCAGGAGATAAATTCTGCCAAGTTGTCTCGTTTCCATAGATAACCGGGCGCGCTCCCAATTCAATCAGGTGATCACGATCAACGGCGATTCCATAAGGCAAAAAATCCCACCTGCCGAGATGCTGGCGAAAAATTTTTTGTTTTCCAATTTCCGTCACTGGTAAATTGGAAAAGCAAACCACAGGCTGTTGGTCTCGTGTCAGCATATTGGTGGCCATGATGCGGCCTGTTGCCAGCAGGCGGGCAAGTGCTTCCAGTTCACCGTGTTTGCGACGATGAGCCTGGAAGATCAAATCGTCAAGGTAGGCTGATTCGGCTTGGTCCGGCCATGGTCCCCGACGTCGTCGTGTCCAATGCAACAAAAATGACTCCGCGGCAAATTCGCCAGGTTCGAGGATCGGAACGTTGAGGATCGGATTGCGCGGGTGAGTTTGGTTGCTGTCGTCTTTGTCAATCCGTTCAGGATCGGTTGCATCATACAACCACCAACCGACAGCGCCGGCATCGCTCAAGTCATCTAGGACCGACTTTCGGGTCAACTGTTTATCAATTAGTAATTTGGTTTCACCACTGACCGAGTGTTTCAATCGGCGTCGAGTGGCCTTGTAGATGTTGCCGGCGGGACGAACCGATAGCAAGCGAACTTCGCTGGCAATTGCAATCAAGATGTCATCGTTGCAACCACTAACCGTTGAATCAGCGGGTTGATTCCGTGGTTGGTAATAGCAGGTCTGGATCGGGCGTTCAGTCCCCGGTCGCTTGGTCGCGAGAGAAATAGACTTGGAAATCGACGCGCCGGACTTGTTGGTCGACAAAAGTGAGACAAATTCGACAACGATAAATCCGAAGAGTTCACCAAGCCGCCGGACGAAAACGTCGGTCGTCGTTCCCGACGCGGTGACAAAGAAAAAATTCGCTGGGTCCAATCGCGAGGCAACCGTGCGTAGCGCATCAAACCAATGATCGTATTGATCCAGTTTCTGCCCTAATCGTGAGCTGGCCACGCACAGGGATTTACCTTGAGGGATTCCCTCGGGAAACCAAAACCAATATTCGTTGGCTAACGGATCGTCGCCGGCGAAACCCGTTCGCGGTAGTCCGACCGAGAGATGACCAGCCACTTGTGAAACGTCCACGCCCTCGAAAAGCCCTGGCTGGAGGTCACCAACATTTTGACCAAAGACGTAGTCCGTCGGCAATGTATTTGTTGCAGCAGCGATTGGATGCGGCATGGTTCAATCTCGTCAAGTCCGGAAAACGACACTTAGACTGCCTGTAGTGTTACATACTCATAATGGTTAGAGTAGATGTGATGTGGCCGTACTAAATAGCGGATAACCCGCTTCACATTACCGCCTTCGTTGATTCTTGTTTAAGTCTGTTATTAGTTTTTTCGAATGAACCAACGTCTGCTGATTATTTTGTTGTTAGTGGCGTGCATCGCAATTGGCACCTATCTGTTTTCAGACTGGTATTCGGCGCGACCACTGAGCGAAGCGCGCAATTACGTCGGTCGAGAATCATGCATCGAATGCCACCAGGCCCAGGCGACTCTGTTTCATGGTTCGAACCATGATTTAGCCATGGACTTGGCCAACGATGAAACCGTACTGGCAGATTTTAACAATCAACAGCTTGAACATTACGGAATTACATCGCGCATGTTCCGTGATGGAAAAAAATTCATGGTCCAGACTGATGGGCCGGACGGGAAACTGGCGGATTTTGAAGTCAAGTATGTGTTCGGCGTTCGTCCGCTCCAGCAATACATGGTGGAAATTGAGCGTCCGGCGGATGCAAAACCGAATGAAATTGGCCGGATTCAGGTGCTGCGGAACTCTTGGGATACAGTTGCCCAGAAGTGGTTTTACTTGATGCCGCCGGATGTCGACGAACGATTGGAGGCAACCGATCCGTTACATTGGACCGGGATTACCCAGAACTGGAACGCCAGTTGCGCCGCGTGTCACAGTACCGATTTGCAAAAGAACTTTGATGTTCTGGCCCGGCAATACCGCACCACGTTCAGCGAGATCGATGTCAGTTGTGAAGCCTGCCACGGGCCAGGTAGTTTACATGTGGAACTGGCTCACGACCGCTCAGTTTTTTGGGATCGCCATCATCGATTTGGATTGGCCAGCCTGAAGTCGGAAAGCAATGTCTCCGAGATTGAATCGTGCGCTCCATGTCATTCGCGCCGTACGGCGATGGGCGAGAATTTTCGCCCGGGTTGTAGTTTCGACGATTATTATGCCACACAGTTGCTGACGGATCAGATTTACCACGCGGACGGTCAGATTCGGGATGAAGATTACGAATACGGTTCGTTCACCCAATCGAAAATGTTTCACAATGGGATTCGGTGTACGGATTGTCATGATCCGCATTCAACCAAAGTCAAATTCGACAACAACTCGTTGTGTACTTCCTGCCACCAGCATCCGGCCGGTAAATATGACTCTCCATCCCATCATCACCATGAACCAGGGACACCGGGGGCCAGTTGTGTCGAATGCCACATGCCGGCCACGACTTACATGATGGTTGACGCGCGGCACGATCATAGTTTGCGAGTCCCACGCCCGGACTTGAGTGTTCGATGGGGCACACCCAATTCGTGTACCGGCTGTCATTTAGAACCACAGAAATTGACGGCAAACCCCGACCGCAAACCATTGACTCAGTATTTGGATTGGATTATTGCGGCCGAGACCGGCGATGCCGAGGTTGCTGCCGAATTGAAACGGATCAACCTCGTGATGCTGGCGGCGACCGACAAATGGTACCCTGTCGATCAGTCTCCGCCACTCACTCCCTATTATGAGCAATTGGTCATCGGCCGAGCGGGCGTTGCGGAGAGTCTACCGACGCTTAATGACTTGGCGCGGGATCGAAAAGCCCCGGCAATTTTTCGAGCCAGTGCCTTGAGCATCATGTTCGACGATCCCGGGTCACAGTCGCTGGAGACAGCGGTTGCCGCGTTGGCTGATCCCGACGCCAAAGTAATCGCTGCGGCGCTTTTGCGAATCGACATGGAGTTTAGCCGGATTGCCGATCGACAACAGTATGAAAAATCGCCATCCGACAGCGAAGATCAGATGGCTGGATTGACCAGTGCAGTGGCTGAATTGTTGTCCCACGCCTCGCGTCGCGTTCGGATGGAGGCCGCGCGCGTGTTTGTGTCATTACCGCCAGAAGTAAGAATCAATCAAGCGACTCCGGATCAGCGACGCGCGTTTGAGTTGGCACTGGATGAATACAAGCAATCGCTATATGCGGAAAATGACCGGGCGGGAGTGCACATGATGCTGGGAGGAATCCACGAGCTTCTAGGGGATTCGGCGCGCGCGAAAGAAGATTACCGAGCGGCAGTTTCTGTCGAGCCCAATCTGGCTGGGCCCCGAGCCAATTTGGCCGCTCTACTCGAATCGGAAGCGCTGCAAATCCGTAACCAATTGGGGCAGGCCCAGTCGAGTGGTGGGCTGGAGGCCAATCAACTCCGTCGTTCGGCGGAACAGATTCAACGGCTCGGTGAACAGATCGAACGACTTCGCGCCGAGGAACATGCGTTGTTGGCAAAAGACCTTGAACGGAGTGCGGGTCTGGAGCAAACACACGGCCTGCATTACCGATTTGCAATGTCTTCCTATGTACAACGAGATTTGCCAGCCACGGAAAAACATCTTTTGGAAGCGCTGCGCCAACAACCCAGTGAGCCCACGTATTTGCTCGGCTTGGCGACCTATTATATCCACGTCGAAAAACCGCAGGTCGCACTTGGTTATGTACAAATGTTGCTAAAACAGGATCCACAACATCCCGGCTACCGCGCGCTATTGGAGCAAATCAATGCCCAGAATTAAGGTTGCTGGTGTTCAGATGGATATTCGCATCGGGGACGCACCGACGAACTTGCGAGCCATGCGCGAGAGGTTGCATATTGCGACCCGTGAGGGCGCGAAGCTGACGGTTTTTCCCGAATGTACAACCACCGGATATTGTTTTGAATCACTGGCCGAAGCGAAAACGGTAGCACAACCATTGTTGGGAACTAATTTCCAAGCGGTTCAACAAATGTGCGTCGAATTTCAAACGCGAGTTGTGTTTGGTTTTCTGGAACTCGCGGGCGAACAGGTTTTTAATGGATTAGCGTTGGTTGGCCCCACGGGGTTGTTGGGGAGCTATCGCAAAATTCACTTGCCATTCTTGGGCGTTGATCGATTCACAACTCCCGGAGACCGTGCGTTGGACGTGATTGAGATGGCAGACATACGCGTCGGCTTGAATATCTGTTACGACTGTTCGTTTCCTGAAGCGGCCCGAGTGCTCATGATTCGCGGAGCGGATCTGATTGCTCTACCGACCAACTGGCCGCCCACGTCGGGATTGACTGCGGATTTGATTCCCAACGCGCGGGCGCTGGAGAATCATTTGTATTTCATGGCGGTGAATCGCATTGGCACCGAACGGGGCATATCATTTATTGGCAAAAGTAAAATTTGCGATCCGGCCGGAAAGAATTTAGTATTTGCCGACCACGCCAACGAAGAGATTCTGTTCGCCGAAATTGAACCGCAACGAGCGAGGCAAAAGCACTTGGTGAATATTCCTGGCGTCCATGAAGTTCACCGTGTCAACGATCGTCGTCCCGACGTGTATGGACCGCTGGTAGAGCCCCAGGCGGATTGATGTCGATTGCTGGTTGTGTTTTTGGAAGGTGGATGTTGCCACTACGACGTACTGAACAGCGGAAAATCGTGCTTGTGCCTGGATGTGCAGTTCTCATAGACTCTCCGGAATTACAAGGCGTCTCGGTAGTGCAAGGCGATTTATGGGTTAAAATCGCTCCATCAAATAGTCGTTGAGTGGATTGAATTGTGGCTAAGGAATAAGGAATTGAGATGAAAATTCGGACTTGCTGGATTAAGTGTTGGGGATTGTTATTGTTAGCAATACATCCTTGTGATTCGCGTGCCCAGCAGGTTCCGGACTTCCTTCGAGCATTGCAACTCCAAGCGGTGGAAACCAAGAAATCGGACTGGATGCACTGGGGTGATCAACCGGGAGTTTATTCGACTTGGACCAATCATTCCAATCGTCTGATTCCCATCTACAGTTTTGGGATTCAACTCGATTCAGTTCACGGCAAGAACAGCGTCTATCGCGATGCGAAAAAAATCCAATCTCTGTATGGCAAATTGCCGATGTCGACGCTGAATCCGGACGCCGAGTATTTTGATCAGACTGACGTTTACCGGTTGCAACAGCAGGCCTTGGCGAGCGGAAAAAAGCACATCATTTTGATGGTTTTCGACGGAATGGATTGGCAAACGACTCAGGCTGCAGCAATTTATAAAGCAAAGAGAGTTGTCTATACGGAAGGTCGAGGGACAGGGTTGGCGTTTTTGGATTATCGTGGCGGGCCATCCGACTATGGTTTTTTTGTAACGGCTCCTTACAACAATGATCCGAAGACGGATGTGAATTCCCAGGTCGTAATTCCGGGCGCCGATGACGGAAGGAGCGGTGGCTATGCTGCCGATTTCGGTGGAAAGTTTCCCTGGACTCGTCCAGGCGACCCAGCCTATTTGATTGGCAACCGCAAGAGCGTGCCGCATTTGTATACCGACTCGGCGGCTTCTGCTACATCGATGACGACCGGTCGGAAGACGTTCAACGCGGCGATCAATGTGGGACCGAAGGGCGAAAAACTGGAGACGATCGCTGATCAATGCCAACGGCAGGGATATCGAGTCGGTGTCGTGACCAGCGTGCCAATTTCACATGCCACGCCGGCCTGTGCGTATGCCCACAATGTTGACCGCGATGACTATCAAGATTTGTCGCGAGATCTATTGGGCCTGAAATCGGTGTCGCACCGAGACGATTCGCTCTCGGGCGTCGACGTGTTAATCGGCTGCGGGTGGGGGGAACAGATGGATGATGATCGGGAAAAGCAGGGGCAGAATTTTGTGCCGGGCAATAAATTCCTCACGGCAACCGACCTAGCGGCCATTGATGTGCGGGAAGGGGGCCGGTACGTCGTTGCTCAACGAACAGCGAATTGCGCTGGCGAGAGCGTGTTAGCGGCGGCGACAGAACAAGCAATTGAGACCAAGAGTCGGTTGTTTGGATTTTTCGGAGTCGGCGGGGGGCATTTGCCATTTCAAACTGCCGATGGAAAATATGATCCAACTCGCGGGGTAACGAGTGCCGAGCGATATTCAGATGCTGATGTTGCGGAAAATCCCACCTTGGCCGAGATGACCCTTGCTGCGCTTTCCGTGTTGCAACACAACGAACCAGGATTTTGGTTGATGGTGGAGGCAGGCGATGTGGATTGGGCCAATCACAACAATAACATCGACGACTCAATCGGAGCCGTATTCAGTGGCGAGGCTGCGTTTAATGCAATTACGAACTGGGTTGAGGAAAACAGCAGTTGGGATGAAACAGTGCTGATCGTCACTTCTGACCACGGTCATTTGTTATTTGTCGACGATTTGGCGACTTTGACCGGTACTCGCGAGAACGCCGATTCTGAAGTTAAGCAGAACTAACCGTTGGTCCCGAGAATTGTCGGGTGATGTCGGTAAATGAACCAGAAATTCCACCGCAGAAAAAGAGCGGTCGGCAGCTCAATAAAACCCGAAAGGTCGAGGCCTCTGGTTGTCAAAAACATTTTGACCCATGAAGTGATTAGGGGCAAGGCAATCACTTCATAACACAACACCAGAGACCTCGCGGGTTAATGACTCGTCAAACTGGTCAAGGTCGGCGTCCGGGCGGTTGCTTGTCCTATCTAATTTTGAATCATCATTCTGCTTTGGTATAAGCACGACGTGTGCCAATGTGCTACATTCCAGTGGGCCTTGTTTTTTCGATAGATAATTGTGTTTCACACGAAAAAGTGTGGCAGATTTCGACAGGCGGCAAGCTGAGGTTGTTGCAAGATTGATCAGTATCTGAGAGCCGGGCAGATTTTGGGAATTTGTTTGGAAAACGTGGATATTCAGCGGATTGGCGGAACGTGGCTTAATTTATGGATTCGGAAAAAATCGCTTCATGTGCCAAGTCCGTCATTATCTCGATGAACCCTAACTCCGGGGCGAAAAGTCAAAAGAATTTGGTTGAACAATTGCGCGAACGGCTAGTGGGAATGGGTTACCAGGCCACAATCCTGACGAATATTTCCGACGTGCAGAGTTATGTTGAAGAACGTCTTGCGCGAGACGAATTGCGTGCCGTGGTTGCCGCCGGGGGCGATGGTACCGTATCGCTGCTGGCCAACGTGTTACCGCCGGGGACGCCGTTGGCGATTCTACCTTTGGGAACCGAGAATTTGTTGGCAAAATATTTGGGTCAAGTTGCCGATCCGCAAGCCTTGGCCGATTTGATTGATTTGGGTACGACGGTCCGATTGGACGCCGGACGGGCCAACGGAAAACTATTCCTCGTGATGGCCAGTTGCGGTTTTGACGCGGATGTCGTCACGCGTCTACACGCGGGCCGAAAGGGGCATATTCGGCATTGGTCCTACGCGAAACCCATCCTTGGGGCGATCGGCGAGTATCGGTACCCATTGATTCGGCTGTGGGTCGATGACCAACCGCAACCGATTGAGAGTCGCTGGGCCTTTATTTTTAATGTTCCGCGTTATGCCATGAATTTGCCGATCGTGACCGATGCCGATTCGATGGATGGTCTTTTGGATTTATGTACGTTTCGAGGTGGAAATCTGTGGCGCGGACTGTTTTATCTGAGTGCCGTCCTAACAGGGCAACATCGCGCCTGGAGCGAGACTCGATTGCACCGTTTTCAGCGATTGCGGATTGAAGCCGGCCTTACCAAAGGGGTCTCTGTCGAGCGGGTGCCTTACCAATTGGATGGTGATCCCGGCGGGGTGCTGCCGCTGGAGATTGAAGTTCAACCAAAATTCCTAAGGGTGGTAGTATCAAAGGGATGGATCGACAAAAATACGATTGTATAGGTGGCTGGCCGTAGGGCAGGTCTCAGGTTGCTTTTTTTTCGAGTCGCTTGTGCTGAATTATCCGGTTGAAATTGAAAATCTGCGTTGCGGCCGCGGGCAACCCCTCGTCGTCATTGCGGGGCCGTGTGTTTTGGAAAATTTTGACTTGGCAGTCGGGATCGCCGAGCGGTTGGCCAAGATTTGTGACGAGCAGAGTTTGGGGTTTATTTTCAAGGCTTCGTTCGATAAGGCGAACCGAACGAGTTTAGATTCGTATCGAGGGTTGGGTTTGCACGAAGGCCTGGAGATGATGGCCAGAATTCGCCAGCGGTTGGGTGTGAATTTAACGACCGACATCCACCTGCCGTCACAGGCTCAGCCGGTCGGCGAGATCTGTCAACTCCTGCAGATTCCTGCATTTCTGGCTCGCCAAACGGATTTGTTGATTGCCGCGGCAGCTACGGGCCGAGCCGTGAACGTAAAAAAAGGTCAATTTATGGCGCCATGGGATATGCAGCACGTGGTCGGTAAACTGGAGGCATCGGGAAGCAAAAATATTATGTTGACCGAACGCGGGACTTTTTTCGGTTATGGTCGGTTGGTCAACGATATGCGGGCGTTGCCACAAATGGCGGCTTTGGGTGTCCCCGTTGTGTTTGATGCGACGCACAGTGTCCAGGAACCCAGCGCGGCGGGAGGCAAAACAGGAGGCAATCGGGAAATGGTCGGGCCACTGGCCCGAGCGGCCGTGGCGATGGGTTGTGACGCGGTGTTTATCGAAACCCATCCTGATCCCGATCGATCGCCAAGTGATGGTCCCAATATGTTGCCATTAGATGAAGTACCATCGTTATTGAAGACTTTGCGGGCGATTGATCAAATGGTGCGATTCTGAGTAATTTTGTTGCTGATGATAGTTGAGAGTTTTTTTACTTCATTCTTAATCGCAGTGCTGGATTGCGAAAAATAAAAGGACGATTGAGATGCGTTGTTTGCCGTTCGTATTAAGTTGTGTTGCCGCCCTGGTTGTTGCCGGTTGCACGTCGCCATCCGATCCAACGTACGATCTGATGGAAACTGAGCTGAGCAAAACCAAAATTGATGACCTTTCTCGAACGATTGATGTGGTTTTTAGCGAACGGCAATTCGACCAGAAAGAGTTTGAATCCAAAGTCGCCAGTGGGTTGAATCGCTGGACGAAGTATGCACCTGCCGAAGTAACTGGTCTGGAATGGGCAACGGATCCACTTGCGGAACCTTTGTTGAAAGAATTTTCCGAATTGGCAATTCTGAAAGTGAATGCCGAACTGAATTTTGTGGATCTGGATTCCTATTACCTTCAGGAGTCGGCCTGGATCGAGGAAGTCGTTGATCGGTCGACGAAACTGACTCATTTGAATGCGGTTGAACTCTACCGTTTGGCCGCCGACGACTATAAGCCATCCAACGATACGGCTGATCCGATTGCCGAGGTGGTTCGCAAGCTACATCCCGAACTGGACGAACCCGCGTCTGTCAAACTTGCACAGGCCTTTAAGTATTTTGACTGGATCGTCCGCAATATTCAATTGTTGCCCGAAGTTGATCATGTAGGCGATGATTTGGATGAACTAAAGCTGAATGATCAAGCTGGTTTGGCGGCGGCAGGTATTGCCGGGACAGGGTATCAACGCTTTCCGTGGCAAACGTTGTTGTACGCGCGCGGCGACTATGTCGACCGAGCAAAATTGTTCATGATCGGATTGCAGCATTTGGGTATGGACTCAATCATGTTGGCAGTCAACCGGGAATCGACTGACCAGGCCCAGCCGTGGGTAGTAGCAGTTCCGATTGCCGGCGAGTATTACCTGTTTGATACCAAGCTGGCGCTACCAATACCAGGCGCCAACGCTGGTTCGTTTGCGACCTTATCCGCAGTCCGAGCGAATCCAAAATTGATCACTGGATTGGACCTGACCGTCGAAGAGTCATTGGAAGAAAATTCGAAGTATTGGGTAACGCCCGGTGAATTAGAATCACTGGTGGGATTCATCTATATCATTCCCGAATCAATTTCCAAACGTATGAAATGCCTGGAAAAAGG
Organism: Mariniblastus sp.; assembly: GCA_031409295.1. Classification (GTDB taxonomy): domain Bacteria; phylum Planctomycetota; class Planctomycetia; order Pirellulales; family Pirellulaceae; genus Mariniblastus. The sequence goes on from JANNWZ010000194.1 coordinate 20,017, forward strand.
TTTGGTGGGTGAACAACGACTGCCATTGACAATGCTACCGTCGATGATGAAGCAACGTCTACCAGCCCTTGAACAAGTGGAGCTGAAAGCTTGGGACACAGCATTCAAGACGCATCAATTTCGTCAAGCGGTCCGTGAGGCGGTGAAAGATGTCGGCAACAATGTGCTGGTCGACCGCTTGCGCTGGTACTACGACGAAGAATCCTACATCGATGCTTTTGCTCGTTATCGAACCGCCCGGGCCAGATTTTTTGTCGGACGGTTTGATATTGAACGCGAAATAACCGGATACAACGTTATCGAAAGTATGGAAAACCTGATGTATACCGACGAAGTGATTGACGGATTGGCGACAGATTCTTTGTTGCAGGAACGCTTGGGTATTTTGAGGCCCTATGGCAGCAATGAAGTCTTTAATGCCGCGGATTTCAATTTGCAGTTGGCTAGTGTCCAGGGACAAATGCGACTGGTTCGCCGGGATGTCGGTTTGTTTTTGGCACAATGCCATTTCGACAATGGCAGCGTCAGCGCCGCGGCCAATTGGTTGAAATTGTTGCAGGAAAAAGAGGATGCGGAACGCTGGCAGGAGGGCGTGAATTATTTATTGGGTCGCGCGCTCGAATCGAGGAAAGAGTATGACTTGGCGAACGATCAATATCGGAAATTTCCCAAGTCGGTTCAGGCTCATGGAAATCTTGTTAGGGCCAGGTTATTGGCGGAAATCGTCGAAAAAGTATTTGGCAAAGTTCACCCGTGACCGGGAGTTCTCGAATTCGATTTTAGGATTTTACATCAATGAAAACCGCGTCGCTTCCGTCCTGGCGGGTCTAGGACGTTCAAGTCCATGATCGGAACGATCCACCGAGAAGTTCTGACCGCAGCAGGTCTCATTTCCAGGAAAATGTCTGCCCGGTTAGTCGTTCAAATGCTTCGATATATTTTTCGCGAGTTTGGGCCACCACGTGAGGCGGCAATTCGGGTGGCGGACTATTTTTATCCCAGTCGGTCGACTCCAGATATTCACGTACGAATTGTTTGTCGAAGGACGGCTGATTCTGTCCGGGGACATATTGATTGGCTGGCCAGAATCGCGAACTATCAGGCGTCAGGACCTCATCGATCAACAATAGTTCACCCTGGTGCCAACCCCATTCCAATTTGGTGTCGGCCAGTATTATCCCGCGGGTGGCGGCGAAGTCACGGCCGCGTTGGTACACCTGCAAGCTCTTGGTTTTCAGTTCCTGAGCCGTGGTTAGGCCGACAATGTCAACCATTTTCTCAAACGAAATGTTCTCATCGTGCCCTGCGTCGGCTTTGGTTGCTGGCGTAAATAAGGGTTCGGGAAACTGGACACAATTCGGTAAACCGGCGTCGAGTTCGATTCCGCAAACGGAACCGGTTCTTTGGTAATCCTTCCAGCCCGAACCAACGAGATAGCCACGGACCACGCATTCGATTGGAACGACATCACATTTGAGCACAATCATTGTGCGACCCTCCAGCTCGTCGGCGTGCAAACCTGCCGGAATATCGAATTTGCCGATGTCGGTCGTGACCAAATGGTGTGGCAATCCCAGAAACTCAAACCAGAATTTGCTGATTTGGGTTAACACCCGTCCCTTGTCTGGAATCCGCGTCGGCAAGATATAATCAAAAGCGCTAATGCGGTCGCTGGCAACCATTAAATAGTGTTCGCCAATATCGTAAACGTCTCGGACTTTTCCTCGCCGTACCAAGTTCGTCATCTTAATAGCCCTTCGGGATACAACGTTTAAGTCTGGCCGCAATTCCAGCAGGCCCGAAATATACGGCAAGCCGTGACAATCCAAAAGTCCCCCATTTCCCTCGAATTTTGTCTCCCTACCATTTCGAATAACGACGCTGCTGGTAACAATATGGGAAATCGTAAACCTGTGCGTCGCTGTTTGTTCTGCGAGGGTCGTAATGTCCGAATTCTGTTTCCGAATGCCTGTTCAATGGAAGCTGAGTTCCCACCACGTGACTTCGATATTTGTGGTCGGCCTTGATGGCGTACCATTGCCCTGCAAAGTCATGATCGATCGCGAGTCGACGGCCGCTTCGCAAGGGCCGATCGTGCATATTGCGCGCAACCGTGACGAATCAGGCCATGTTTATTTTATCTATCCCCTGCGCGCACGCGGTGAAATGTTACTGTGCACGGGTACGTTGCCTGTCCGGGAATTGGCCTACGATTTGATTAAAGAGCTGGCCCGCGGAACGATCAATCGGTTGCGGAATCAACTGTCCATTTGGGAAGAGGGAGGTTTGATCGTCTCTGACAAAGTGCGCCAAAACGTATCGCAAGCGATCGGACTGTTGGCTCGCGCGATCATGTCTGACAATCCGGTTGATCAAGATCAAATGGCGGCCGAAGCGATCGAGCTGGGCGTCGACGCGATTTTTGAACTGTCCACGGTGTTTGGTCAACAAATCTCCAAGTACCGACTTGCGCAATCCGGTCTATCACGGTTTTGGATGGCCAACACAGCCGGGCATGGCGATCAACGGTTGCTGAGTCTGGCTCACACTGATTTTAATTTGGTGCGGTTGAACGACTGTTGGGCAAAGGGCGACACTCCAGCGACAAATCAGTCCGGAAGCCGACGAAAAATTGTCGGTCCGTGGCTGGATGCCAGTGCGGGTGGAATTCCGGACTTGTTGCAGGACACGGTCGGACATTTGGAGCGGCGGGATATCTTGCTAAAAGTCTGTCGAGCTGGCTTGGAGAGTTTGAGCGACGACGTCGCGCTGATCCAATTGGTCGGCGGACTTAATGGGATCGGTCACCGTCATTTGAGCTACCCGCAACAATTGCAATTGACGATTGACTTGTTGCAACTCGCGGATGATGCGTTGGTGGAGTTGCCGGTGATGGTGAGTTTTGATTTTCCGTGGGGGGAACGACTGGCCGGTGCCGTCGGCGGAATCCATCCGTTGCAAATCGCCGATACGCTGTTGCGTCAGGGAATCCGCATTTCATATTTCGGCTTGGAAATCAACCTCGATTACTGGCCCGGCGGTAGCGTCATCCGAGATCCATTGCAGTGGATTGATTTGATTGACACCTGGGCGCAACTCGAACTGCCCTTGGTCCTTTGTTTGCGCGTCCCTTCGGGGGGAAAGCCGGTGCCTGCCGAGCAACCGATCGATCGTCGCGTCAATCAGCAACGCAGCAATGTGACCGAACAACAGCGACTGGATTTTTTGAAAGTTGTCTTGCCGATGATGGTCGCGCGACCGATCGTGCACGGGATCATCTGGTCACAATGGCAAGACTCCGACGACGATCGCTTTCCGCATGGGGGCTTGGTCGATTCAAATGGAAATCCCAAACCAGTCGCTGCGGTGATCACGCAGTTGCGTCAGTTGATCCAGGATTAGTGGGTGCGGCCGATGCAAATCAGACACATGTCATCAATGGCGGGTGTGTTGCCACAATGTCGAGCGACCGATTGGCAGATCAATTCTCCAATGGTTTGCGGAGTTTTGGTTTGGCTCGCGCGAATATCCTCGATCATGGCGTCGATGGTCAATTGATTTCCATCGGCGTCCATCGCTTCATTAATGCCGTCGGTGTACATAATGACGACATCGCCTGGACCAATCAGCACGTCAATGGACTCATAAGCGAAATCTTGCAGAATCCCCAACGGTAGACCAGCTTCTTCAATCGCCAATTGTTCAATTTCTCCGGAAGCGCGACGAATGATCGGCGGCATATGGCCGGCATTGACGATGGTCATCACATTGGTGTCGGTATTAAGCAAACCCAGTGCTAACGTAACGAAGCGGTCGATATTCAAACCCGACAGTCCGTTATTCATTTTCTCGATGGCCTCGACCGCCGTTTTCGAAGTTGCCAATGCAAAACGGGATTCGGCGGACACCTTGGCCATCAATAAGGCGGCCGCAATTCCATGGCCGACCACATCGGCGGCAATGATGCCAATTCGATTTCCTTCCAACGGGACGTAATCGAAATAGTCCCCTCCGACCTGTTGCATCGGCCGATAAAACGAAAAAAAATCGTAATGGTCCACTGCGGGACTTTGCTGGGGCAGGAATCGTTGCTGCAATTCGTGAGCCAACGCCAGATCGGTTCGCAATCCATCCGATTTTTTGACATCTTCAAACAGATCGCTCTTTTGAATTGCCAAGCTGGCTTGCATCGCGACGGTAACCAAGGTTTCCAGATCTTCTTCTTTGAACGCAATCGATTGTTTCAGCGTATCCAGCTGGATCACGCCGATGGATTCGTCGTTGCTATTAATCAACGGCGCACACATGATCGAACGAATTCGGAAGTCGACAATGCTCTGTGCCATGTCAAACCGATCATCGGCGGCAGCGTCGCTGGAAATGATTGGCTGTTTGGTATCCATTACCTGATTGACAATCGTCCGACTGACGCGGATTTGTTCATCGTCTCGCGGTCGGCGCGTTTTGAACCCCACCGGTTGTAGACGCCCCTCGGAATTTCGCAAGATTATGAAACCGCGATCCGCTTCCACAAACAGATCGAACAGGAAATCCAATATTTTGGTCAGCACCTGATCGCGATCGATGGACTCGCTCAAGGCATACGTGATTTTGGTCAGGGCAATTAATTTTTCTTCCGCGCCGATATGGTTGTGGGTCCGCGAGTGATGCGAAGGCACATCCAGTCGGGACATGATCTTCGATTTTTCCTGGTCGAGATCGTCGTCAAGAAAAACTGAACCAATCGCCCGACCGAAACCGGAATCATGCTCGATGGTGTGACGCGGCCGCACGGCCTCACTTGCCTGGTCGTTCGATTGGAAGACGAATGTCACATCGCAGATCCGGATTTCTGAATCATCGTACAGTTTCGTACGTTGATGAATCTGTTGGTTATTCAGAAATGTTCCATTGCGGCTCTCCATGTCTTCCACGAAGTAGCTGCCATTTTCGAAAATCACCTTGGCATGTCGTCGACTGACCGAAGCGTCATCGATATGGAGTTCACAATCCGGATGACGGCCAATGACCGCGGGTTCCTTCGTGAGCGGAAATCTCTTTTTGAGAACCGCAGCGTTGGACGACATGAGAATTGCCATGAAACCAGTGGTTGGCGAAAGTTATGAAACGCGTTTTGTCCTCTGATTGTAATTTTAATACAACCTGTTGGTCAACTTGCCAACTACGTGAAGACACGCCACCGCAGGCTGCGGAAATTATCAGGCTGAATTACCGGTCAAATAATCTCGCGATTTTGCTCAAAAAACAGTTCCGCCTTAAAACAAGCGATTCCCGACAAATGGGGAACACCAATTCCGCGGAGCCCCAAGACTGAATTGGCTTCGAACTCAATCCGGTGCGGGAGTGGCGATTCTGTTTACGAAAAAGGCTCCGATTCAATCGAGTTGATTCGTCGTACCGCCAAGAGGGAGAAACGTGCTTCAGACGTGGCATGACGCCCAGAAGTTTCCACCGACCGGTATCAGACACGAAGAAAATAGTCTTCACCGAGTCGCAATGGAAACAGATACCAGTTTGTTAATCTGGTATCTAGCGAGCCCGTTGGCAAGATCGCCAACCGTTAAGCGATTTCATCAAACAATCGCGCCAGCGCGAGATCCATTTTTTCAGCCGTCTCATATTTGCCTTGAGCGATTTGAGCGCGGATATCTGCGATTCGATCGGCCCGGGCTCCGCCGATCGTCTGGGATTCAATCGAGCGCGCTGCGGCCGAAATGTCAAGCTGGTCGACAGGCAACGATTGAGCCGCTTTTTCTGTCGTCACACGAGTCTGAAGGTTGACCGCATGAGTTGTATTGATGTTATTGGTTGGTCTGATTTGCATCGTTTCTCCCCCGAGACGGGTTGCTGACTGTCGAGTCGGTTACGACCAACAGCCATGATTATTGTTTTCGCACAAGCTGCATTCCCTGTCGAATCGGCAATCCATCACTGAACCTGACATCGCAACCGCTTTTAAGAGCTGTACGATTCATCGACCAAAATGCTAGCACTTCTTAATCTATTTATGGTGAGCGTGGATTCTTTTCTAGGACATCGTATCTGAATCACCCAGTTGGGAAAAAGACCGATTTGAAAAAAACATTTGACTCGCCCGGTAATACGTGCCCGTGGAAAAACGGTTCGAAAAAATCGGGTTGATAGCTGATGTCACCCTGGTTCTCGGTTTTCAACCTGGTCGGGAGCGAAAACTGAACCAAACCGCGCTGAGTCTCGTCCTATGGTTAACTTGTTTTCGGCCGGGACGATCTTGGCTTTGGCTTGCAATGGACTGCCTCACATGAATTCGACTTCAAACTCGATCGAGGCCCCTGATGAATTTTCCCAACTTCAATCCCCCCCAAATTAACCTGGCTCGCCGACAATTCGAAGAGCCTTTTTTCGTCGACATGGAGTCGTTTTTCGAATTCAGTTTTTGGATCACCGAAGAATTGCTCGACCTCGAAGCATCATACAAACTCAAAACCAAAAAAGTTCGCGACGTCGATCAGGTGCCTTCCCATGTTTTGACCCGCGGGAAAACAGCAGTATAGCCCGTATGCAGGAGCGACGTTCGTGATTGGGGGCCGCGTTTCGATCGGATTGTCGCGCCTGCCAATCCAATGATCTCGCGATGCCGCGGCTGTCAACCGGCCAATTACAGCTGGTAGGATTTGCGCGTTTTCAGGGCAATGGTCTGTACCTTCCAAGGACAAATACTACTAGTTTCGGGTTTTGTGTTACGATGGGGCACGTCGGCAAGGGAATGGTGTTATCCTCACAAACAATGGGTATGATCTAGTTTCCAATCGAATTACTGCCTTTTTTTGTTGCCTCCAACCCAGCCTTTCAATTTCGAAACAATTTCATGAAGACTTTCAGATTTGTTTTTCTCTTGTTCCCAGCCGTTAGCTTTTTGATTTTTTTGAGCGGCGTGGCGAATGCAAGACAGGCAGTGCTCCAGGATGCGCCTGAGTCCGCGGCTCAAGTTGAAGTCAGTGAACTCGGCGGCACCCGCAACGTTCATCGGGTTGGGAAATTATTTTTGGCCGGGCAATTCGGCCCTAACGATGTAGAGATTATTAAAACGGCCGGGGTTGAAATGGTAATCTCGCTACGTTCACCCGGCGAGATTTTTTGGGATGAAAAACTGACGGTCGAACAATCCGGCTTGAAATTCGAATCATTCGGCTTTGTCGGCGCGGATGCGTTAACGGACGAAATTTTCGCGCAGGTTCGCCAGCGATTAAAAAATAATCAAGGCAAAACACTGCTCCACTGCGGCGGTGCCGATCGTGTGGGTGCGGTGTGGCTGGCTCATCGAGTGCTCGACGAAAAAATTCCACTGGAACAGGCTCTCGGCGAAGCGCACGAGATCGGTTTGAAAACACCGGAATATGAACAACGGGCCATCGAATATATCCAGTCCCAACAATCCGTGAAAACGGCTCCGACTGGCCCAGCTACACCGATCCAAGAATCAAGCGTCAAGCCCGGGATCAATGATGGTTTTCTGTCGCCGGAGCTTGATCCTGCCGAATGGATCAAACGCTTTGAAATTGAGAGTCGAGAGATTTACGCGGCGCGAATGGAAGTTCTAAAAGCGTGCGCCATCGGCCCAGGTTCACGCATCGCGGATATTGGGGCGGGCACCGGAATTTACACACGGCTGTTCGCCAATCAAACCGGCCCCACCGGTTGGGTGTACGCGATTGACATTTCGCCTCGTCTAATTCAACACATCAATCAGCAGTCTAAATCCAACAATCAGCCGAACGTCACGGCGATACTCTGTCAAGAAAACTCCGTCAATTTACCCCCCGAGTCGATCGAGTTGGCGTTTATATGTGATACTTATCATCACTTCGAGTATCCTGTCTCGACGCTTGCCGCGATTCATTCGGCCTTGAAACCTGGCGGAAGAGTTGTGGTGATTGATTTCAAGCGGGTCGAAGGGGAATCGCGACCTTGGACGATCGAACACGTACGCGCGGGACAGGAAGTATTTACAGCGGAAATCGAAGGAGCTGGCTTTGAGCTGTTGGGTGAAACCAAGATTCCTGGCTTTGACGAAAACTACTTTTTGATGTTCAAGAAGCGCTAACGTTTGCCGCTGAGATCGTTGGCATTGAGAAACGCGGCTGAAGTGTCAAACGATTCGAGTCGCATAGTGTTTTCGCCATTCCTGACAACGCAGGCTTCCGGTTTCGAAATCGCGACACACGTTGGGACGATAGAGATGCTGCCGGCATTGTCTCGACTCCAAATCAAACCAACAACACGGACCGTCCAGGTTCTCGACGGTACCGTCATAATTGGGAGTTTGGTAACTCGCGATCACCTGATCTAATTCGAGGCGTAACGTCTCTGGTAGCGCATACCACCAAGACTCTCCCTCCCGATCGGCAGTCGGTCGAATATACGGCGGATACCCCATGTGCAGGCAACACACACCGCAACCATGGCAATCCGAGATTACAGGAAGTTTTTCCCCAGGCTTTTTCATGACGGTTTCAAGCGAACAATAGTTGGATGGTGCCAGTTTAACCAGGGCTAAGCAACGAAAGGAAAGTAAATGATGTCGGCTTCCAGTCTATATTGACTTGACGAATTTTATAGACTGGAAGCCAATCTCACGTTTCGGCTAAGGCAGTTATCAACAGCCTGGTGTCAAGCCGTTGTTGACCGCACAGCAAAAATTATCGATCTGGATACAAATAACCGTCGAGCCAGCCCCGCGACGCATGCGGGGCTATCGGATCAGCGATGTCAGTTCCGTCAGCCAACTGAAACGCGATCACCAGCGGAAACTTTCCCGCTGGCGGTTTCATGGTGTGATCACCTGTTCCCCAAAATTGGCCTTCGGTCAGCAACGTGAACTCAGTGATTTTGTCTCCCGACCCGCTGACGATTCCGGAAAGCGTCGCCTGATACCCGCGAGTCTGGTCCTTCGTTGCCAACTCGATGACGCCCTCAATTCGACCTTTGGTGATGGTCATTTCCAGTTTACGAATTTCGTCCAGTTCCCACGTGGGCGGTTCCCCGCGCGTGTTGTCAACCAGATGAAAGCGTGCGATTCGCTGTTTCAAGGCTTCCGGAATTTTGTCATCAAGCAGTTCGCGTTGCTCCTCGCGTGTGATCCACAAATTGTCTCGAGAAACAGCCTTGTGAAAAATGTTCTCCCAGTGATCGTCAGTCTTTTCATAGCCGGAGATCACCTTGGCACTAGTGCGCACCACGACCGCTCCCTCAGGAAGTTTTGGATCGTATTTGGGGTCCGTGGAATCTTCTTTTATCACCGTGGTTTTTGGTGGCTTGTAATCTGCTGTCGCTGATTCCAGCAGAGCTCGAATGCGTTCCGGACCGCGGTTATTATTGAAAGCGATCAAACCCCCGGCAGCATCAGTAATATAGAGGCCTTGGGTGGTTTTCGTGAAATCGTTACGGGGGCCCTGGCCAGCGATGCTCCGATAAAATTCGCCTTCGGTATCTTGTTGTCGCCGGGTGTACCATTGGTCGATGGCAACTGGAATGAACTTGTTGGTTAACAGGGAGATGATTTTGGGATCAGCAAATGTCGACTCACGGTCGAGCACTCCATTGTTTCACGTACACCCCAGCGGATGACCATCCATCGCCCAGATAAATATCGGCTTGGCTTGTTCCACAGCCATCTGCTGCGCCTCAAGCAAATCGACTTGCCAAGGAATTTTGCGCCAGGGTTGATCAGTCGGTTGGCAAACCTGTTGGCATTTTTGCTTTAGGTCGACCGCGAATTCCTGCCCACTGGTTGCCGCGGTAGTGAGCCAGATCTGGAGCAGCATACCGACGCCAATAAAATAATGTTTGGCAAACATGATCAACCTCACCTAATCGTGGTTTTCGCGGAATTGTGATACGCTGAGAACGCCTATTCTTGTTTTAGGTCACATCATAGTCTAGGTCGACTTCAATAGGGACTCCAGACATCAACGGCGAAAAAACGAGGAATGAAACCATACCGGCGAAAGACCGGGCACGAATTTCGCTCGGTCGAACAGACTTTAATTCGCAACTCTCGCAATCCCAACTGCGGTTTAATCTGTTTGTGCCGACGGCAAAGCTCGATGCAATGGACAATTTTGTTCCACCGGATCGCCGTTTCGAAACCGTCGTAGTAGTTCATTCGAACGTTGAGCCAGCAACCGCCGGACTTCGCGTCGTTTTCCTTTGACTCGAGGGATCGTCATCGAATCGTATCCGGTTGTCTGGTGCCGAAGCCAAGCGATCACGGCGGCTTCGGCGCGTTGTTCAATCGGGATTCGCTTGGTGCGTGCCACGGTTCCGCTTCCGATGGGCGTGGCATGGTCCACCACAGCCCGCGACAATCGCTGGGCGAGTTCGTGATGCAGCGGATGAAACGCCAGGAATGTGATCACCGCTCCGAGGAAATCTTCCACGTAATCGGCTTGGGTTTTTTCGCGCCGTTTGGCACCGGCGATTTTTCGTTTGGAAAAACTCTCGGTCGCGCGTTCGATGTTCAGTTCCTCTCGCAGGCGATCTATCACTGATGTTGATGCCCACACACCACGCGAAAAAACCTTGCGCCCTTTTTTTTCCTGAACGACCCAATGTTCCCCAATCGTCTTGACTCGTCGAGTCAACGCTGCATCACCGGGCGGCAACAAACTCCAACCGACCGGTACAGACAGGACCTTGCCGTCAGACGTGCGAACGGTTTCCGCCGTGGGACCAGGCTGGTACACGAATTCGCCCATGGCCAAAAAACTTGCTACCGATTATTCCAGGAAATTGAAAGTTGCAAAATCGTTGCCAACGAGACCCAGACGAAATAGGGAATTTGCGCTAATGCGATCCACTTATGATGTCGCCAAATCGCCACCATGATCCAGATGATGGTGAGCCAGACCAGCAGAATATCGATGGCGGCCAACGGCAAATTTCGCATGCCAAACTGAATTGGCGTAAACAACAAATTAGCGGCCAGGTTAACGCCAAACGGCACGGCTGTCCAAATGGGAAGTTTTTTTCGAAGCGTTTGTACGAATACGAACCCAAACGTCAAAAAAATAACAGGATACAGGCATTGCCAGATCAAGCCAATTGTTGCGGGAGCGGGAGTCCAGGCTG
>JANNWZ010000195.1:0-21704 GCA_031409295.1 Mariniblastus sp.
CGTTTTTGAGCGTTTGAACAAACGTAGTAGCGATATCGCACGTTGCCTTTCTTGGTCGTATGAGAAGGAACCATCGCACAGTCGCAAGCTGTGCAACGTAGCCTGCCTTTGAGCAATGCACCGAATTGATTTTTCACGACCCCACCGCCGCTGCGTCCATTGCGAGCAAGCATCGTTTGGACTCTGCGCCACAATTCCAGGTCGATGATCGCGTCGTGTTCCCCTTCGTGGATTTCGGTTTTGTAACGGAGTTTGCCGAGATAAGTCACGTTGGTCAACATCCGGTGCAGCGTCGACCGGTTGAATACACCGCCACCACGAAAAGTTTCCTTGCGAGTTTTCCACCGTTTGTTGACCCAGCCACGTTCGTCGAGGATGTCGATGACGCGGATCAACGATTGATGATCAAGGTAGAGCTGATAAATGTCACAGACGCGTTGGGCCTCGTCCTGGTTGACCACCAGTTTGCTGGTCAGCAGATCCACGTCGTAGCCCAGCAACGGCATGCCGCCCGACCATTTGCCACGTCGGCGAGTCGCTGCGATTTTGTCGCGTGTTCGTTCGGAGATAATTTCACGTTCGAACTGGGCGAAGGAAAGCAGAATGTTCAGCGTCAGCCGACCCATGCTGCTGGTTGTATTGAATTGTTGTGTAACCGAAACGAATGAGACGTTTGCGCGGTCGAAGACTTCCATCAGTTTCGTGAAGTCAATCAACGATCGGCTGAGGCGGTCGACTTTGTAGACAACGATGCAGTCGACTTTGCCGGCTTCGATTTCGGCGAGCAATCGTTTCAGTGCCGGGCGTTCGGTGTTCCCGCCGGTGAATCCGCCGTCGTCGTACGAGTCGGGCAGGCATTCCCAACCGAGACTCGTTTGGCTGGCGATGTAGGCTTCTCCCGATTCGCGTTGGGCGTCGAGCGAGTTGAATTCCTGTTCGAGTCCTTCTTCAGTTGATTTGCGAGTGTAAATGGCGCAGCGAACGGTGCGACGGGAAGCGGACTCGCGAGCAGGATTCCGGGCGTTTTTACCAGTGCTATGGGCGTTCATGATTTGATTCCGTGTTGTTTGTAGTTGGGCTTTTCAATTTGAAAAAACTGAAGCCGTTGACGTGCTGGCCCGAGACATGTTTGGCAATGGCGCTTAGCGAGCGATAGACGGTGCCTTCGAATTCGAATCCTCGAGCCAAGACGCGTACCTGCAGTTGTCTGGTTTTGTAGGTCCGTGTAATGATCCCGCCGGGTGGCGGTACTCGATCATCCCGTCGGACGGCGAAGTCGACCGTTTGCGTAGTGTGCTTGTTGGTCGGTTGGTCTGCAGAATCATGGGATGGATTGAAAGCGGGGTTGGAACGATTTTTGGGTGGCGAGCGGCGCAAGTCAGAATCGTTGGCCAGTTCGGCCGCTCGCATTTGGGCTCGCACGGAAATGTCCCCTTCGAGCTCTGACTGAATCCTCCAGACGATTCGCTTGATCAGCCAGGCTTTGTTGTTGGCTTTGGTTTCTTCGCTAAATATTTCTGCGTATTGAACTCGCAGTTGCCGGACGGACATCCGTTTGAAACTCGCAACTTTGGCAGCGACATTGACGGTCATGAGTGTTTCTGTTGTGGGTTATCGGTGGTGATGGAAGTTGGCAGCATCGGTTCCGCGAAAACATTTCAGCTATCGCGGCTGTTAACCGTGCGTCCATTCAGCCATCGTTTCGAACAGGGCTCAAGCGAACGTTGGAAAAAAAGAGACAGAATGTCGAAAACATATTTCGCGACGGCGTTGCCAGCAAACCTTCAAACCGGCCGCGTTTGCATATTCCGCTCAGGCGTTTGATGATTCCTTTGCCGGAACATCATTTGGTAGAGAATGCCGTCGCTTCAATCGAATCAACGCCTCAGCAAAAATCGCCGCCACCGTTTCGGCTCGATCATCGCGTGTTGGCGTATCGGCCGGAGCATAAATCTCAGCGGCAATTTCTTTTTGCTTGGCCGCCGATTTGGAATCCAAGTGGCTAAAGTGATCTTCGTGACGGTTGGAATGCATCGAGATGGTCGCTCCTGGTTCGCGGGTTGTAATCAAATCGAGATCAACAATGACTTGAAATTGAAGGGTCAGCCATTGAGCCTTGAAACCGAGCCGAACTCAAGGCATGAATTCGCCCCATCATTGAAAAATTTGGCTGGTGGCGAGCTGGCAAGAGAAGTGACCTGAAAACCGACCAGCGAACTGGCAAGAAAATGTCGCTCCCTTACTTACCTACGCGAAAGAAGTTCGAGATGCCGAAACTAGGCTGTGAACGAGAACGGAATGTTAATTTTTATCTCGTTAACTCAGAGAGAGACTGAGAGTTCCGTCGCCAGAGAACGAGGGTTCGACCGAAAAACTGTCGATCTCGCTTGCAAACTAGAATCTTTGGTGCGAAAGCGAGAATGGGGCGTCGTGGGTAGAATTTGGCAAAATCCCCAAGGTCGGTGCCAAAACGAGCAACGCCCGGCTTCCGGAGATCGAAAGTCGGGCGTTAACTACGATGTTCGATTGGTTCGAAATCGAATCAATAAGCTCCCCCGGTAGGACTTGAACCTACGACAAACGGATTAACAGTCCGTCGCTCTACCAACTGAGCTACAGGGGAATAGGGTTGGGAATCGGCAATTGGGACTGGGAACTCCAATCAAATCAACGACACCCGAACGGCAAAACGAAACATTCATCTGCTTTTGGGCTAGTCGGCGTTCCGTTCTCGATCGCCTTTGCTGATTTTGTCAGCGGCTAGGTAGTTTAGGAAATCCCGATTTGCGCGGCAAGGGCTTTTGGGCTCTCAGCTACGTAATATTTAGGGTGTTTATTTAGGGTGTTCCTCCAAGAATTTAGGCTGTTCGTCCAGGAAACATGGTTTTCTCCCAATACTTTTCCTCATTTCTTACAGCCGGTTAAGTCCAGTACCGTCCAACAAAGGACTATAAATTCAGCGTCGAGTCTATCGGTGGAGTTGCCATCGAAATGAAAATCTTACATTTTGGATAGGCAATAATTCCAACTCCGCTTCATTGAACAGGATTCTGGTTAAGTGTCCAACGCCGAATTCGGGACGCAACCCGACACGCTGCGTAAAGATGAACCGGAATTGCGTTGCTAACCCGTAGAACTATGACATCGTTTTTTCTTGGCGGCCTCGGGAACGTGGTATATTCATGGCATGGCGATGTTGTCTGGTCGCAGGCAATTTCGGGCCCTGAATGAATTTGTGAAGCTCCATTGTTCGGTGCTGTTGGTTGACGGCTCGCTGATCCACGGGAGAAGATTGTGTCAGGGCTAATCAGGTTCGCCTACGGCTGGCCAAAATAAATAGTGTTGGGCAAAAAACGGGTCATTTTCAAGCTTCTAAATTATCGTTCGTACCAGTTATCCAAAGGCTTCCATTCAATGCTCTCTTACCAATTGAGAATACCGGTGTCCGATGATCAGCACGCCACCAGGGTTGGGTTTTTCTGTCGCTGGATCTTGGTATGGGGACTGTTTCTGTTGACGACCGCGAGCAATCCAATGGCTTGCACCGCCGGTGGCGGACCGGAGAACGTCGTGTTGGTTGTCAATGGCGACTCTGCCACCTCGAAACTAATTGCCAACTTCTATATCGATGGCCGACTAATTCCGACGCGCAATGTGATCTATCTGAACGGTATTCCCGACGTTGAGATTATCGATTTGGAAATTTTTCGGGACAAGATTCTCAAACCGGTTTTCCAACAAATTGAGGAACGGAAAATTGGAAACAACATCGACTATATTGTTTATTCAGCCGACTTTCCCACCATCATCGACATTCCCAAGCACGCGGAAAAACTGGCCGCTGAGCTCAAGCAACATGGCCAAACGATACAATCCGAATTGTATTTGGCACAGGCGTCGCTGAACTCGGCGACGTATTTTGCAGGCGCGGTGTTGTCCGACCAACCCGGGTACATGCTGCTTGACGCCAACACGTATTATCGTCAACCGGCGGAGAAACTTTTGCGCCAGCCATTTGTTGGAGCTCGGCAAAAAGAATTTGAAGACGCGATCGCGACGTTTGAAAAATCGCAACCCGAGTTTGACGAGGGATTAAAGCAGCTGAAGGAAATGGCTGAGCTCAATCCGCAACAAATTGCCCTGTCCTATTGGATTGCCCGGTTTTATGCCCGGAGCAACGACGCGAAACAAGCGACCCACTGGTTGACCCAAGCGGTGCGTTCGGGCTGGAGTTTCCGTAGTCAAACACGAGCCGATTTGGCATTCAATAACGTCAAGAACGACCCGCTATTCAAGGGGATTGTCGACGCGATCGCGGATGATCCATTTGACTTTGTGCCGAC
Source organism: Mariniblastus sp. (assembly GCA_031409295.1). Taxonomy (GTDB): domain Bacteria; phylum Planctomycetota; class Planctomycetia; order Pirellulales; family Pirellulaceae; genus Mariniblastus. Next base: position 4,344 of record JANNWZ010000195.1, read on the forward strand.
GCGTGGATTCAAACAAGCCTATGCGTGGGCTCCGAACGGAATGTTGAATCGGGAACCAGGACAAGGCAACCGATTCCTGTTGTCCACCGTGTTGGCTATTACGCGCAATTTTGGCACGACCGAAAAAGAAGCCTTACGGCAATTGCGGGCTTCGATGAAAGCCGATGGAACGCATCCCAAGGGGACGTTTTATTTTTCCGAGACCGCTGATGTTCGCAGCACCACCCGCCAACCCAATTTCAAATCGGCGATCGAGGCCTTAAAACGTCTGGGCCAAAAATCAGAAATCATTACCACGGATTTACCGGTCCAAAAACGGGATGTGTTGGGATTATCTACCGGAATCGCGACTTTTTCCTGGACGGCCACCGGCAGCAAAATAGTACCCGGCGCGATTTGTGAAAACTTGACCAGCTATGGCGGCATGATACTCGATGAGCCCCAAACCAAATTGGCCGAATTCCTGCGGAACGATGCCGCTGGATCCAGCGGAACCGTGATCGAGCCGTTTGCGATTCAAGCAAAATTTCCGCATCCGTTGATTCATGCCCATTACGCCAGCGGCTGCTCGTTGGCGGAGGCCTATTATCAATCCGTCGAAGGTCCATTTCAATTGTTGATCGTCGGTGATGCGCTCTGTCAGCCGTGGGCGACGCCACCGGTGTTTCAAGTCAAGGGAATTGCCGCTGGCGAAAAAATTAAGGGGACCGTTAAACTAAATCTGGATTGGTCGGCTTCCAAGGTGCCAGTGGCCGGTATGGAAATGTACGTGGACGGAGTCCAAGTGTTGCGCGACAGAACACGCCCGGAAATCGCGTTTGATACGACTGAACTCTCGGACGGATTTCACGAATTGAGGTTGGTGGCGATTGCCAACAATTCGCTTGAGACGACCGGTCGAGTCGTACTCCCTTTCCAAGTCGACAATGCGGGCTTGGCGACCGAGCTCAAAACCAGCCGTGATAATTATCTAATAACCGATACCGTCAAGTTTACTGCCAAATCCAATTTTGGCGATTCGATCGAGTTGACTCACAACATGCGCTCCATCGCTAAAAAGATCGGCCGCGAAGCCGAGTTCGAAGTTGCGGCTGAACTGCTGGGGCGCGGTCCCGTGTTTGTGGAAGCGATTTCGATTGATGAATCCGGAAAAGTGGTTGCCAGTACGCCACTTCGCTTGATGATCAAGGGCCCGTTATCGGAACGCAATCGAATGACCGCGCGCAAGTAACGATCATTCTCATCCATCATTGATGTCACCCGTTGCAGGCCCGCAACGGAACCGACTGCATGAACAGCGACCCGCGAGTGGTGGTGTTGTCCTTGGCGTGTTGTTGTCTCTGAACGGTCCATCCGGTTGTTGACGACGGCAGGCAGCAATTTAGATCTCCACCTGAATGACGAGCTTCGATGGTAGCGATCCGGCACTGTGTGGACTACTGGAAAAGCAGTCGGCCAGACATTAGACTTTTGGCTGAAAATCGGCTGTGTTGGCTGTTCTCCTTGTCGTTTTTGAGCAATGATAAATATCTTTTTTAGGACCCCGCTTGGCGATGAGCACAATTGGAAAATTGTTTGGACGTTCTCCCTTTGGCCAGATCCAACTTCACATGGAACAGGTCATCAAGTGTGTCCAGAAAATGTCCGAGGCGATCGAAGCCGCGGAGGCCGGTCGGTACGATGAATTGGATCGCTATTCGTTGGAAGTTTCCCAGCTCGAGCATCAAGCCGATCAAATCAAGAACGATATTCGTGGGCGGCTGCTGAAACGGGTATTTATGCCGATTGACCGGGCTGAGGTCTTGGAGATCGTGCTGTTACAGGACACGCTGGCCGATACGGCAGAGGATGTTTGCAAAGTTTTGACCTTTAAGAAGTTGCCTTTTCCAGCGGATTGCAGCGAGGAATTTTCAGAATTTTTTCGACTTAACCTGCTGGCATTTGAAATCGTTGCGAAAATCGTTCGACAGCTCGATGAATTGATCGAATCTGGTTTTGGCGGGGTCGAAGCGGAACGTGTACGGGCACTGGCGACGGAAACAGCGTACACAGAGCACCAAGCGGACCTCGTGCAGGTCAAATTGTTGAAGAAGATCTACTCGCATGATCAGGAAATGTCGCACGGTGAATTTCATCTGTGGATGAGATTTACCAATGTCCTCAGCCAGATTTCCAATGTGTCCGAGGAACTGGCCGATCGCGTGTTGAAAACGCTCAGCCTGAAATAAGACGCTCGGCAACCCGCCCAATTGGTACGCGAGCAGGCAACAGACTTAGCTCAGCCGACCAAATGACAAATTCGACGACAACTGAATGATCAATTAATTATGGTGGGTGTGGAATACATTTTGATTGGATTGATCCTGGCCTGCGGGTTTTACGCCGCGTGGAATATTGGGGCCAATGATGTTGCCAATGCGATGGGGACGTCGGTCGGATCGGGCGCGTTGACGTTGCGAAACGCGGTGATTCTGGCGGCGATTTTTGAATTCACGGGTGCTTTTGTCGTGGGCGCCAATGTCTCCGAAACGGTTCGCAGTGGGATGTTCGATCCGCTCAAACTGAATGAAATATATTTCGAAAAAGCTCCTTATATACTCGCGTGCGGCATGATTGCGTCGCTGTTGGCAACGGGAACTTGGTTGCTGGTTGCGACCATGATGCACTGGCCCGTTTCCACAACCCATTCGATTGTTGGAGCGATTGTGGGGTTCGGCTGTTTGGCACTTGGATTCGAAGGAGTGAAATGGAAAGAGATCCTCCTGATCAGTGGCGGTTGGATTGTGTCGCCGTTAATCTCGGCCACGATCGCCTATCTATTGTTTGGAATTCTGTTGAGAAATGTCTTTTTCAAGAGCGATCCGGTGGCCGCTGCCCGACGTGTGGCTCCTTGGTTAGCCTTTGTGACCATGTTTGTAATGACCGGCATGACCGCTTACAAGGGCCTGCAACCAATGTGGAAACGCTTAAGACTGGAAACTAACTCCCCGACGTTTACGCTGACGATCATCGTGATCGCACTGCTCTTGGGAATCATCGCATTTCTGGTAATGCGTCGGCTCGTACAGAATTTTCAACAAGGATCCTCCCTGGACGGCAGCCCCTCCCAGGACGCCGAGGTATCTCGATCGTTGGGCAAAACGGTAAAGCACTTGCAGCGTGTTCGCAATACTTCACGTGGCGAGCTGCAGGCTCAGTCGCAACGTTTGCTGTTGGAAGTCGAACAGTTGCAGAAAATGTCGATGGCCCAAGTGCATTCCTACACGGATTCAGCGGATCTGCAACAGGTCGAAAAGATCTTTGTCGGATTGCAAATTCTTACCGCTTGTTTGGTTGCGTTCGCCCATGGAGCGAATGATGTGGCCAATGCGATCGGACCTTTGTCGGCTGGCTTTCAAGCGGTTAGCGAACGAGCGATTGCTGTCAAATCCGCGACACCGTTGTGGGCGTTAGCGTTGGGGGGAATCGGGATTGTGATCGGCTTGGCCACGTGGGGTTGGAAAGTTATCAAAACGGTCGGCGAAAAAATTACGGAACTGACCCCGAGTCGCGGTTTTTGCGCCGAGTTTGCCGCATCGATTACCATCCTCTTGGCTTCGGTGCTGCCCATTGGTTTGCCCATCAGTACGACTCATACGCTGGTCGGAGCGGTATTGGGAGTAGGTTTGGCGAAAGGGATCAACGCGTTGAATTTGCGAATGATGCGCGACATTATCGCGGGCTGGATCATTACGATTCCCGCCGGCGCGGTATTGGCCATGTTATTCTATTGGCTGTTGAAGATGATCTTTATCGATTCGGGTTGGATCGATGGCTTGCTGGTGGTCCCGGTGAAGTAGGTTTCGTCGTGGGAGGGAAACTACTTTTCACTACCCCGGCCAACCGAAACCAGGTACATCCTTGATTCGCCACTTGATTCCTGGTTCGGCTCGCAACACCGGAAACGAGTTCGATTATTCGGACTCGACGTCGCGGAAACGGTAGCCGACACCACGCACGGTTTCGACCGCGCCGCTGCGATCACCCAATTTTTTTCGCAACGAACGAATATGCACGTCGATCGTTCGTTCGAGCACCAAAGTATCTTCACCCAATGCCAAATCGATCAACTCGGAACGATCGAACGCTCGACCTGGACAACGAATGAGCGTATCCAGCAGACGAAATTCGCTGGGGGTTAAATCGATCGGTCTGCCCTTCACCGAAACGCGATGTTTCAGGCGGTCCATCGTCACTCCACCCACGACCACGATATCCGAACCAGTGCCCGCGGCCCGCGAGTTCCGTCGCAACAGGGACTTAACTCGCTCCAGGACAATTCGGACACTGAATGGCTTAACCACATAATCATCCGCCCCTACCGAAAAACCGATCAGCTGATCCATTTCTTCCGATTTGGCGGTCAGCATCATGATTGGAATTTCTCGCGTCAGGGAATCGGCACGCAACTGACGGCACGTTTCCACCCCGTCAATCACGGGGATCATCAAGTCCAGTATGATCAGATCGGGAGTCTTGGAACGGGCTTGATTCAGACCATCCTGGCCATCGTGCGCGCAATACACTTCGTAGCCCTGTTGCGCGAAATTGTACTCGATGACTTCGGCTAGCGCGCGGTCGTCTTCGATGACTAGAATCTTCGTTCGCGGCAGCGCGCCGCGAAGATTAATACCAGGTTCCTTAAACAAAATGGTTCCACCCATCTACGACGCTCCCGACCAAAATTAGGACTATAACCAAACGATGCTCGCTACTCTTCCAGTCAAGATACATGTTGCGCGGCAAACTACCAAGCCACACGGACCGCTGGTTCAGTTCTTTGAAATCGGCTCGGCAAATACCACTGGACGGACCGTCAGTAATTCTTGAGGAATTGCGAAGACGTAAAAATAACTGGGATTATTCGTGATAAAATCGTTATCCGATCCCACCAACAACGTGCGGCGACCATCGGCCAAATCCGGGCCCCAAGACAAGGCCTCAATTTTTTCGGGCATCGTATCGCCCGCTAATTTCCATTGGGGGTCCAACAAATCGATCAAACATCGTTTGTCCACTCCCTGAACATTGAGGGGCAGTTCATGGGGCGGGAGGCGGTCCAGGGGAGCGATATTGCTCGCCGAGCGGGTATCGATCAACATCAGTTTTTTGAATTGGGCTGCTGTGCCCGCTTCGCCATCCCGTTCAATGCACAGGAACTGATGTTCTCCCGACATGAGTATTTCGTTTAATTTATTTTCGACAGTATCCAACTGGTACAGCTGCTCACCTAGACCGTGACCTTGGACGGACAACTGAAGCAATCGACAATTGAGCCCGGTGGGTTTATTGGGCTTAACGGTGCGATCGGAATCCTGCAAGAGCGGACTCTGCATCAAGCCCCACAGCCGTTGACCGTCAGGCGAAATTGCCAAACCTTCCATGCCGCGATTGCCTTGACGTCCGGAGCTATTGACGCCATTTTCATCGTCCGAAATGGGGCAAGGATTTTCGATCAGGTAATGATCCGGAACAGGTAGTCGCCGTACCAATCGACCATCCGGTTGGAATTCCAACAGATGTGGTCCGTACTCATCCGAAATAAACAAGTTGCCATTGGTACCGACGCGAATACCTTCCGGATCCAAGCGCGATGCTCGGTCTCGATCGGCTTCAATCGACGCTGCAGAACCTAGAAACGGGCGGCCCAATTCGTCCCTGAGCAAAACCGTTTTTTGCAACAACAGCGTCACGACTTGAGCAGCGGTCGGATCAATTGAAATCGAAAATAGCTGGACGCGACAATTCCAATCGACCGCGCCGTCTTGGGGACCACGGTCCGGTAAAACATAATAGCAATTCTCGGCTACGGAATAGTCCATGGCCGAAAACCCGCCCAACAAATTATTACAACTTTCGCTGTCCAAGGCTTCTTGCAAACCCGATTTATCAGTTGCCTGACCGGGCACTTCGGCGACACCCAGGAGTTCAATTTTTTTGGCCGAGGCCGAGATGGCGAGTTCCTGGCCAGTTGCCAAGGATGAAGCCACAACCAAATAGCCAAAGAAACCGATTCGTTGTAGTGCAGCCAGAGTTCGTGTCATGTTGAAAACTTGAAAGTCGTGAAAGAAAATATGTACTGGATGGCCATCGACCCTACCGGCAGACTAAAAACGGTAGCTGTTGACTTCGCCACCTTCACGGGTAGTCAATTCGACAAAACTGCGCGTGTCGATCGTGTCCACAATGTAATGGACCGAGCCATCGGCCATGCCAAATGACGCTCCGCCAGCGTGAAAACTGAATGGCTCACTGACGTTGATCGCATTGATCATTTTCGGGCCATGCTTTTTCAAGCCGTCGTTGGAAGCGCCATTTACAGAGAAACCACAATCGGGATCGGCCCAACCGGTTCCGTCCACTGGGACATACTGGCCGCCCGACAGAATCACTTTGTCGTCGTCATAGAGCGCAAACATACTGGCTGTCATCCGACCACGAGCCGTGTGGACTTCCGGTCGCCCGGCCGATTCAGCCGTAAAGATCGTGTTGCTGGTACCATCAATGCAGTAGCCGATTGGATTTTTTTCAAACTTGGCCAACAACCCTGACGCGGCCTGGACACCTGGATAAGGTACGCCCAAAACAATCGTATAGACTTTTTCTTTGACTTCATTGAGCGATCCGTAATCTCCGGCTGCTGCCCCACGAACATGCAGGGGATCGACTCGGGTCTTAGTCGGACTGGAAGGACACTGAAACAAGTCCACCTGTGTCAAAACAACCGCCAAATTGGTATTGGGCGAAGTTGTGTTATCAAACCAAATTTTCTTATAGTCGAACAGGCTTGCCAAACTATTTTGTTCAATGTTCGGCAAGATCAACGTCGTCCAGCTTTGAAAGGCTGTTTTACCCGCTCCAACGGATGCCGGAATCGTCACGCCGTCCGGCGCTGAACGACTGGGCGGGAAAGCCATGTTGGCACTCTCGTAATTGTGCAGTGCCAATCCCAGTTGTCGAACATTATTCAAGCACTGGGTGCGCCGAGCGGCTTCGCGAACTTGTTGTACAGCGGGGAGTAACATCCCAATCAAAATGCCAATAATGGCAATGACAACCAACAGTTCGACCAACGTAAATCCCTGCGACTTCTGTCTAAAAGTACCCATGCTTCGTTCCTTGATATTTCGGATCGATCTTCAAGGCGGGCATGGTAGGGGTGAATTATGAAGAACAAATGAAGAAAATGTTAATTCTTCAAGAGCATCAACTTTCGATGGCTGCAGACAATGGCCCAGCAGAATTAGGAAAATTATTCGGTCAGCGGAATTCGCACCTGAAACCGGCTGCCTTTGCCAAGTTGGCTTTCCAAATGTACGGTTCCATCAAATGCTTGTGTCAGGTGTTTGACAATCGAAAGCCCCAGGCCAGTACCTCCCTTGTCCCGCGATCGGGCTCGATCGACTCGATAGAACCGCTCAAAGATCCGCGACTGTTGGTCGGCCGCAATACCGATTCCGGTGTCGCTGACTTGGATGATTGCCTCGTGCAATTCGATTTTCGTTTCGATTGAGACGGTGCCCCCGGCGAGAGTGTAATGAATCGCATTGGCCACGAGATTCTTCACGATGGTCTCCAGGGCCGCTCGATCGGCGCGCACGAGTGGTAGTCCAGCGCAGTTGTTCGATTCCAGGCGAACCAGATTCTTCTCGGCGTGGGGTAAAAATTGATGAAAGCACGCTGCACAGACATCGTTAATGTCGACTTCAGTAAACTGAAACGCCGCTTTGCCGGATTCGACTTTGGCCAGTTCCAACAGATCGTGAATTTGCCGTTCGAGTTGTTCGGCTTGTGACTCAATTTGTTCGACGAAATGCAAGTTTTTTTTCTGGTCGTACAAAGCACCCATTTTCAGCGTTTCAGCATACGCCTTGATCGACGACAAGGGAGTCTTCAGTTCATGTGAAACATTCGCCACAAAATCCTGGCGCATCGTTTCCAGTTGCCGAAGTTCTGTCACATCGTGCAACACGATTGCGATCCCGCGCTGGCTCTGTTTGGCCAACACAGTAACCCGCACCTTCAATCGGCGCGGTGGATCCGACAGTGTCGAAAACTCCGATTTGGAAAATTTGCGTTGTAATTGCGTTCGGGCAATGGCGTCCTGCAATTCGGGAATCCGAATCATCTCCAACAATTTGCGACCTAGCAATTCTCCCAGCGACAACGACAACATGCGACAGGCCGCTTCGTTTGCCAACATCACGATCCCATTGCCATCAATCGCAATCACGCCTTCGATCATGCTGGACAATACCGCCTCGAGTCGTTGCGAATTTTCCAACAAGTTGTCTTCTCGCAACGCAATTTCATCCTGCATTTGCTCAAACGCTTCTGCCAGTTCACCCCATTCGTCGCGGCGATACTTCAAGATTGTGCTGCGTTCATAGCGCCCCAGGCCAATTCGACGCGCGGCCAGCGAAAATTGATTCAGCGGCTCCATGTTGCGCGCCGAGAAGTAGACCATCAATATTCCAGTGATCGTACTCGTCAAGATCGCAAACATCCAAATCAGGTTTCGAATCGATCGGATCGCCGAATCAATGGAGGCCGCCGAAATAGCGATACGCAAAAAACCGCCGGAATGATTGGCATTGACCGGATGATACGCGGTGGCATAGTACATCATTGGTTGGCCAATCGTGTCACTATATCGTTCCGAAAAACCACTCCCTTGCGATTGTGCTCGCAAGATTTCTTCTCGCGTTCCGTGGGGGCCGATGTCGCGGACCCCCGTCATCGAATCGGCCACGACGACACCCGTTGAGTCGATGATCGTCAACCGGACCCCCATTTTTTCACCGAGTAGTATGAGCTGATCCGGCAGATCCGGTTGTTTCATCCCCTCGTCTTGTTGGTCCACATACGATGCCAAAATTGTGGCTATCGATTTCATCCGCGATTGCTCATCCAGAATCATTTGGTTCCGCGTGATATGGATCAGAATCAACAAGAAAATCCCGACCGCAACCAAATGTAACGCGAGGTATCCCAAGAGCAGATGTCGCATCGCTTTGGGAAATCGTATCATTTTTAAACAATGTCGAGGGAATGAACCAAAGATTGAACCATCGATTTAAACGATTGCTGTTTTCGATCGCGGACTCCAAACGGATTAATCGTAGCAAACGTTATTCCGAATCGTCGCAAGTTTGGCAATTCCCCTCGAACTGTCAATCTCCAGGCCGAGGAAATTCGCCAGTGGGGGTCGAGGGCATTTAATGGACTAATTCGCCTGATTAGCCCATGCGACCCGCTCGATCGATCGGCAGAAGTTTGTTCTCGGGGCAGATATTGTATAATCTTAACCGATTGTCGAACCAGCTTTCCGGCTCCATGTCGGGGGTGTTTCACCGGGGAGCGGAAAGCAGCGGCCCAGCTTTTTTGGCAGAAAAATTAGCCTATGGCAATCCACGGATTTTTGGATCGTGCGGCAATTCACCATATACTTAACGTTTCGAGAATGATGATTTTCAAATCCTACCCACAGATAACGTTTACTCTGGCGGCACTGGCGGGGTTGATCCGACTCCAGTCCGCTTCGGTTGCCCTGTCGCAGAACATACCGCAGGAACCGCCACCGGTCCCGGCCACCGCTAATGAGAGTCCGGAATTGAACTATCGCGCCGGGGTGCTGGTGACGGTCTCGTTGCCGGTCACCAGTGTTTCTGCAGCGAAAACCAAATTGACTTTGCAACGAATTGTCGAATCGGCACCGAGCGTCGTTCGGCCCGAAGATCGCCTGGTTGTCGTCTTGGAATTCGATACCGTCAGTGGCAAGACGGGTCGCGGCAGTGAACTCGAGGCCTGTCAAATGTTGGCTCGATATTTGGCCACCTCCGACCTCAATCGGGTGGAGACGATCGCGTTTGTTCCGGCGGCTACCAATAACCTCGAACCGAATTCCACTCAATTGACGGGACACGCCGTGTTGATTGCCATCGCCGCCAATCAACTGGCGCTGGGCAAGGATGTTTCCATCGGGGCGGCTGGGATCGACGAACAGAACATCGACAATCTCGTCCGCGATGTCTATCGCGGAATCGCCTCGCAACGATTGACTTTGCCGGTGCCGGTGGTCATGTCGATGCTACAAAAAGACCAACCCCTTTATCGTGTTCGGACCACTCAAGGCATTGTTTTTGTTGACGGCGAAGAATTGACCGAATTGGAATCGTCAGGCAAGTCTCTGGAATCGACGACGGTTTCGGAAAAAGGAAGTGCCGCACTCTTGACCGGTCAACAATTGGCTGATTTTCGTTTACTGCGTTATCTACCGGGATCGCGCGAGGATCTTGCGAGCCTGCTGAAACTTGCTCCCCATACACTTGACCGCAGCCTTGCTTTGGAAGACGAATGGCGCGCGGTTCAAGTCAACTTTCCGGCGTTTATCGACGAACGCCTCGCGCAATGGATGATGCGTTCGTTGGGAAGCCAATTTACGAGTCGGAGTGGGCCGAATCTGGTAATCCTCAATCTCGATGGAAGCACCGGGGACCTGGATGCTTGTCTGAAACTGGCGCGATACCTGGTCGATCTCGACCACGAAAGTGTGCAATCGGTGGCGTACGTCCGCGGATCGGTGCGGGGGCCAGCAGCTTTATTGGCTTTGTGTTGTGACCAACTGATCATGTCCACCGAAGCTCGATTGGGAGGTCGGGAATTGTCTCAGGAAAAAACCGCTTTATCGCGGGAAGCCATTCTCGATCTGCAACCGATGGTCAAATCGCTGGCCAAGGATAAGCAACAGGATTGGTCGTTGATGCTTTCCATGCTCGACCCAAATATGGCGGTGGTTCGGTTTCGCCACAATCAAACTGGACAATTCCGTTTGTTGTCGACCGACGAGCTGGAGCAACTCGACGACGCGCAAGCGTGGGACGCGATTGGACCGGTGGACGAGGAAGACGGGTTGAGCGCGGTTATTGCTGAACAGATGTTAGTCGCGCGTACGATTGCGGATGATGAATCGCAAGTCCAGGCATTTTACCAATTGGAGCAACCCCCTCGAATCCTGCAGACTTCAACAACCGACCGGTATGTTGAAAAGTTCGCTAGATTTCTATCGCGAGGTGATGTGTCCATGTTGCTGTTGTTTGCCGCAGTTTTTCTGCTGTCGTCTGAAATGTCCGTGCCGGGAATTGGCGTGCCGGGATTTTTATCAGCGATTTGTTTCATGTTGTTTTTTTGGAGCCACTACTTGGACGGGAACGCCCATTGGCTGGAAATCTTGATGTTTCTAGTCGGCGTAGTTTTTTTGGGAGTTGAGATCTTCGTGTTACCGGGCTTTGGTATTTTTGGTGTGGGGGGCATCATGTTGATTGCTGCTTCCTTGGTGTTGGCGTCGCAGAGTTTCCTGTTACCCCGATCCAGTGCCGAAGTGGCTCGTTTATCGCAATCGCTGTTGCCATTGGTGGGTGCGGGTTTGGGATTTTTTGCGGCGATTTACGTGTTGCGCAAAGTGTTACCGAATTCACCCTATCTCAAGAATTTGATGCTCGCCGAACGAAAACCCCGTTTGGATACGGGTTTGAAAGCCAATATCGATCCCGAAGCAATCGTCGATTGGAGTTATTTGTCTGGCCAGCGCGGTGAAGCCGTTACGCGACTTATGCCGTCGGGAAAGGCCCGCATCGCCGGAAAAGTCTATAATGTGATCACGGAAGGACGAATGGTCGATAAAGGCCAACCGATACGAGTTATCGAAGCCGTCGGAAACCGGGTGGTCGTAAAGTTGTTGGAGGACTAAAGTAGGAAGGCACCTCGATTGACAACTCCCGATCTCAACCTCTCAATTTTTTTCACTGCCACGACAAGCCAGCCGAAGCACAAGTAATGGATCTTTTATTCTGGGCTCTGATTTTGATCGCAATCGGAATCTGCGTGATGGTGCTCGAGCTCTTTCTGCCATCGGCCGGCATGTTGGGAGTATTGGCGGCAGCGTTGTTGATCGGCGGCATCGTGTTGGCGTTCATGTCGGATTTCAAGACGGGCGCCATTGTGCTATTGTGTACCGTGTTGGCATTGCCGGTGTTCTTGGTCGGAATGTTGAAAATCTGGCCGCATACGCCGATCGGCCGGCGGATCTTGCTCGATGATCTGACCCCCGAACAATTACTTCCGCCGGATACTTTTTCGCAAGATCTGGTGGGACAGTTGGGAATCGCGAAATCCAAAATGCTGCCCAGCGGTATGGTATTGGTCAACGATGAAAAACTGGATGCACTCAGCGATGGATTTGCGATTGAAGCCGGGCAACCGATCAAGATCACTGCGGTGAAAGGGAACCGGATCTATGTCGAGCCCTATGATGGCGACGTGACGAATGTCAACGACCTCCCAGCGCGTGATCGGGATATGCTGGCACAGCCCTTTGAAGACCTGGGTTTGGATTCGCTGGATGAGCCCCCCCGCCAGACTTAGTTGGACGACGCCTCGGTGCGGCCGCCGGCTGACAAACCGCGACAACCTGCCGCCGCCGGTCATCATCAACCGATGACTTTTCTGGACAGCATTTTTTTGCCTTACGCGTGATTTCAAGTTTAAGAAAATTGGAAACAAAATATGAGTTTGTCCGCTGCATTGCGTTGGCGTTATGCCACCAAAAAGTTTGATCGGGATCGAGTCCTTACGGAACCACTGGTCGAGGCGTTGCTGGATGCCGCAAATCTGTCAGCGACCTCGTATGGTCTGCAACCGTTTCAATTCGTCGTGCTGCGCGACCGGGACTCGCGGGAATCATTGGTCGCGTCGTCGTATGGCCAACGCCAAGTCGCTGATGCTTCGCATGTAGTTGTTATTGCGACCCGCACCGATATCGATGAGGCCTTTATTCGCGACTATATCGACCTGCGCGAGTCTGGATTGGAGCTGCCCAGCGGGGCACTCCGACCCTACGGAGATCTGATTGTCCGGTCCATTGGGGGAATGACCGAGTCGGCCCGCTTGGACTGGGCAGTGAAACAATCCTATATTGCCTTGGGAACGTTACTCGCAGCCTGCGCGGCGTTGGAAATCGATTCCTGTCCGATGGAGGGTTTCGTGCCGGTGGAATATGATGCCAAATTGGAGTTGAGTTCGCGTAACCTGACGGCCACACTGGTTGTTCCGATCGGCTATCGTGCGACTGATGACGAAACTCAACACCAACCAAAAATCCGCCGACCGCTGGATGCGATGGTGGTTCGCCTGTAGTTTAGTCGGGCGAGCGTTAAGTCGAATTGTCGGCTATCGCCAATCAAAAAGTTTTTCTTGTTCGGTCGTCGAGTACAATCCTGGACCAACTGAATTTCTTGTAACCGTTCTGGATTCCTATGGCTATCAGCACTTTCGAACTTTTCTCAATCGGTATCGGTCCGTCGAGTTCTCATACGGTCGGCCCGATGCGAGCCGCAAAGATGTTCGTCGATCTCCATCTCGCCGAGAATTTACTGAACAACATCTACAAGCTCGAAGTCGGCTTGTTTGGTTCGTTGGGGGCCACCGGCAAAGGACACGGCACTGACAAAGCGGTCATTGGTGGCTTGACGGGGCTGGCGCCCGAAACGGCTGACCCGAGTGCACTGCTGCAGTTGCTGCAAACCGTGTCCCAAACCAAACGACTGCAGGTGGGAGGAGTTCACGAAATTGTGTTCGATCCGCCTCAACAACTGAAGTTTTCGGGCAAAGTCATTGGTCATCATTCCAATGCGATGCAATTGAAATCGTTCGACGAGGCCGGCAAAGCGTTGCTGGCAAGAACTTACTACTCCGTCGGCGGTGGATTTGTGGTTAACGAAGACGCCATCGGAGAAGATCGCATCGTGTTGGACGAAACACCACTCCCCTACCCTTTCACGACCGGACAGCGATTGTTGGAATTGTGTGATGAGTTTGGATTGTCGATCAGCACACTGATGATGAAAAACGAAATGGCTTGGCGGAGTGAGTCGGAGATTCGACAACGACTATTGGAAATCTGGGAAGTGATGCAGGCCTGTGTCAAGCGCGGTTGCCGTGAAGAGGGAATCCTGCCTGGTGGCTTGAAAGTTCGTCGCCGGGCCGCACCGCTGTTTCGCAAACTGCAATCCGATTCACCGAGTGAGTTGCCACTGAGCAGCATGGACTGGGTTAATTTATGGGCCTTGGCCGTGAACGAAGAAAATGCGGCCGGTGGTCGTGTCGTAACGGCGCCCACCAACGGCGCCGCCGGTATCATCCCCGCAGTTTTGCATTACTACCACCGGTTTTGTGCGGGGGCTGATGATGAGGGGACGGTCCGATTCCTATTGACGGCTGCCGCGATCGGTACCTTGTTCAAGATCAACGCTTCGATTTCCGGTGCCGAAGTTGGTTGCCAGGGCGAAGTCGGTTCCGCCTGCTCGATGGCCGCAGGAGGATTGGCAGAGGTTCTGGGAGGGACTCCCGCTCAAGTTGAAAATGCAGCCGAGATTGGTATGGAACACAATCTCGGTCTGACTTGTGATCCAATCGGCGGACTGGTCCAAGTTCCCTGTATCGAAAGAAATGCCATGGGTGCTGTCAAAGCGATTAACGCGGCCCGACTGGCTTTGCGGGGCGATGGCAAGCATTTTGTTTCGCTCGATAAAGTAATCAAAACCATGCGAGAAACCGGCAAGGACATGAAAACCAAATACAAAGAAACCGCCCGCGGAGGCTTGGCCGTGAATGTCATTGAGTGTTAGCAATTTCCAATTTGAAAAGTGCGTTGGGCGATCGCCAAGATGCGAAAAGTCCCCAATTTGGCTTTCAAATCTTCTCAAAAACGATACTCTTTTGATTGGCAAAGAATTTTCTCGAGCTACCATCGACCCGAATCCCGTTGTGCGGAGTTTAAGATTGTCGCTGCTTGACGCGCCTGTTTCCCGTCCCTTCAATCGAGAGCAATAAAATGAACCAATTAAAATTCAGCGTGTTGGCTTTGGCCACATTGATTTGTCTGGCTGCCACCGCAATCGCCCAACCACCACAAGACGGCCGACCTGGTCGTGGTGGTCAAGGTGGCGCCGGTGGTCAAGGAGGCGCCGGTGGTCAAGGTGGTGGCATGGAACGCATGCTACAAGCGTTGCCGCTGATGATGGCGCTCGACGCCGACAAAAATGGCGAAATTTCCACGGAAGAAATTGAACTCGCCGCGACGGCACTCAAAACTCTCGACAAAAACAGCGATGGGAAACTGACCATGGATGAATTGCGACCTGAGTTTCCGGGCATGCGTGGCGGTGAAGGCGGACCCGGCGCCGGTGGACCGGGCGGACCCGGTGGTGCAGCCGCGATGCTTGAACGCATGATGGCCAACGACAAAGACGGTGATGGTAAGCTCAGCGAAACCGAAGTTCCAGAGCGAATGGCACCGATGTTTGAACGTATCGATGCCAATGCCGACGGGTTTTTGGACAAATCCGAAATGGAACAAATGGCTTCCCGCGCTGGACGTGGTGGTGCCGGCGGTCGTGGTGGCGAGGGTGGACGTGGCGAAGGCGGTGCCGGCGGCGAAGGTGGCAGCAGTGGTGGACAGACACCGAAACGTCCGACCAGCGACGACGGCAATTAGTTCAGCTTCCCTCGGTTAGCCAACGAAACCTTGAGTCAATTTGAACTAGACGATTTTTGGCAACAATCTTAACAGGAACTTCGGGCGCCACTGCGGTGCCTGTAGTTCCTGCTGTTTTTGATAGCCCGGGCAATGGCGATAACCAACAGCTCGGTAATCGGTGGGATCGGCGTCCAGTGTGTCTTGGCGAAATCGCTTGGTAGAGCCGACAGGCTGAAAGCCCATTCCACGATTCAAATTTTACTTTGCAGCACTCTTATCTTTATCGCCCAGACGTTTAATAACGTCCGTGTATCGGATTGTCTGCGATGGCATGGCAGCGAATTTCGGCAAATTCATCGACAAACAATGCAGCTCTCCCTGCAATTGCTTGAACGAAGTAATGTCGACCGTTTTGATTTGATGTTTGGGCAATAATTTTTGGTAGAGGGCCACTGCTGCCGCAACTAAGGCTGGTGGGTCCGTTTCATAGGTCGGCATCAACACCAGATCATTGGCGATGATGATGTTGGCGAATGCGCTCCAGGATTGCCCGTCCCGAGCAGGAATCTGAACTCGATGAATTTGCAACGGTCGTCCGCCGACTTTGATCTTCTGCAACCGACGCGCATTGCGATCGAGAATGGCCGCGTTGATCGGATCGAGACGGGGATCAACACTGGCGACAACCATTCGATCAGGGCCGACAAAATTCGCGAACATGTCAATGTGTTTTGTCGCCTCGGATTGTAAATGTTCCAAAATAATGAACTGCTCCAGATTGCAGCTTTTCACGAATGCCTCGAATACAATCTTGCGGCCCTCGAGTCGCGGATCGGTTCCCGGTAACGGATTGGGAAAGGTGATGGCATTGTCGACAAAAATTCGTTCGGTGGCGATTGCCAGATGTTGACCGTTGCTGATTAGATTGCCACCTTGTAGGGTCCAGTGAACCTCAACCAGTTGGCTGCCGGTGCGTTGAGCCCAGGTTTTCGGCATTCGATCATCCTTGGGGCGTTCACCGACATAATAAAAATCCAGCGATTGACTGCCAGTTGCGGTTTGTGCGTGCAACGGTGCAAAATCGCGAAGCCAGATGGTATCCAACTCCAGGTCCGCAAAATAAAGATGTTCGCAGCGATCGGAAATTGTCTTCAGCCAATCAACCACCATGTCGAGCTGTTTGCGACCATTGCACAATACCAAGACGTCGACATGGCCGCGCGTTTTTTCAATCAATTGGCGAAACACCGGTGCGTGATGAGGTTGCCAATCACTGACACTCAACACCAGCGCGCGTTGGGGTTCGAAGTCGGCCGCCAAACGCGGAAATGCCGGATGGGCTTTCCGGGTATCCGACGCCGACTTTGCCGAATTCACTGATTGGCTTGGAACCAGCAACGGTTCATCGGCTCGACAGATTGACGACACTAAAACCAAGCAAAAAAAGAGTTCCGTGGCAACAAACGTCTTCGATCTCAATACTAAAAACAACATCGTTGAGTAGCCTTGGGCAACACGAATGGAAATGAAAAACTCAAAAACCCGGACTAGTGCTTTGTGTCAGCATGGATTTCGGATTAGCCGGAACGCGCTAGCGTCGGGTTACTTTGGAAAAAACCGGGGGCTAGCGCCCGGCGGCTGATTTCGCCAATCCGATATTTATGGTGTCACAGTGCACTAGTCTAGTTTGCTTGGCGAAACCATCCAACTCGGATCTGCCTGAAGCACCTGAGACGACACTGATTCGGTACCGATTAAACTGGGAAATGAGCCCTTGGCTGTCGTTA
>JANNWZ010000196.1:0-7430 GCA_031409295.1 Mariniblastus sp.
AAGTTGACAAGTTAAGTCAATCCACCATTAAGTCAATTTATTAAGTCAATCTATTAAGTCAATCTATTCGGGTTATGTCACTACCGGTTAGGACTCGAATGGTGCTGGTACTTTTGAGAGAGCGTTAGCGACGTTCATTGCCACCCAGCAAACCTGCACGGTAGAGGAAATATAGCAGTGTCATCAGCGACGTCACGAAGGCAGCGACGTAGGTAAGCGCCGCGGCTCCCAAGACTTTGTCAATTCCCTCGCGTTCCTGCGGACCGACAATGCCGGCCTCTACCACCAGACGTTTCGCTCGGGCACTGGCGTTAAACTCGACTGGCAAAGTGATCAACTGAAACAACAAGAACAATCCAAACGCTGCCGCACCAATCAGAAACACCCATTTGCCAAAGACCGCATTAGCGCCCATAATCGCGATTCCACCCATCATGGCAAAGGTCCCGAATCGAGTCCCGATGTTGGCCGCAGGCACGATCAGGCTTCTCCACTTCAACGGATAGTAGCCGGTTGCGTGTTGAATCGCGTGGCCGGCTTCGTGAGTGGCAACACCGATCGCAGCGATCGATGTCCGATCGAAGACTTGGGATGACAACGCCAATTGCTTGGTCGTCGGGTTGTAATGGTCGGTCAGCATGCCGTCGATTCGCACGACTTGGACATCATGAATCCCAGCGTAGTCCAGTAATTTTTGGGCCGCCATCTGTCCCGTGTATCCACGCGTCGATGGAATACGCGAATATTTTGCAAATCTAGTTTTGACCAGCCAGGCCGCTCCGCCCGAGAGTGCCATGCTTGGCAACAAGACCAGCAAAATGTAGCCCATATCAAACATCTTCTATGCTCCGGAGTTGGTTTTTCTGAGTAGTTGGACCGCCAGTTGAAACCATTGTATCCCGGCTGGTCAATATTTGTTTGGCAAAGCGTTCAAAGCAAGTCGCAATCACTGGTTTACTCCCAAGCGATGTCTTGGTGGACATTTCGACTTCAGTAAATTGGATCAACGGTTCAGGGCTAAAGAAATTTTTCCGTGTTCCACCCAAAAAAAATTCTCGAGTGGCGACGTTCAATGGGAACTTAAACGGAAGCCCCATCGAGTCGGCTTACCCGGTTGAATCTCAATTTTGCCAGCTGAAATGGTCATTTGGGAACCAGCGCATTCCAGCCGTGATGTCCAGCCTTCACCGCTCAATGGTGCCAGGCGAAAACTGCGCGCGTTCAGGGTCAATCGAATTGACCCGTTTTCATCATCTGCCACTTCCACGCCCGGTTCGATTTGATAACTGGACACCATGTCCATCGCCGATTGGGGAGGAAGGCCTTTGCAGAAACAGGCGATATCGGCAAGGACCTCCAAATTGACGGACGGTGGGATTGGTAGCGAATGTTGCGCTGGATCAACAGGCAATTGCAAATCGCGTGTACGTCGTTGAATCGAGAAGGAAGCCGACCAATGGCTCGTTCCAGCCATTCCGACCGCTAACACGGCCGCGCCATCAGGAAATTCATGGCGATCGAGATCTTGCAGGGGTGGGGAGGGCGGCCAGACTTGCTGTGAATCTCCTTCCAGCGACGCCAGCATCGGCGTTTCCTGCTGTCCGTTGGCAATTACGACTTGGTGCGACCAACGATCGCCGCGTTTGCTGAACACAAATTTCAGTTCCGGAGTAATCAGCGATATCTGAGTCGACACTTGAGTTACTTATTCTCTTTGGCTTGCCAATTTAAATATGCATCGAGGAAGCCTTGAATATCGCCATCCAGAACTTTGTGGAAATCGCCCATACTAAAGCCGGTGCGCGCGTCTTTTACGCGTTGGTCGGGGTGTAAAAAGTAATTTCGAATTTGCGAGCCAAAGCCGACTCGCGCTTTGTTCTGATATTTTTCTGCTTCCGCGGCCAAGCGTTTTTCTTCTTCGGCTCGAGCGATTTGGGAACGCAACATTTTCCAGGCTTGAGCGCGGTTTTTGTGCTGGCTGCGTTGGCTTTGACATTGCACGACAATGCCTGTCGGAAAGTGCGTCAGTCGAATGGCACTGTCGGTTTTATTGACGTGTTGCCCACCGGCTCCGCTGGCACGAAACGTGTCTTCCCGAACGTCTTTGTCCTCGATTTCAATGGCTTCGGTGTCCGGAATTTCTGGCGTGACATCCACGGCAGCGAAACTGGTTTGACGTTTGCCTTCCGAATTGAACGGACTGATCCGCACCAGGCGGTGGGCACCGGTTTCGCCTTTTAGATAACCGTAGGGCATCAGACCGCGAATGGCGATGGAGGCATTATTGATGCCGGCCGCATCATTGTCGCTCCGATCGAGCAGATCAACCGTATAATCATTGGCATTGGCCCAATTCAGATACATGCGGAGCATCATCTCCGCCCAGTCATTGGCATCGGTACCACCATCTCTGGCGTAAATCGTGAGAATCGCACCGTGGTCGTCGTAGGGACCATTGAGCAGTGCTTTGAGCTCGAGGTCGTCAAGTTGTTTTTCCAACGATTCGATTTCGCGGCGAACTTCGGGTTCGATTGAGGCATCATCGGCGCCCATTTCGATCAGCTCCGAAAGATCGCCACTGGCCGCAATCAGCGACTTCAGCGGAGCCACGATCGATTTCACCGACTTCAATCGACCCACGGTGGCTTGGGCTGATTCCTGATTGCCCCAAAAACTGGCACCCCCCATTTCCGCTTCGATTTCATCGATGATCTGGAGTTTGTTGCCGTAGTCAAAGACTGTCTCGGAGTTGAGTGATTCGTTGCAGAATGGCTTGCGAACGGTCGTACAATACAGAATCCATAGTAGATCGCGGGATAGGAATCGAAAGGGGTAACAAAGAACGGACAAATTCTGCCAACGGTAATTAGCCAAGCTGGTAGATTGTGGACGGATGTTGGGTTTGGTCAAGCGGTCCTGCCGATTGCAACGGCAATCTCGGAATATTTGGCAACAAAAACCGGCGATTAGTTGACCTGTTTCTCCACCCGATTTAAAGTAACAGATCGGTTTTCAGCGACCCAAAGTGTATACTTTTATCATCCAGCCGCTGCGGTCCGCTTAAACCAATTGTGGAATCCCTTGCATGTCACAGTCGAAGCCCAATCCGGCAAAAAAGCCGGCGAATGAGTCTCAGCCCGCCACGGCGGCCAATGGTAACGGCGCGGAAGTGTCGCAAGACGAAGTCGTGGCCCGCATGGTCAACCGATTTACCCAAAAACGGGAAGAACGAGAAGTCGACAAATACTTCAAGGCTCTCGTTAAACTCTCCGGTAGCGACTTGCACATGAAGGTTGGCAAATCGCCGATCGTCCGCGTCAATGGTGCGCTAAAACCGCTTAATCGTGGCCCGGTCGAAATGGAAGAAATGGCGCGCTTGCTGTTTCCGATGATGAATGAACGCTCGCGCCGAATTTTCGAGGAAGAGGGTGGCGCTGACTTTGCCTACGTGGTAGACGTCGACGGAGTGGATTGGCGATTCCGAGTCAACATGCTGCAGCAGTTGGGCAAGATCGGCTTGGTGGCCCGCCGGGTGAATAATCATATTCCCAACTTCGAAGGGCTCTACCTGCCGGCGAGCATCGAGACGTTGTGCCATTTTGATCAAGGCATGATTCTGTTGGCGGGCGTGACCGGCTCGGGAAAGAGTACCACCATCGCCTCGATGTTGAACTATATCAACCGCCATTATTCCAAACATATTTTGACGCTGGAAGATCCGATCGAATTTGTGTTCAAAGACGATAAATGCCTGATCAACCAACGTGAAGTCGGGATTGACGTGCAGAACTTCGGAATCGGAATGAAACATGCCGTGCGTGAAGATCCCGATATCATTCTGGTCGGTGAGTTGCGCGACGAAGAGACGTTTATGACGGCGATCCATGCCGCCGAGACCGGTCACCTGGTGTTCGGTACGATTCACGCATCCAGCGCTCCCTCGACAATCGGTCGGATTCTCGACTTGTTCCCCGAAGAAATGCACAGCGCGATTCGGGGAGCGATTGTGATGAATATGAAAGCCATCGTCGCGCAAAAACTGTTGAAATCAATTGACCCCAAGATCGGTCGCGTACCGACCTGCGAAGTCATGACCTTCAATCCGACGGTTCGCAAATTGATCCTTGAAGAAAAAGATCACAATCTGGGTGACGCCATTCGCATTGGCGAAGAGGAAGGGATGCAGGATTTCACGATGAGCCTCAAAGACCTGATCGACAAAGAACTGATCGACCGCCCCACTGCTTTTCAGGTTGCTCCCAATAAAGAGGAACTGATGATGCGACTCAAGGGGATCAACGTTTCGCAACCTGGAATTATTTAATGCTTCGCCTTGTATGTTTCGGTCTGCTCGCGACGGTGGGTCTGTTTTCATGGGCGGCCCCTGAATCGGCAGCGGTCGAATTCGCTGCCCGCTTGATTAATCAGCAACCTGCATCAGAGGCTCTCGAACCGGCGGGTGAATTTCTGTCGTGGATCAAGTTGCTGTTGGTGGCCGTAGTATTTTTGATTTGGGTTCGCCTGGCCGATTGGATCAATCGCGATTCAATGAAAATTGGCGCGCGGACCGAGATGTCGCCCAAGGTTTGGAACCCGATCACGGTCAGTTCGTTTCTCGTCGGCTTTCTGGTCGTGCTGTTCGTGCCGATTTTTTACGCTGGATTCCCGGTTTATGTTCTCTGCGCGATTACGCCGTTTCTGGTTTATTTCTTCGTGCGACTGGGGAAGCTCCGAGCGGAACCCGACATTCGACAGCAACTGAAATCCAAACCTGGCGAAGCACCCCCGCCTCCGCCATTGCCTCAAGATGAAGGTGCGGCGATCGAATTCACGCCGGCCGGCAGCAACAAAAAAGAACGGCAAGTCAATCTGATTCGGGCGCGTCAAGCCGTTGGTTTCCCGCAACTCAAGAACTTGATCGCCGAGACACTCACCAAACGCAGCGACCAAGTGCTGATGGATTATTCGCGCGACCAGGTGTCCTGCCGCTTTCAAGTCGATGGAGCCTGGCACCCGCTGCCGCCGATGGATCGCCAGTTAGGGGATGGTATTTTGGTTGGCCTGAAAAGTTTGTCCGGATTGAACCCAACTGAACGCCGCGCAAAACAACAAGGCAGTTTCAGCTTGAAGACGGACGTGGACAAAGCCAACCTTGAAGTGTTAACCCAAGGAGTGCCCACCGGCGAACGCGTCCAGCTCAAATTCGTGCGGAAACGAAAATCGGTAATGACACTGGGGCAACTCGGCATGTTTCCCGAGATGATTGAGGTCCTCAAAGGCAGCTTGAATAAACCCGGTTTGGCCATCATCTCAGCGCCCCCCGGAGAGGGCTTGACTGCTTCGTGGCAGGGCGCCTTGATGACGACCGATCGGATGACTCGCGATTGCGTCGCGATCGTCGAAGAACGCGAAACGGATACGATCGTCGAGAACATCATGATTCGTCGTTACGATTTGCAGGCGGGCAAAAAACAATTCGAAGCGACTAAGGCAACGCTGTTGACGCAACCCCATTTTGTCGCCGTTCCAACCGTCGAAGATGGCGACATGATGGATTTGTTGACCCATCAGGTAATTGCCAATGATCGTTCGATTCTGTTGCGAACTCCCGCCAAATCGGCCGCCGAGGCCTTATTGATTATGTACTCGCAGGCCGGTAATCGAGATCAATTCGCCAAAGCGATAAAACATGTTACCGGTCAGCGTTTGATCCGCCGCTTGTGTGATCAGTGCCGACAGGAAGCCCGCGTCCCGCCAAACACGATTCAACAACTTGGTGGTGATCCCAAACAGCAGGGGACCATTTTCAATCAGTACCAGTTGCCCCCTCCCGAGCAGCGCGTCGATGCCAAAGGCAATCCGATCGAATTCCCTCCCTGCCCAACTTGCAGCGGAATTGGTTACATCGGACGCATTGCGGTGTTTGAATTGATTGAAATGAATGATCAACTGCGCGGCTTGCTGCGAAAATCTCCGTCAGCGGAAGCGATCGAATCGGCCGCGCAAAAAGCCGGCAAAATACCAACGATCAAGCAAGCCTACAAACTGGTTTTGCTGGGAGTTACCTCGCTAGCCGAAGTCCAACGCGTCTTTAAGCAGAAATAGCCCACGCCACCATGGCCAACGAAGACTACATTCCACCCATCGAGTTTACTCCCGCCGGCGCGACTCCGGACGAGCAGGCCTCCACGTTGAAAATTGTGGAACCCTCTCCCGGGTATCCAGCCGTCGCGCGTTTGATCGCCGAAGCGATTCAGCGCGAATCCTTTACGACGGTGTTGGACTACACTGCTCAACAAGTCACTTTGCGGTTTCAAATCGATGGTTTGTGGCATGCCGGAGCTCCCCAGGATCGGGAAGCGGGGGACTTCATGCTGGCCACGCTGAAGAAAATCGCCGGCTTGGACTATCGGGAGCGCCGAGCCCGCCAGGAAGGGAACTTCACAACCCTGTTTCAAAAGATCAAACAGAAAGTTCGCGTCGTTTCACAGGGTATCAAAACGGGTGAACGCGTCGCCATTTATCTGGACTGGAAACGGCCCGTGATCGAAACTGCCGAGCAACTCGGCATGCGCGCGACGATGATCAAACAACTGAGCCAAATTCTCGAAAACCCGCAAACCGGCTTGATCCTGGTTTCGGCTTTCCCCGGCGAAGGCTACACGGCAGCCTGGCGCGGTGTGTTGTCGGTCTGCGACCGACTCACGCGAGACTATTATGTAATCGAAGAGGCCCAAGAAGTCGAAGCCGAAGTCATCAACGTAAATTCCGTGCCGTTTGATCGATCCAAGGGTCAAAACGCGATGACTCCGATCACTCAATTGTTATTGAAGCAGCCGGACGTGCTGGCCTTCAACGAATTGCCGGATGCCACCACCATCAACTCGATCGTGGAGTTGTCGGTCAATAAGAAATTGCCAATTTTTGTTCGGGCACCCGGCAAACACGCGCTCGATGCGGTGTTGCGATTGTTGGCATTGAAGCCCAATGTGGCCGAGTTCGTCCAACGATTGGACGCCGTCGTCTCCATGCGATTGGTGCGCAAACTTTGTGAGAAATGCCGAATTTCATTTGTGCCGCACCCGTCGTTACTGCAAAAACTTGGTCTGCCACCCGGACGGATCGGTGAATTGTTCAAGCCGAATGTATTCAAACCGGGAACTTTGAACGACAAGGAAGAAGAAATTCAGCCGTGCACGAAATGCCATGGCATCGGCTATAAGGGCCGTACCGGAATCTTTGAAATGCTGATGCTGAACGACCAACTGCGCCAAGCCCTGCTGCAAACGCCGCGTTTGGACAAACTGATGGCGATCGCGCAAGCGTCACGCCACATTTCACTGCAACAGGAAGGCATCGTGTTGGTCGCGCGGGGGCTGACCTCGATCGAAGAGTTACAACGTGTGTTGAAAGTTTAGGTATTTGGTTGG
>JANNWZ010000197.1:0-5446 GCA_031409295.1 Mariniblastus sp.
ACCCTCGCCCAATTCGTTTTGGCTCAATTTTTGGGTCAAAAAAAAAAATTTAAAAACCCCCTTGGCGCGTATAAACCATATTTTTCTGCACTGGGCGCCCCCCGCCCCTCGGCGTTTCCATAACTCGAGATGTAACTGTACGGTTTGACCGAGATCCCGATCAAGCCAATGCTTTATCGTATTAGTCATTCGCTCGCCGTCACACCGAACAAATTTCGATGGCTTGTTTGAGCGATGCCAATGGTTGCCCGCCGGTGGGCCGGAATTCTTGCGCTACAAATCCCTGATAACCGGTTTCGACAATGGCTCGCATGATCGCCGGGTAGTTCAACTCCTGCGTGTCGTCGATTTCGTTGCGGCCTGGCACTCCCGCCGTGTGATAGTGACTGAAGTAGGTATGATATTTTCGAATGGTAGCAATCACATCCCCTTCCATGATTTGCATGTGGTAGATGTCGTAAAGCAATTTGAAGTGATCGGATCCAATTTGATCACACAACGCCACCCCCCAAGCAGAATGATCGCACATGTAGTCGGGATGATCAACTTTGCTGTTGAGCAATTCCATCGTCAACGTCAGACCGAGTCGCTCGACGGTAGGCAGGAGACGACTAATTCCGACGGCACAATTATTCATTCCGGAAATGTCGTCCATTCCAGCTCGGTTACCCGAAAAACAAATCACATTTTTCGCACCCGCCGCCGCCGCCAATTCAAGGTACGGGAGATAGGCCTGGACCAGACATTCATGATACTCCGGTCGGTTCCAGGCCCGCTCAATCGTGCCGACCGTTTGTCCCTCCGGCGCAATCGCTGTCGCGTTGGTCAACATGGCGCAGGTCAACCCGTAAGATTGAAGCAATGGCAGTTCGGCGGGAGTCACCAAATCAATCGAGCGAATGCCAAGTCGTACCGCCTCGGCGCAGAGTCGATCCAGGGGGATCTCGGCGTAACACCAGCGGCACACGGAATGGTTTATTGGGTGGGTCATGTAATCACTTGGGACGATACGATTGCAATCGCTGCGAATGAGTTTCCATGCGCGGTCCATGGATCAAATCGACGCAATAGGGAATGGCTGGAAACACCGCGTCGAGGCACTCGGCGATCGCTTGCGGGCTACCGGGCAAATTGACGATCAAGCAGCCACCATGTTCGGTGCTGCGGATACCTGCCGTCTGCCGCGACAAGATCGCTGTCGGGACGTGAGTCAATGACACGGCTCGCATCAGTTCTCCAAACCCGGGCAGCATTTTGTTACAGACATTGGCGGTCGCTTCGGGAGTCACATCACGCCACGCCGGACCGGTGCCACCGGTCGTCACAATCAACTGACAAGCTTCGGATTCACAGAGCTCGACCAGTGTTTTCGAAATCAGATCCAGTTCGTCAGGAATAACTCGCGCGACTGGCTCCCAAGGCGATGAAACCACTTCTTGCAGGTATTGGACAATCGCGGGGCCTCCGCGGTCCACGTACTCACCACGACTGGCACGGTCCGAAACTGTCACAATACCAATCCGCAGGGTCGGCTGTCTAATAGTCATCGTTGGTCCTGATTGGACAGGCTATTTCGTTAACGGTTGGCAGGATCGAGTCGCATGTTTTAGATTCTCTAGGCCGACTAGAGAATTCATGTCATACGTTATCGCCGAAATCGTGATCTTGCCCGCACGCAGTGCTTGTGTATCGGTTTCGACGGGTGAGACCTTGGGAGCTGGGTTGTTCGTCGACCAGAAATAATGGCGTCCTTTGGGATCAGTTCCCTGGTCAAAGGCATATCCCATCGGATTGGACTCGACAGGAACGATGGCGACATCGGGCTCACCCACCAAGGCAACCGTGGGAATATTGATATTGAGCACGGTGCGCGGCGGATGAACCATCGAACTGTACCGCTCGATCAACGGCCAGGCAATTTCAGCCGCGCGCGCATAATCGACGTGTTGCTCATATTCGACACTAATCGCCATCGACAAAATACCAAACGTGGCCGCCGCGAGCGCTCCACCAACCGTACCGGAATAGCAAACATTAACGCCTGCATTGAGTCCACCGTTAATTCCACTGAGAACCAGATCGGGTTTCCAAGGGCAGAGTTCATTCAAACCGAGCTTCACGCAATCGACGGGCGTCCCGTTGACCGAATAGCCTGGAATATGGTCGTCTTGAGAATCTTTCTCACCGCCCAACTTCACCGGGAATAGTGGTGTCAAAAACGTAATGGCTTGACTAACACCGCTCTGTTCGATTGCCGGGGCGACGACGAACACTTCGGCAAACCGACGCACGCGTTTTGCCAACTGGATGATGCCTTGGGCGTGTACGCCGTCGTCGTTCGTGATCAGGACTCGCATGAATTACTTCGCAATTCTAAACAACCGACAAAATGGAGAGAGGTCAGCCGTATAAGCCTAAGTTGATCTGTCTGATTCCGCAATGCTGAGATGACCCCAGATTTCAGACACCGACCAGATTCGACAATCGTCGTGGCTGGAAGGCACGGCCTCAAAAATGTATAATTCGCGATTCCCAAAAATCACAATTGGGACCGAACGTCTCCTTTGCCTGAGTTTCCTAATGAATGTTGCGGCGAATACGCCAACCACGACTCCAAATAACCACAACAATCGATCGACCGCTGAACGAATTTTGGTACTCGACTTTGGTGCGCAGTATGTGCAGTTGATCGCCCGGCGGGTACGCGAACAAAATGTCTACTGCGAAATTGTGCGGCACAACATCACGCCAGAACAAATCGCCAAACATCAACCCAGCGGGCTGATTCTGTCGGGCGGGCCGAGCAGCGTCTACGCTGCCGATGCCCCCCAATGCCATCCCGGAATTTTCGCACTCGGCATTCCGATCTTGGGTATTTGCTATGGCATGCAGCTGGCCTGTGATCATCTCGGGGGCCACGTCGAAAGTGCTCAAGCTCGGGAATATGGTCGCGCGATTTGTATTGTCACGGAGAGCGATCCACTATTTCACGATTTTCCGAAACAAGCGGAAGTGTGGATGAGCCATGGCGACCAAGTCCAATCCGTCAACGCTGATTTTATTCCTTTAGCGCACACGGCAACCTGCCCGTTGGCGGCGGTAAAGCATAAAATCCTGCCGATTTACGGCTTGCAGTTTCATCCCGAAGTCACCCATACGCCTCAAGGTACCACGCTGTTGAAAAATTTCCTGTATGAAATTTGTCACTGCACCGGTCAATGGAAGCTCACTAATTTCGCAACCGAAGCGATCGAAAAGGTACGCGCTGTCGTCGGCGATGCGCGGGTAATTTGTGGGTTGTCTGGAGGAGTCGACTCGGCAGTTGTCGCGGCGTTGTTGTATCGAGCGATCGGTCCCCAACTGTCCTGCATTTTAGTCGATAACGGTTTATTGCGAAAAGACGAGGCCGATCTCGTACTGCAGGAATTTTCCAATCATTTTAAGACCGATTTGCATGTCGTCCAGGCGCGAGACCAATTCCTGAATGCACTTGCCGGTGTCACCGATCCCCAGGAGAAACGTCGGCGGATCGGCCATGTATTTATCGATTGCTTTAAAGCGGAGGCGTCCAAAATCGAAAACGCAAAATTTCTCGCCCAAGGAACTTTGTATCCCGACGTGATCGAAAGCGGTGCCGCGATCGACGGTCCGACAGCGACCATCAAATTACATCACAATGTCGGCGGTTTGCCGGCAGAACTGGGCTTCGAATTGATCGAACCGCTACGCGATTTGTTCAAGGACGAAGTGCGGAAACTGGGATTGGAATTAGGGTTGCCTGAAAAATTGGTCTGGCGTCATCCGTTCCCGGGACCGGGGTTAGCCGTTCGTTGTTTAGGCGAAGTCGTTGAGCCCAGGCTCAAAATATTACGGGAGGCCGACGCAATTGTAATCGAGGAAATCGAGACAGCGGGTCTATACCGTAAGACTTCGCAGTTGTTTGCCGTATTGTTACCGGTACAAAGCGTCGGTGTCATGGGAGATGAACGGACCTATGAAAACGCCCTTGTCATTCGCTGTGTCAACACCGATGATTTCATGACCGCCGATTGGACTCGTTTGCCTTATGACGTGCTGGCCCGCATGTCGACCCGGATTATCAACGAAGTGGCTGGAGTCAATCGAGTTTGTTACGACATCAGTTCCAAACCACCGGCCACGATTGAGTGGGAGTAAATCGTGTCACTTCAATCCACTTTCAAACCTTGATTTTCAGATTTGAGCCACGCCGAACAATCGCCGTGTGCAAATTCGCGATCAACTTGATCGGACTAATTCGTTTACCAACCTTTACATTCATTTCACTTCAACTTTTTCCTAAATCACATGAGCCGACAATACATTTTTCAAATGGTCGATATGACCAAAAAACATGGCCTTAAACCGATTCTGAACAATATCTGGCTGTCGTTCTATCCCGGGGCCAAAATTGGCGTGCTCGGACGCAACGGTTCCGGTAAAAGTACGCTCCTCAAGATCATGGCGGGATTGGACAAAGACATCGATGGTGAGGCGAGATTGACGGATGGATTCACCGTTGGCTATCTATCCCAGGAACCCAAACTGGATCCGACCAAAAATGTTTGGGAGAATGTCCAAGATTCAGTCGCTCCCCGCCGCCGACTGCTCGATCGGTACAACGAGTTGAGCGCCAAGTGCGGCGAACCATTGAGTGAAGCGGCCATGCAAAAGGTCTACGACGAAATGGCTCGCGTGCAGGATCAAATCGATGTCACCAATACGTGGGGACTGGATCACGAAATTGAAATTGCTTTCGATGTAATGAATCTGCCTGACAAAGACGCCGATGTGACCACGTTGTCCGGCGGCGAGGCGCGTCGGGTGGCGCTGTGTAAATTGCTGCTGGAAAAACCGGATCTATTATTGCTGGACGAACCGACGAACCACTTGGATGCCGATTCAGTCGCTTGGTTGGAGCGTACGTTGCAGGATTACCACGGCACGATTGTCGCCGTCACCCACGATCGCTATTTTCTCGACAACGTCGCCGGCTGGATCCTGGAGTTGGATCGTGGACAAGGCATGCCGTTCGAAGGAAATTACACATCGTGGCTCGAACAGAAACAGGCTCGGTTGGCAATCGAAGATAAACAGAACAAAGCCCGCGACAAAGCGCTCAAACAGGAGCTTGAGTGGATTCGCATGGCTCCCAAGGCGCGCCAATCCAAAAGCAAGGCGCGGATTAACGCCTATGAGACGATGGTTGCACAAGAGGAGCGAGACCGTGAAGACGAATTGGAAATTCAAATCCCGACCGGTCCGCATCTCGGTGATCTGGTGATTGAAGCCACGGGAGTCAACAAGAGTTACGGTGATAAACAACTGTTTGACAATTTGAATTTTCGATTACCACCCGGTGGAATTGTCGGTATCATCGGGCCCAATGGTGCGGGCAAAACGACTTTGTTTCGCATGATTACCGGTC
>JANNWZ010000198.1:0-27611 GCA_031409295.1 Mariniblastus sp.
CCTCAATCGCCCAGACCGAAAAATCATCACCGCCGAAGATCCAGTCGAATATTACCTTCCTGGAATCAATCAGGTGGAGGTCAAGCACAAGATCGGCCTGGATTTTGCCCGCATTATTCGGTCGATGCTCCGCCAAGCCCCCAATGTGATTTTGGTGGGTGAGATGCGGGATGCCGAGACCGTTTCGATGGGTATTCAGGCAAGTCTTACTGGACACTTGGTATTTAGTACACTTCACACGAACGATGCGCCCACGGCGATTACACGATTGATCGATATTGGCGTGCCGGGATATCTGGTCGCGAGCAGCGTTGTGGCGATTTTGGCCCAACGGTTGGTGCGAACGATTTGCCCGAAGTGCCGCGCTAAGCACACCCCTTCGGCGGCCGCAATCAAAGAATCTGGTTTGCCAGCCGACCGAATCGCCAGCGCGACCTTTATGCGAGGCAAAGGCTGCAACAGTTGCCAAAAATCCGGGTTTCGCGGGCGAATCGGCATTTACGAGATGCTGATCGTCGATTCAAAAGTTCGCGAGATGATTTTTGCCGGCAAGCCCGCCACACAAATCCGAATCCACTGCATGTCCAAAGGAATGAAGACACTTTATCAGGACGGTTTGGATAAAGTGCTCAAGGGTTTCACGACCTTTGAAGAGGTTTACCGAGTTGCCAAGAAGACCGAGCAGGATTTCACGGCTTAGTACTTTTGGAGGGTAGGTTTCGATGTTTTTGATCAAAGCATCAAAAATTATCAAAAATTTTGGACGCCCCTTGTTGGCGTGCGAACAATGCACTTAACCGCCGTGGTCGTTGATCGCTGTCACATGTTAACCCTGCTCTCCGTTTGAAGAGGCTTGGCGTGACACAAAAATATTGAGAATACGGTCGGAAAAAATAACTTACTTCTCGCCTCGGTTCCGCTGCTTCCAAAAAATAGTCCGTCCTTTCCCACCTCCAAACGCGACTTTTCGGGACCCCGAATCATAATGTACCGGACTTGGGAATCGATCTCCGCCTTATCTGAGGGTCGGTGCCTTGCGAGGTTTTCCGATAAGCCAGATCCGTTCGATTTTTACCCTCGCCCAAGCAGCCAGATTTTAGTAGTCAAATTTCGATGCCTGGTCGTGGCTTGATTCTGCCACGACTGGTTACAAACTTTTACCTTTCGAGTTATTTATGGCAACCGTTCTGATCGACAAATTGCTGGAAGCTTGCGTCAAGCAGGGAGCCAGCGACATCCATATTACCACTGGCCAGCCGCCCGTGTTTCGTTTGCATGGCCGCCTGAGGAAACTCGAAACCAAAGTACTTGAATCCGAAGACACGGTCGCTTTGATGAAGAGCGTTGCCCCGGAGCGTTGTCAGCGGGAACTTCAGGAAGTCGGCAGCTCGGACTTTGGGTTTGCCTATGCCGATAAGGCCCGCTTTCGGGTCTCCATTTTCAAGCAACGCGGTGATATCGCAATGGTGTTGCGACAGATTCCCAACGAGATGCTGCCTCCGGAATTCCTCGGCGTTCCCGAAATTTTTACCAAACTGGTCATGCGACCGCGGGGTTTGATCCTGGTCACCGGGCCAACGGGTTCCGGTAAGAGTACGACCTTGGCCAGTCTGATCAATTTCATCAATGAGCGTGTCGATCACCATATCATCACGATCGAAGATCCGATTGAGTTTTATCACTTCCACAAAAAATCCACTGTGAACCAGCGGGAAGTCCACGTCGATGTACCCACGTTTGCCGAAGCGATTCGTCGGGCTTTGCGGCAAGATCCAGATGTGATTCTGGTGGGCGAGTTGCGAGACTTGGAAACCATCGAAGCGGCGATTACGGCTGCCGAAACGGGGCACATTGTTTTTGGAACCTTGCACACCAACAGTGCGCAGGGCACGGTCAACCGGATCATTGACGCGTTTCCAGGTAATTTGCAGGATCAGATTCGCACGCAGTTGTCGACGTCGTTGATCGGGGTATTGGCACAAACCCTGCTTCCCCGAATCGGCGGCGGTCGAGTTGCCGCCTACGAATCGTTGGTGATCACGCCGGGGATCGCGAACTTGATTCGAGAAAACAAAACGTTTCGGATTAACTCCGCCATTCAAACGGGTGCCAAATTCGGCATGATGCTGATGGACGATTGTTTATTCCAGCATTGGGTCAACGAAAAAATCGAAATGGAAGACGCGCTGGGTAAAGCCATGGATCCGGATTCACTGGCGAAACGGATTGCGACCCATCGTCGGGGTATGGATGAAGAAGTCATGTTGGACGAAGAAGATTTAGATGAAGAAAAATAGAAATTTTGAACCAGCAAACCACTGAAAACTGAACCACTGAACCACTGAACCACTGAAAAAGAGTTACTTATGGCCGTTCGCAAACTTGGTCAAATTTTGGTCGACCTTGGTTTCATCTCCGATGACCAACTCGAGATGTTGGTGGAAGAGCAGAGCCAAAATCCCGGTCAATTGATCGGTCGGATTGCCGAAGACATGGGATTGGTTTCCGATGATGAACTGATTCAGGCACTCGGCGAGCAGTTTGGTTTGCAGACAGTCGACATCGAAGGGGTCACTCCGCCACCTGCCGTGCGCGCGACAATGTCGGATGCGATGGCTCAATTGTATCGCGTCATTCCGCTGCAACTCAATGATAATTTATTGACGTTGGCGACTTGCGATCCGCAAAATTTGTCGATGCAAGACGAATTGCGGCGGTTTTTGGGGCACGATATTCGCTTGGTGGTGGCCGCGGAATCGCAAATCCTGAAAGCGATCGACAAATTCTTCAATCAGGATGTCGAGAGTATCGAAAAAATCATCAACGAATTGAACGCTGACGAAACCCTGAAAGCGGCGGCGATGGGGCTCGGGATGGAAGGCCCGATCCATTTGGACAATCTGCATCAACTCGTCGACAGCGCGCCAGTGCGCAAGCTATTGAACATGGTGTTGCTGTTGGCCATTAAAGATCACGCCAGCGATATTCACTTCGAGCCGTTTGAAGATGAGTTTCGTATTCGAATCAAAGCCGATGGGGTGCTGTTTGAAATGGTGCCCCCACCACGGCATTTGGCGTTTGCCATTACCACCCGCATTAAAGTGATGGCCAATCTCGATATCTCGGAACGTCGACTGCCGCAAGACGGACGGATCGAGCTAATGGTGGGTGGCCACCCGGTCGACTTGCGCGTCAGCGTGCTGCCCACCATGTTCGGCGAATCGGTTGTCTGCCGGGTGCTGGACCGCAGCGTAGTCTCGCTCAATCTCAATAACGTCGGCATGGACGCGTCGATCATGGCTAAATTCCGTGAAGTGATTGCCAAACCGAACGGGATTATTTTGGTAACCGGACCGACGGGTTCCGGCAAAACCACCACGTTGTATTCGGCCATGAGCGAATTGAATGTGATCGAGGATAAGCTGATCACCACGGAAGATCCGGTCGAGTACGATATCGACGGGATTATTCAGATCCCCATCAATCACGACATCCAGGTGACGTTTGCGTCGGCGCTGCGGGCGATTTTGCGACAGGATCCGGACAAGATTCTGGTCGGCGAAATTCGCGATTTGGAGACGGCCGAGATTGCGATTCAGGCTTCCTTGACCGGCCATACGGTATTCAGCACCCTGCACACCAACGACGCGCCCAGCACAGTAACTCGCTTGAAAGACATGGGCGTGCCACCGTTCATGATCACGGCGACGGTCGAAGCGATTTTGGCACAACGGTTGGTCCGTCGCATTTGTGCTGGGTGCCGTGAGGAAGCAGAAATTACCGACGAGCTGATGTTGGAACTCGGTTTGAAACGGGAAGACACCATCGGTAAAACGTTTTATCGCGGGGCCGGTTGCGGCAGCTGCAGCAACACCGGCTACAAAGGTCGCGTCGGTTTGTTCGAGTTGATGATTCTCGATGACGAACTGCGCGATATGATCATGGCGAATTGCAACACCGACGATTTACGCGACCGGGCCCAAGCCAAAGGGATGCGACTGCTCCGCGATATGGGGATCGAGTTTGCATTCGAAGGCCGCACCACCGCCGAAGAGATCATTCGCGAAACCGTCCTGGAAGCGTAATGTAGTGTTCAGTGATTCAGTGTTCAGTGATTCAGTAATAGAAACCACTGAAAACTGAATCACTGAACACTGAACACTGAACACTGAACACTGAACACTGAACACTGAACACTGAACACTGAACACTGAACACTGAAAACCCGGAACAGAGCTATGCCAACCTTTCAATTCGAAGCCATGGACCCGCAAGGGCAAGAAATTCGCGACGTCATCGAAGCGGCAACGCAAGACGATGCCCAGGCGACGATTCGCTCGATGGGTTATTTCGTGACCAAAATCTCGGTCCAAAAGTCCGCCAAGAAGAACCAAAATGCGACTGGCCGCGATCGCAAAACATTTGCCCTCGGGGGAGCTGGCGGCAAAAAAATGGTGACGTTCACGCGCCAGTTGTCCATTCTTCAAGACGCTGGGCTGCCGATTTTGCGCAGCTTGAAAATTCTGGAAGAACAAGCCAAACCGGGCACGTTAAAGAATAGCCTGATCGACGTGTGCGAAGAGATCGAAGGCGGAGCTTCGCTTTCCGAAGCGATGGGCAAATCGCCGCGGACCTTTGATCGGCTGTACGTGAACATGATCAAAGCCGGTGAGGCGGGTGGTTCGCTGGAGGTGATTCTGCGGCGACTGGCCGAGTTCAAAGAACGAACTCAGGGGCTCAAGAATAAGGTCATCGGTGCTTTGATGTACCCAATCATGGTGGTGTTGTTCACGATTGCCATTTTGACGTTCATTATGCTGAAGATCATTCCGGAATTCAAAACAATGTTCGAGGAGTTTGAAATTGAACTCCCCGCTCCGACGAAGTTGTTGATGGCGATTTCGGATCGAGTCTGCAGCCTCTGGTTTTTGTTTCCGCTGATTCCGATCGCGATCATCCTGTTCATTTCGCTGGTGTGCAAGTTTCGGGCAGGTCGCATGGGTTGGCATCTATTTCTGCTAAAGCTGCCGGTCATGGGCAAATTGGTCGAGAAAGCCAATTTGGCGCGTACAACGCGAACGCTTGGTGCGCTGGTCGCGTCCGGCGTGCCGATCATCGAGGGCTTGACCATTACACGCGAAACATCGGGTAATGCGATGTTCGAGAAAGTCTATAGCAAAGTTAACGATGCGATTCGTGAAGGGGATACGATTGCCTCGCCGATGAAAGTGCACTCGTTCCCCGGTTTTCATCCGGTCGCCGCGTTCTTTTTTATGGCAGTCATGTCGATGCCACCTTTGGCGGTTTTGTTCATCGATCCGAAACTCTGGATGGTGGTTTTGAACGCTGCCGGAGTGATGAGCATTTTTGGCATGGCCTGGTACTTCTTGAATTACAAAAAACCGGTGGTCGAAGACTTGGTGGTTAACATGGTCGCCGTCGGTGAAGAGACCGGCGAACTCGATGTCATGTTGTACAAAGTCGCCGATTACTACGAAGAAGAAGTTGAGACGTTGACCGACGGGATGATGAAGATGATTGAACCGATGATGATTATCTTCCTCGGCTTGGTCGTGTTGTTTATCGTCGCCTCGTTGTTCATGCCCCTGATCGCCATCATCGGCGGTTTGACCGGCAACAAAAAATAGACCGAACTAAACTCGAAACTAAACACTAAATAACAAACCCTGAAACATTGAAATCCGCTCGGAGCTATCCCATGAAGAATTTATCCTCTCCCCCAACGCGGTCGGCCTTTACGCTCGTGGAGTTGCTGGTTGCCATCACTGTCATCGCACTGCTCGTTGGCATGTTGGCCTTCGGTATTTTTCCGGCACTTAATCGCTCGAAAGAAGCCGCGATTCAAACCGAAATGGTTCAGCTCGAGCAAAGCATCGAGCATTTCAAAAACAAGTTCGGTTTTTATCCGCCCAGTTTTGAATCCAACGCCGCCAACGGGATCAAGAATGCGGCGGATTTGCTCAGTTACGTCAACCGGATGTCACCCAATCATGCTGAGAGTTCGCCGTCGGGACATGGTACAGAAACTCGGTTGCAACACTGGTATGAACAGATCGGACGACATCTGGATCAAGAATCGTCGCTGGTGTTCTGGTTGAGTGGAACCTGCAAGAACAAACAGTATCCCATCACCGGTGGCAGTACATTATCGCCTCCGCTGGCCGCCCACGGATATGTTCCCAATGAGACAATCGAACGGGACATCATCTTTGATTTCAAGGCTTCCCAGTTGTATGGCGATGCCACGGATGAAATCGTTTATACCAACAAAGATCAAACCGCTCCTGATACTGCGGTTTATTCGGCTGCGAGCCCGAGTGCAATTCCGACCGCACTTCAAGCGACGGCAACTACCCCAGCGTATATCCTGGAATATAGCCAAGGCCATGGCAAGCAAGACGGCGATTTGTTGTACAAGTACCGCGATGCTGCCGTTTATCCCTTGGCCTGCTATGCAACCAAACTGCTACCCACCGTTCAGCCGTTGAACCCCAAATCGTTTCAGTTGATAACGTTTGGTCTCGATGGCCTGACGGATTCGGGGGTCGGTCCGGCGATCGATGTGTTTAATGCCGTGGGTGCCCGAAGTGTGGACAATATTTGCAATTTTGCCGGTGGGCGACTCGATAAATATGTCAATGAAAACTCCAACTAATGTTGGTCGGAATTTGAAAGTTTCGTTTCGCCAATGTTGGTTGTACCAAGTTGAGTTGTCAAAACCTGTGAGTATCGAAGATGAGTGATCAATCATTTAAAACTTTGGACCGGACTGGATTCACGTTAATCGAGTTGTTGTTGGTGATCGCCATTTTGGCGGTGATGGCCACGATGTCGCTGGCCGTCATGCGGGGCGCCACCGAAGATGCGAAGGTTTCCGCGGCCCAGTCCCGGATCAGTAAAATCGAATCGCTGGTGCGATTGCAATTGGAGCAATATGAGGTGCGCCGATTGCCGATCAGTACTCAGTTGTTGCGAGATTATGTGGTTGCCCATCCGATTTTGGTGCCGACCCCGGTACCGACATTGGTTCAATTACGGAATTTGCGACGTCGAATCATCGCCGACTTGATCAGTGCCGAGATGCCTCGACCGTTATTTAGCGCGGGCGTTTTTTCTGTGAATCCGGATTTGGGCGTGTTTCCCACGACTCAACCTTCGATCGATGCTCCTGCTGGATATGGTGGAGGTTTTGGGACTTGGTTAGATGTTCATTATCCGAATCCTGTTCCTATGGTGGGTGGGACGACGTTGCGGCAACGACTGACAGCCTTGAAACCCGCTGGTGTGAATACTTGGGCTTCGTTTAATGGTAACGCGGCTTTTAATTTGCCTGGGGAATATCTCTATGAAATCTTGAAACGGATTGACAGTGATGGCAGTTCTGGCATCGAAGGGCTGGGAAATGCGGCCGTTGGTGATTCCGACGGAGATGGTGTTCCCGAGATCGTGGATGCCTGGGGCGAGTCGATGCAATTGAGGATTCTGCAGGTCATCGGAACCGAGACCGCACCGCAAACGGATCTCTGGAACGACTCTCCGACGAACTGGAATTTTGAAGAAACGACCGGTCCAACAACGGGACTACCGGTTGGTTTCTCCACGCTCAACGCGGTGATTCCTCGTGAGCTGGATCAGATTCGAGTGCATATCGTTTCTCCTCGTTTGGACTCTTATTAATTCACGAAAATTTCTCTGCTGAGTCGCATATGATTTACTTGTCGAAAAATCCACGAATCGCACCGATTACACGAAAATCGGGATCGTCACCGGTGGGCACGTTTCCGCGTCGCGGGATGACGTTGATCGAGTTGTTGGTGGTGGTTTCGATCATGTCCATCTTGGCGGCACTGATGATTCCGCGATTGCGGGTCATCAATCAGGATCGCAACATTCGGGAGGCCGCTCGGGTTGCCGGGAGTGTCTTTGCGGCCGCCAGCCAGCGCGCGGTCAACGAGGGAACAGCGGGGGTCGTGATCGAACGCAACCCCAACTTGGTCGATTCCAATGGGGTGTTGTATGGTGGGACCGTGCTCTATGTCATGCGGCCCGTGCCTCCCTATACCGGTGATTCGGAATTTGCGGTCGCCACGCGCGTCGCGGATTTCGTACTGACGATTCCGTTGCCGCTGGAGCAAACAAAGAATCTTGTCGCAGTCAATGATTATATCAGCGTCAATTACAGCTCGGTGCGGTATCAAATTGTGACGGCGACCGTTAGCGGGATGAATTTGCAGTTGACGCTCAGTGCCGGTCAAGGCATTGCCGTAATGCCGCCACTACCTGGCAGCGGGGCCGCGACCTATCCGTTTGTAATTCACCGTCAACCGCGGAAGCTGGAATCCAGCCGGGTCGAATTGCCGGAAGGTTACGTTATCGACACTCGATACTCGGGACCACTCAACCCAAATGCAGACATCACGAATCCTCCGATGATCGATGCTGGCCGGTCGTGGTTTCATGAAATTATCAAACTGCCATTTTACGACGACGTTGTTCCTGCGGAAAAGGCACGCAAGCTCAAAGAGGCGGCAAGCATCCGGGTGATTTTCAATGCGACCGGGTCGATCGATCGAATTTACTATTACAACCCCAATTTGAACATTGATTACAATCCGAATTTTGTGGCGGGAATTTTGCCCGATGGTTTTATCGATTCGCGAATTCCGTTGAGCAGTTTGTATTTGTTGGTCACGACGTTTGAAATTAATCCAAAACCTAACCATGGCGTCCTGGATGATCCTTCAAACTTGTGGGTCACGATTAGCAACAGTACCGGCGGGGTCAACATCGGTTACAACGTTCCTTCGTTTGGTGCTACGCTGGGCAATCGAATTTTGAGCGCTCGCAGCCTCGCCACCAACGGACAAAACGCCGCCCAATAATTTTATGGGTGGAATTGAGATAGAGAAAGAGATTTTCGCAACCACGTTTAACGGCAAGCCGCAGGCGTAGAAAACGGCGCAGCCGAAAACGTTTAACGGCAAGCCGCAGGCGAAGAAAACAACACGCTGCCAGCGTTGCCAATTTCGCCGAGAGTTTGAGAATTGAAGTCGGATGATTGATGCTTGCCACGGAAAACTGAACCAATCGTATATCGCAAACCAGCTCCGCTGGTTTGCATCGCCTCCGGCTTGCCGTTAAACGTTGTCACCGAACACCAACCACCGAACACAGAACACCAACCACCAACCACTGAACACTGAACACTGAATCACTGAATCACTGAAAACTGAATCACTGAAAACTGAATCACTCATGAAAACTCACTTATCATCGACAGCAGCCTACCGCTCCGGTTTCTCGGTCATCGAAGTGTTGACTTCGATTGTCGTGGCCATGATTGGAGTTTTCGGCGTCATGGTCTTGATCCCCTTTGCGGTCAAACAAGCTCAAACGGGACTCGATTCCGACGCCGCCACGATCGTGGCAAGGAACGCGTACGCAAAATTTGAAATTAGTGGTTATCGAAATACCAGGAATTGGTTGACCGATGTTTTGGTTAACGCGGATCCGACGGTGCCTCAGGTGTTTTCGATCGATCCGTTGGGAATTATGGAAAATAATCAGCCGCCGGCGCTGCCTAATTACGCCTTGGCGAATTTCCCGTTCAATCAGAGTCATATTGGTTCGGGTAGTTTTCCAGCCCCTTATGTGATCCGTGCGGCCAATTTGGGTACTCCCGTCGGCGTGGGAATGACCAAAGCCGACGCTCGGCGAATGTTTCGAGCCGCCGACGCATTGGTGTTTGGCGAAGCAATCGATAGTTCTGTCGGAGCTGCCGATGCGAGCTTAAACGGGCCGAGTCAGATTTATGATGCTGGTGGAACAGTGCCGATTTTGAAGCGTCAATCGTACGGCGATATTTCCTGGAGTGCGATTGTGGTACCGGTCAAAGACGGTACGGCAACTGCATCGGCCTGGAAATATCGAATGTACATTTTGGTCTACAAGGATCGGATCACCGATGTCACAGATCCTAAAGGGCGAATGCTGACTGCGACTCTTGCGCCAATTACGGGAATCGCCAGTCCCGTTTCCAACGTTTATCTGGCAGATTCCACCATTGATCTGGAAGCCGGCACATTTCGCAAGGATGAATGGGTGATGCTGATTAATCGAGATCCAAATGCTCAAGCAGGTTTCGATTTGCAGTTGGGTTTTTA
The DNA here is from genome assembly GCA_031409295.1 of Mariniblastus sp. Lineage (GTDB taxonomy): Bacteria > Planctomycetota > Planctomycetia > Pirellulales > Pirellulaceae > Mariniblastus. The sequence goes on from JANNWZ010000198.1 coordinate 10,185, forward strand.
TCGGGTAGTTGGATATTCAAACAATGCCGGTCCGATCTTGCCCTCGATCACCCTCGATGGTCCGGACTTTGATTTCGACAATGTTATTTCGCGACGCGAAACTCACATTGTGCATCTGAAAGACGTCGTGGGTGTTTACGAGCGAACCTTCACTCCGGAAGGCGCTTCGAACTGGAATCTCTCCTATTAACCGTGGCCACTCCCACTTCCCTCCCCGTTCTCCAATCAAAAACTAACTCTCCCCTGGAGATTGTGATGCGAAACAAACCCACTCAACCTAATCGTCGCGGCATCACATTGCTGTTTGTTGTCAGCATGATCGTGCTGTTCCTGCTGATGGGCACGGCGTTCGTCGTCGTCGCCGGCAATTTCCTTCGCGGTTCGAAAACACGGGCCCGTGTTGATCTGCATACGATTGACGCCACGGCCAATGTCGAGCTGGGACTGTACGATCTGCTTCGCGGACCGACGTTGGATAATGCGAACTCACCGCTGCGGGCAGTGGATTTGTTGTCCGACATGTATGGGTATGGGTTTAAGGCATATGTCGACTTCGCTGATCCGCCAGTTTTTGTGCCAGGTACCGGGAATCAGTTTTTTCAGTTGGTGTTGAGGTCTGCTCCTGCGCCAGGTGGACTTCCCAATCAAGCATTGGATTTGCTTAATCCGGCCGCTGCACCCATTCCCTTGACTCCGTATCCTGGAATTTATAACGGGCTCGTATTGTCGTTTGTGTCGGGGACGGAACAGGGAGTTTCCACACGGATCGTCCGGCACGAAATCAATATGGCCGGTGACCATACATTTTGGCTGTCGGTCGGTGAAATTCGAGGTGTTCCCTTGGTCAATGCTGCCTATCTGACCTCGTTACAAAACTCGGAAGTCGTGGTCAACGGTCGAGAGTTCTCCGGGCGCGGAGCGGGAGTTTTCAACCTCGCCGCAGCACCTGGAACTGCGGCTCTCGATGTGGCCGCAATGCAACCGAACCGTAAAGGCGAAACTCTGGCGGCACTCAAGACGAATTACCTTCCATCCAGTCTCAGCCCCAACGAACCCCACGATGCAGCGGACTATCACAACATGTTTTTGGCCGGAATTGCCACCGATGGTACGTTAATTCCAAGTTTTCACCGTCCCAGGTTGGCGGCGTTTTTCGGTAATGGTTTGGCGACTTCACGGCATATGTTTTCGGCTTTTGATAATGCCCCGGTGACCGTAGATTCGAACAATGATGGCATTTCGGATTCATTCTGGATGGACATTGGCGCCACGGTATCGTCCGATGGAAATGGTCTGTATTACAAACCATTGTTCGCCTACACGATCGTCGATCTCGATGGCCGGTTGAACTTGAATGCCCATGGCAACTTGGTCGACGCCAATGTGGATAACTTTATTGCGTTGCCGCGTGCGGCAATGCTTGGTGGAGAAATGCCGACAACTCTTCCTCGCGGTCAGGGTTGGGGACCGGCGGAGATTTCGCTGACGAGTATTTTTGGGAATGTGGACTACAACGCAGTGCTAGCCAGTCGATATGGGCCCGATGGTGTACCGGGAACTCCGATCGGATTTAGTGCGTCCCGTTCGAAGTTGTTTGGACATCCTTTTGCCAGGGTCGATTGGGTTAACAATTTGCACGGCACCGTAGGAAATTTATTTGCCTCCAGCCCGATGGATTTGCATGGACGATTTGCGTTGGGCACGCCCCTACTGGCCTCCGTGGTCGCGGCCAATCCCAAGGACCGGTTTGTGGATCGGAATATTTCCGGATTTCCGACGGGCATGCCAATCATGGACATGTTGTATTCCGGTTTTGCAGGCGAGGAATTCACGAATTCGCCTTACGGGATGTCGTTTGCTCCAGTCCCTTTCAATGGCAACGTGGATCGCCCGTTCTCCGAAGCGGAATTGGAGCGCGTGCTGCGTCCCTACGATGTGGATTCAAACATTTTGCCCAGCCGACTTTGGAATGCTCCCGCGACAGCTGGTTTCTGGACGTCCAATCCGACGTTTCGTGACCTGGTGACAACGGCCAGCTTTGAAGTGCCGGTCACCTACGAGTCGTTTGAAGCGAAATTGATTAACAAGGTTGCCAATGTCTTGGGTATCTCGTTGGCCAGTCCAACGGCAGCGGAAATTGGCTTGATCAATGCTCGCATCGCAATTCTGAAAAACGATTTGCTATTTGCTCCAGAGCTATTCGCTGGATTGAAAATGAATGTGAATCGTCCGCTTGGAAACGGCTACGATGGTCGCGATGTAGATCTAATCGTCGATAATCCAGGTGAAGAAGCAACGGAAGGCAATTTCGATCGAGGGGCCGGCGTTTTGATGGACTTGAACAATGATGGCATTCCGAATAATGCCGCCGATGCCAACGTCCGAACGGATTTTGCGAAACAGCTTTATTGTCTAGTCTTGTTGTCGTGCAACGAGACGGATTTTGATGAAGACGGTAACGGCACCGTCGATGCCGGTTCATTTAAACGTGCGGTGGCACAGTGGGCCATCAACACGGTTGATTTTCGCGATCCGGATACGATCATGACGCGGTTTGCGTTTGACGTGAATCCATGGGACGGTTGGGCGCCATTGCCGACCGATTTCGTCTGGGGATGTGAACGCCCCGAATTGTTGCTGTCCGAAACTTGGGCCGCTCATGCACGTCGATCAGAAGATCTGACAGCCCACGCAGATTTCGAGCAGGGGCTTCGACCTGAACCGTTTGCATTTATTGAGCTGTACAATCCGTGGACTCAAAATAGTTTGAATCAACAGTTTGATTCGAGCTTATATGATGCCGCAACGCAGGGAGTCGCTTTGGCCCAACGTTCGTTGGCCGCCAATGGAACCCCAACTCCGGTTTGGCGAATCTCGGTTGACCGCCCCGATCGTGGCGCGCCAAATCCAAATTTGAATACGACGCCGGTTCGATATGTCTATTTCACCAATCCCGATTCCGGTGGAACGGATATGATCGGTGACGACAACAGCGCTAATGTCGAAGTCTTCTTTTCCAGTTTTGCCGGTAAGACGGTTCCACCGGGCTCGCAAGCATTGGTCGGAAGTCTGGGTATCGAAGATCCGACGAACGCTGGACATTATCGCTCGTATTTGGGCCGCTTGTTGGGAAAAACGATTGCCGATGAAATCGCCAACAGTTTGCAGCTGGACACGACACGTCATATTGAGATTGATCCGGCGAACGGAGAAGTCGTTCGTTTTCCGGTCGACGCGGTCGCCAATCCGCGTTACGCCTCAATTGTCCCGGTCGACCGAGCCCGGATCGGTACGCCGCTTTCTCCGGACAATCCCCGTCCCTTTGCGGTCAGTGATCCCACAGGCGGATATCCAGTGGTCGATAGCATGATGCCCGTACCGACACCCTATGCTCCTGTTCCCGATGGCTATCGCTATACGACTCCTTACGATAACCCCCTCGATGTGAGTCCTCCGACGGCTGGGGATTTCAATCGCGATTTGGCGGATATGAATGCCGTGCTGGTGGAACGAGGCATGTCGCAGAATTTTCGCGTGATTCGATTGCAGCGACTTGCTAATCCGTTGAATGCCTGGGACGCAAACTTGAATCCCTACATTACGATCGATACTGTGGAAATGGATTTGGTAGCCTTCAATGGAGTTACATCCGATCCCGAACCATCGGTGGTCGCCGGTGCATTTACCAACCGGGCAAATTCGGTCGAACGTGGTACCGAGGCTCCCGCTGCGGCAACCAATCGCCGGATTTTGTGGAATTCAGGTCGGTCTGCGATCTCGGCTGGAACCCCCGGGGCCGGTGATCACTATTTCAATGTTGAAATGAAAGAATCGTTGGCCAAAACCAATAACTTGTTCACGGATCCCAATGCAGTCGCCGAAGGCAAAGGTTTTCCCGGGCTGAATTGGAACAATCGGCCTTTTGTCAGTCATCTGGAATTGGTCAACGTGCCCTATTCGACTCCGGGACGATTGACGCAACAGTTTACGATTGATGATGGCACTGTAAATCCGTATACCGGTGTGGCCAACAGGTTGAATGGTGGTTTCGGGCATTTGTTTAATTTCTTTGCCTCGGATATCGGCGGCGGAGGACCTCCGACCAAACCAGATCTTTATCGCGTGATGGAATTCCTGGAAGTTCCCTCCCGTTTCTTGGGAACGGAATCGAACATGGTGTCCGTAGGAAGTTTTGTCCAAGATCCGTTTAACTTCCTGTCCCGGTACCGCGTCCCTGGAAAAATAAATTTGAATACGATTTACAGCGAACAAGTTTATCGCGGATTAATGGGGAACTATGCGACGTTGCCCGGCGGTTGCAGTTGGGCTGAATTCGTTGCGTCACGCAATGGAACCAGCGCCGGTACCGATTTCGATAACCCGTTCCGTCCGGCTGGAACAGGAAATCATGTGGCAACTGGTACCCGGGTTGTGGAAGGACCAAACTGCACCGTGTTTCGAGAAGGGGCGGTCGTGGGTGAACCATTGTTTGATTTCAGTTCATCGTCAGCCACTAATGATACCGATCGCAGTGCCTATTTTCGCAACGCGATGCGGCAACGATTGGCCAATTTGACCACGACTCGTTCCAGCGTGTTTGCGATTTGGATCACGGTCGGTTATTTCGAAGTGAATCCAGATGGGACTATGAAACCAGGGACCGGAAACGGCGTGGAATTGGGTGCTGAAATTGGCGGGACCAAACGGAATCGAGGGTTCTTTATTTTCGATCGTTCGATTCCTGTCGCTTTCGAACCAGGGAAAAACCACAATATCGATCGCGCGATTTTGGTGCGTTCGATTATCGAATAACTTCGGTAGGGTTGGATCGATATTGCTCTGAGAGTAGTAGCTTTCGTATAACGACGGACTGCTTGGTGCTGGTTCGCCTGCGGCTTGCCGTTAAACGGTTTCCTATTGGATTTTCGCCACCTCGTCCCATGATCAAAATCAATCGCCAGGGAGTGACGTTATTATTTGTCGTAAGCATGATTGTGTTGTTCCTGTTGATGGGAACCGCTTTCGTGGTCGTCGCTGGCGATTTTCTGCGCGGAGCCCAGAAACGGGCTCGCATCGATCTGCATCAAGTCGACGCCGAGGCACTTCTCGATCAAGCTTTTTATGATCTAGTTCGTGAGCCCGACCTCAATGAGATTTCTTCGCCGCTGCGCGGGCATAGTCTGTTGGGTGATATGTATGGTTATGGGTTCACGGCTACGGTGACCAATGCCACCGTTCATGCCAGTCAACAGTTTATCACGCTCCAATTGAATTTCGGTTCGGCCCGTTCTCTGTTGGATGACTCTCCCTATCAACCACCGACCGTTTCGTCGCTGGCCGGGCTGGTGCTGTCGTTTACCAGCGGGCCTGCCAAAGGGTTGGCGACTCGGATTGTCGATCATCAGATAGCGGGTAGTGGCGCGCACACTTTTGTGGTCCAACCCGATTGGGGTGACACGAGTTTCGATTTGTCGCGCGCACCGGATCTGGTTGGAACTCAAGTGATCGTCAATGGTCGTCCGTTTTCCGGCACGGGTGCCGGTAACTTTGATTTAACAAAACGACTTGACCAACCTGCTCTGAGTACGACTGCGTTGCAACCCTATCAGGTGGGCCGTTCCCGGATGGAATTGCTGGGGTCCACGGGGAGCGGTTATCTGTCGCGGGGCAGTGCCCTACAGACTCCTAATTCTGCCTCGACCAACGAGAGCTACGATACGTTCGATTATCAAAACATGTTTTTGGCAGGCATCCTGCCTAATGGAACAGTGCTCACGCCCAGTTTTCATCGCGCCGAATTGGTAGCGAACTATCCGGTCCGTACTGACTTTCGGGCGTTCAAAATCGGCGGGCCCAATAATGATGGCGTGTCCGTCGACAATGACAACAACGGCAGCGTCGATGGGATTTGGATGGATATTGGTTTGCCTGGCCAGACCGGGTCCGATGGCACCTATTTTAGACCACTGGTGTCCTACACGGTCGTTGATCTGGATGGTCGGGCCAATGTCAATGCGCACGGAAATGAATATTCGTCGGATCGGCAAATGACCGAGATTGACCTCTTGGGACTGCCGTCAAGCCAATCGTTGCATCGGGGCGTTGGATTCGGTCCGCCCGAGATTAGTTTGGTTCCCGTATTGGGGGGCGGTTGGACCAAGATGTTGTTTGGCAGCGGCGGAACTCCAGGTCGCTATGGTGCGGATGCTAAACCGGGCGAGCCCAATGTGCGGGATGGCTGGTCGACCTACAAATTGTTTGGCTATCCCGACGCCGCCGTCTCAGCCCCCATTCCGGGTACAGTTGCTGGAGATTTTGGCACAGCGATGGATGTACATGGGCGGTTTGCAATCGGCATTCCAAACGATATTCGCGACGTGGCGGATCCGGATTTTCCAATTGGCTTGCCAGTGGCCAACGTGTCGACATCGGGATTGTCGAGTGAGGTCATGGATTCTGCGTATGAAATGAGTTTCGCGGGCGGTTCCATGGCCGGACCGGATGGTCGCGGATTCGATACGCCGTTCACTCCCCAAGAGTTGGAAGGGGTGTTGCGACGCGCCGATCCCGATTCGAACTTGTTGGCCGATCGGTTATGGAATTTAGGTTCCGGCGTGTTCAGTGGCGCCAATTCAGCGGTCCATTCGATTACCACGGCCAGTTTTGAAGTTCCGGCGACGGTGGAGAGTCTGTCGATCAAGCTCGCTGATATTCTGGCGGCCAATGGCATGGCGTTGACCAAAATTTCCGATCAAATCGAGTTGCTGTTGCCGTCGGAAGTACGTCGCGGTCTGCCGATGAATGTCAACCGAACGTTTGGCGACGGTCTAGATAACAATAACAATCAAATTGTCGACGAAATTGGAGAAGTGAATCAGGTTACTCATCCTTCCGGTGCGACTTTTGATTTTGGATCACCCATGGCCCGCGTTGACTTTGCGAGACATTTGTATCTCATCACCTTGCTCAGCACCGAACGTCTGGATCAAAACGGCGATGGACTGATCAATTCAAGCGATTGGTACGACCTCAACGACGATGGCGCCACGGACAATCAGGATCGATTGGACTATCGAAAGTTGATTGCGCAATGGGCGATCAATGTCGTCGAATTCAGGGATCGCGATGCAATCATGACTCCCTTTGAGGTCGATCTGAACCCCTGGGATGGCTGGGACGTTGACGGCGATATTACGTCTAAAGAAAACTCTCTAGGTCCATTGCGACAAGTGTTGTGGGGCTGCGAGCGTCCGGAGCTGTTACTGACCGAAACGTTTGTCGGCCATGATCGACGTACCCAGAATTTGCAACTGGATCCAACCGGCGCAAACATCGCTGACGGAGATGATGATTTCGACAGTCATTTGGTTCCAGCGGTGTCCGCCTTTTTCGAATTGTACAATCCCTGGGTGATGAACGATGCCAACCAATATCGGCCGGTTGAATTGTATGACGCGGGTCTCAACGGACTGGATTTGCAAAAAAAGTCGGCTGATGGTTCGAGTCCGGTTTGGCGATTGTTGGTGACGGAACAGAATCAAGTCGATTTGGATCCCGACGATTCAACTCGGAATCCGCCGATCGGTGGCGCTCCGCCGAGCTATAAAACAGTTCGCTCGGTTCGGCGAATTTACTTTACGCAACCGGGAGATAGTGTGGATACTGGGCCGGAGGTTTATTTCCCGGACCCCAGTTTGCGAGTCGACTCGGTCCCGCCGGGAGTTTATGCCGTGGTCGGTTCTGCAGGAGTAAAGAAAGGGGACGAGCATACGACCTATTTTGGACGACGGCTTACCCCCACCGCTCTCGATGAGCTGTCCGAAACGCGGCAAATTTCCCTGAACCCTATCAGCCGGGAATTGAAGATCCATTATTGGAATTTTGACGACAGTAAAATGGATGTCGAAACCCGACAAGCGATCAATATTCCCATTGGATATACGGATGGTGGCTGGGAAAGAAATTTAGGGGTCAGTGATCCACTGGAGGGCTATTTTGGATTGACGGATGGCGGTTTAAACGTGAACTTAACGCCGGTCGCCGACGGTCAGAAGTTCACCGTCGATGATCCGGCTGTGGAAACTGATTTTGCGTTTGATGAGCCGGTTGATCGAAAAATAAGCCGTCAGCATTATGATGACTACCTCGCCAATGATGGTTTGTATCCTGCCTACCGGACCGTGCATTTGCAGCGATTGGCGAATCCCTTGATTCCCTTCCATGAATCCACCAATCCCTATTTGACGATTGATTCCAGTTCACTCGATTTGCTGGTCTTTAACGGGGTCGAGCCGACAACCGATCCGAAAAATACACAACCCAAACCGATTCGGTTTGGTTCGTTCGAACGTCGATCGGCCGTCGATGGCGCGGGCAATCCAGCTCCCAACGGTCAGGATCAAACCAAGTTGAGACACCGGTTGTTGTTCAAGCATGATCGGCTCGGACATCAAACACCCTATGAAGCTGATTCGACACCGATCCCGCAGGACCTGCATGTTTTTAATCGGAATCTCGTCGAATCCTGGGGCAGTTTGAACGATGCCTTTATGAAAGCTAACTTGCCCGAGTCTTTTCCATTTGCGGGGCTGACGTGGAATAATCGTCCTTATGCCAGCCAATTGGAGTTAGCAAATGTTCCGTTCACATCGACTTATTGGCTGACCAGGTTGTTTGATGCGGCGGATCCGAATCGAAACGTTTATCAACCGCCCGTGGAAATGGACAGCGTGACGGAAGCGAAAAACTATACCGCTCAATTTCCATTTTTGCTAAATTTTTATGGCGACCAGCTCAAAAACGGAGATCCGAGCCCAGGCCTCCATCGCGTGTTCGATTATCTCGAAGTTCCCTCACGGTTCGTGGGCACTGAATCCTACGTCAATCCTCAAACGTTTGTCGGGAACCAACAAGGACTTTCGTTCGATCTGTCGGCACCCTTTGATACGTTGTCGAATTATCGTTACCCAGGAAAACTAAATATCAACACTGTGTTGGACGAACGAGTCTGGAACGGGTTGATGCAGTTTTACGCGGTGGGAGCCGATGATCCATTGACCTATACGGATTGGGACCGTTCGCGAAATGGAACCGCCAGCCTCAGGTTTGTTAATCCCTATCGCTCGCCGGTTTCGGCGAATTGGGTACCGGCCAATGCGTTGCGAGTGAAACCCGCCGAGTGTGGTTTGTTCCGTACCGATGGCTCAAATAGTCCGCTGTTCGATTACGCACCCGCGACGAAGCAGTTGTTTAATCACGATGATCGGGCGGCCTATTTCAAGTACGATCGTCGGCAAAGGCTGGGGAATCTCGTCACCGGTCGGTCGAGTGTGTTTGCGATTTGGATAACGGTCGGCTATTTTGAAACAGCGGCCGATGGCAGTCTGAAGGACGCCGCGACGGGAGGCCGCGAATTGGGTATCGATGCTGGGGACGCGCACCGCAATCGCGCATTTTATATTTTCGATCGCTCGATACCGGTCGCCTTTGAACCGGGGAAAAATCACAACGTGGAACGGGCGGTATTAATTCGCAGCCGGATCGAGTGATTTCTCGTTTTCAGCGTTTGATGTAGCCAGAAGCGTCAGCCTCCACCGGGCAAGCCGGTGGCATTGGCCAATCCAGTCAGGGACGCCGGTGGCATTAGTTGAATCCCGCAGGCCTGTCTTGCGGTTTGTCAGTTCTGAGCGATATCTAAATTTCTAACTACTAAGGAACAGTCCCAAAATAACTTCCCGTTTTCGATTTGTAGCGGCAGGGCGCGAGCCCTCCGGTTTGCGACACCGGACGGCTCGCGCCGTTCCGCTAAAACGGGAATCTAATTCGGGACTATTCCTAATTATCGTCGTCACCTTCGTCATCCGCCTCAACGTCGTCATCCGCGAACTCATTCTCGGCATCGTCCGCCTCAGCTTCGTCATCAGCAAATTCGTCGTCTTCATCTTCGAAATCGCCCACCTCGGGCTGCTTTGCCAGCGGCCCGGGAGTTGATTTGGCTGGGATGTCCAGGTCGTCGGAGTCATCGATGTCGAACGGGTCGAGGCCACCGTCATCGGTTTCATCGCGGGGCACCAGGGCGATCACGGCGAGGGTATCATCATCGTCCAAAGACATGATTCGGACGCCCTGTGTATTGCGGCCGATCGTATTCAGATCACCACATTTGATACGTTGGATTTTTCCGCCGGCGGTCATCAATAGCAGTTGGTCATCATCGGTAACGGCTTTGATTCCGATGACCTTGCCGTTGCGCGCGGTAGTCTTGATATCGCGCACACCCTTGCCGCCACGACGTTGCACGCGATATCGATTGGTGCCGCTAGGTGAATCTTCCGCCTCATCGGCTTCCCCTTCCGCTGCGTTAGGGCCAAACAAGGTTCGTTTTCCGTACCCTTTTTCACAAGCGGTCAATAGTGTCGCGTCGGGATCGGCAACGACCATTCCGATGACGCGATCTTCCTTGGCAAGACTGATTCCTTTTACGCCGCTGGTGTTTCGGCCCATCGGGCGGGCGTCGGATTCGGCAAACCGAATCGCCATTCCGTTGGACGTTGACAACACAATCTCATCCCCTTTTTTGGCGACCAGCACGTCAATCATTTGATCGTCATCGCGCAGTTTAATGGCAATGATGCCGGCGTTCCGTGGGCGACCGTAGGCCGAAAGCGGTGTCTTTTTGATCAGGCCTTTTTGCGTAGCCATGACCAAATAATGATCGGGTGCATGGAAATCCCGAATGGCTCGACACGAGGCAATCTTTTCGTTCTCATCCAGTTGTACGATATTGATAATCGCGCGGCCGCGACTCTCGCGACTCAGCTGCGGCAACTGATGGACCTTTCGCCAATGCACGATCCCTTTGGTGGTGAAGAACAACAGGTAATCGTGAGTGCTGGCCGCAAAGACATGTTCAATGGGGTCTTCGTCTTCGCTCTTGGCCCCTTTGACTCCTTTACCACCACGGCGCTGTGCCCGATAAGTACTCACCGGAGTTCGTTTGATATAGCCACGGTGTGTGATCGAGACGACCATGTTTTCTTCTTCGATCAAGTCTTCCAGATCGATATTACCGAGCTCTTCGAGGGACAGCACGGTACGGCGTTCATCCGCATATTTCCGTTTGATTTCCAGCATGTCGTCGCGAATGATCTGATAGACGTTTTGGTCGTCGGCCAAGATGCGCAAATATTCTTTGATCTCTTCAAGCAACTTTGCGTGTTGTCCAGAAAGTCGTTCCTGTTCGAGGTTGACCAACTGGCCCAGCGTCATTTTCAAAATTGCATCGGATTGAATGCCGGTCAGACGATAGACATCGGAGACACCTCGCTCTGCTTGAAAAACCGCGTAGCCGTCCGACCCCAAGGCGCGTTCCATCATCGATGCCGGACATTCGATCCCCATCAGGCTTTGTTTTGCTTCCGCTTGGGTTTTCGATCGGCGAATCACGCGGATAATCTCGTCGATATTGGTCAGGGCCAGCAACAAACCTTCGACGGTATGTTTCTGTTGCCGGGCGCGCGTCAGTAGGAATTGGGTGCGACGTCGAATCACTTGCACGCGGTGGCGCAAAAATTCCCGCAAGAAATCTTTGATAGTCAGCTCGCGCGGCTTACCATCGACCAGCGCCATGAAATTCATCGAGAACGACGTTTGCAGCGGAGAAAATTGATATAGCTGGTTTAAGACGACTTCCGGATCGGCGTCGGACCGAATGTCGATAAAGAGTTTAACCGGCTCTTTCAAATCGCTTAAGTCGGAAATCCCGGAGATCCCTTTGACGCGATCGGTTTTGACGAGAGTCGCAATCTTCTCCACGACGCCATCGCGAGTCTGTTGAAACGGCAACTCTGAGACGACGATACGATAGCGGTTCTTCTTTTTGGGAATTTCTTCGATTTCGCATTTGGCGCGGACGAGAACGGTACTGCGTCCGGTTTGGTAAGCGCGCATGATTCCCGAACGACCGCAAATGATACCGCCCGTGGGAAAATCCGGCCCCGGTAACACCGTCATGATTTCGGTGATACTGCATTCGGGATTGTCGATCACCATCAACATGGCGTCGCAGACTTCGCCCAAGTTGTGCGGCGGAATGGACGTAGCCATACTGACGGCGATCCCGCTTGAACCATTGACCAGCAAGTTAGGAAATTTGCTGGGCAATACAACCGGCTCGAGTCGGCGTTCGTCATACGTCGGCGTGAAATCAACGGTATCGAGTTTGAGGTCATCCAACATCAACGCGGCGACCGGGGACATGCGCGCTTCCGTATATCGCATGGCCGCCGGAGGCAGTCCCGCGATCGATCCAAAGTTCCCCTGTTTGTCGATCAGGATATGACGCATGTTCCATTCTTGCGCCATCCGGACCAAGGTTGGGTACACGATACTCTCGCCGTGCGGGTGATAGTTACCGCTGGTGTCGCCGGAAATTTTGGCACACTTGACCCGGGCTGCTCCGGGGGTCAGATTCAGGTCATTCATGGCCACGAGGATCCGGCGCTGGGACGGCTTCAATCCGTCGCGAACATCGGGCAAAGCGCGGGACACAATCACGCTCATGGCGTAGGTCAAATAGCTGCTCTTGAGCTCATCCTCGATCGGCATTTCGAGAATTTTTTCGTAACGGTTAATCCCCGTTCCTTCTCGCGGAGGAACGGATCCATCACCATTTTCATCAATTGGTCCGCTGGAATCTGTCGACAAATTCTTAACCCTTGAGACTGGAAAAAAGAGGTGGCTAAACTGCTACCACTTTTAGAAAAAAAACGCGATGCTGACGGGATCTGCCAAGAATCCATCGCAATCAAAAAAGCCGTAAAAACCACGGTTTTTGCGCCCCTCGTGCGAGGCAAATCGCCAGCCCAAATTGTACCAAAAAAGCGATACAGCCACAACGAGCGGAACGCAGCCAATTGGCTCTTAAAACCAGTCGTGGCAGCTGGTAGTCACTGCCGATTTTGATACGAAACTTGACTTGCTCTCTCGTTCCTGCCAACAATGAGTGACGGTCGCACTCGATTCCAATTTCCCTACGCCTGTTATCTGACATGCTCAATTCACGCGACCATTTGGATCTGGAACATCGGCTGTTGCAACGTTTGGATTACCTGTCGTCCCTTTCAACACCATTGCCCCGCGAATCGACCGAGGCAGCCACACCGACGCGGATGTTCATCGACTTGAACTCTGCCGCTGCGGTGCGCACCCAGACCGAACCGGCCTTGGCGACGACGCCGGATATCTCCCAGACGGCCGGCCATCGTCTTGAGACCTCGACCGGCGAAATTTGGCTGAGTGGCAATTCGCTGTTGTGTGCGTGTCCCGATTGCCAAGCCCCGATGACGATTCGAATTTGGTTGGGCCTGGCTGATTGTTGGCGGTGCCAGACGTCTCTCGCGCTCACGGAAGAACAATTAACTGCCATTCAGACGCTACAGGAGATTGCTGCCCCATTGCCGGCTCCTGTGACCAGTGCTGCACGCACTCGGCCGATCCCGGCATTGCCAACCGGTCCGGAAGCATTCGCTCTCGAACCTGTGGAGGACAATCAACTCGATCCTCGCCAACAGGAATTGGAGCGACTGACTCGCGGTTCCTGGGCGGCCGGATTGATTCGCAACGGATTTCACATGACGCCGGCTTGGTTGATTAGCCTGTTTCTGCATCTGATTGCCATCTTGATTCTGGCCCTGATCGTGTTGAGCGACGGAGCGTATCTACCGGAGAAAATAACGTTGTCGACGTTCCTGAGTTCCGCGCGAGAAATTGGCGGACAGATTCGATTGGAGAATCCGTTGGACCAGTTGCAAGACGATTTGAAACTGGCCAGCAAACTGAACGCCGGGGAACAAGAGTTGCGAGACGTACTGAAGAAGGCCAATCAAGATGCGCAGGAACTGGTGATCGACCCGCGTCCGACCGCATCCCAGGTCGACATGTCGGTGGTTAAAGACAACATTACCAATCGACCGGACCAACTCATGTCTTTCGCGGCGCGCGATCCGCGCGTGCGCGCCGAAATCGTGGCGAAGGAAGGGGGCACGACGATCACGGAGGCGGCCGTGGCCCGTGGCCTGCGATGGCTGGCTTCTGTGCAAAACAAGGATGGCAGCTGGAGCCTTGATTCCTATGATCGACATGGCAATCCGGATAACAAAGGGGATGTGATGGGAACGTCGTTGGCCCTGTTGCCGATGTTGGGCGCCGGCCAGACCCATGAGTTCGGCGCATATAAGGAAAACGTGGCCGCCGGGTTGGCTTGGCTGATCGAAAACCAAACCGCCAATGGTGATTTGCGAGCGGGCTATGAAGGTCAAGCCGGAATGTATGCTCACGGCCAAGCTTCCATCGTGTTGTGCGAGGCGCTCGCGCTGACCGGTGATCAACGCTTTCATGATCCTTCACAACGCGCGATCAAGTTTATTGAGTTCGCTCAACATAGTGCCGGCGGTTGGCGATATGAACCCGGTCAGGTCGGTGATACCAGCGTGTTTGGCTGGCAAATGATGGCTTTACAAAGCGCGCGCGCTGCCAACCTCAATCTAGAGGTCGATGCGGCAACGTTGAAATTGGCCGACTATTTTCTGGATCAGGTCGCCGCACCAGCCACGTTTAACAATCGAAATCGGACGCCACTGCCCACGGGATCGACTTATTGTTATCAGCCAGGGCGTCCGGCCACGCCAGCCATGACAGCCGAAGCGATCTTGTGTCGTATGTATCTCGGGTGGACGCGGCAAGATCCGCGGATGAGTTCGGCCATCAAATGGTTGATCAAAGATCATTTGCCCAACGAAAATGAAAAGAACCTCTATTATTGGTACTACGGTACCCAGGTAATGCATCATTATGGTGGCGATCCATGGGAGAAATGGAACAACAAGATGCGCGAGTTGTTAATTTCCACGCAGGAGACTCGTGGAAGACACCCCGGCAGTTGGCCTCCGGAAATCTGTGAATGGGGTAACCGCGGCGGTCGAATCTATACGACTTCGTTGGCCTGTTGTACGTTGGAGGTGTACTATCGCCATTTGCCATTATTCAAACGAATCGATTTGGATCAATAACCACAATGCGGTGTGGCACGATTGGAGATCGGCTCTAAGTTGACTGTTGCCGCAACCACGAATCGAGTTGTAGAGCCTGAAACGTCCGGGCGATCTCATGCACCCGGATGATCTGGATTCCCTGTTGAGCCAACCACAGCGTAACGGCCAGCGTTCCGGCGTCTCGATCTGCAGTTTTGTCGCCGAGTAATTCGCCGATAAAGCCCTTTCGCGAATGGCCGATCAACAATGGGCATCCGAGTTCATGAAAGCGGCGACAATGTACCAGCAATTCAAGGTTGTGTTGGTGAGACTTGCCGAACCCGATCCCGGGATCGAGACAGATTCTTGTCCGTTCGATTCCCGCCTCCAGCAGCGCCGTTTTTCGCTGCGCCATGTATCGAAAAACGTCGTCTACCACGTCGACGTAATTCGGATTGTCTTGCATCGTTTGAGGATTGCCTTGCATATGCATCGCGCAGATGCCGGCTCCGGATTCCAGTGCTACCGACAACATCTCGGGGTCACCGGTCAGGCCCGTTACATCGTTGATGATTTGAGCGCCCGCCTCGAGCGCAGCGCGGGCAACAGGGGCTTTCGACGTATCGATGGAAACTGGAATCGCCGTCTGACTGACAATTTTCTTGATTACCGGTATGGCGCGGCGAATTTCTTCCGCAACCGCGACTGGTGTACTATAGGGTCGCGTACTTTCTCCGCCAATATCGAGGATACTGGCCCCCTCGGCTGCGAGTCTCAATGCGTGATCAACCGCTTGGCCTGGATCAATGAATTTCCCACCATCGGAAAAACTGTCCGGCGTGACGTTGACAATTCCCATTAACGCCGGGCGATGATCAAAGTTAAGCGTCGTGTGACGAAGTTGCCAGGCTACCTGAAAATTCATCGAACAAGCCCTGTACCTAAGTTGCGCAAAGATCGTGCAAAAATTCTAAAACACATTTTCATCGATCCACTTCAGGTATCCCGCGCTGCCAAGTTTTATTTCGGTGGCGATGATCTCCGGTTCGACATAATGATGCTGCTCGCGAATCGCCTGTTCCACGGCCGGGTAGAGTTTGGCCTGCGTTTTGATTAAACACATCCATTCGATCGACTGTTCAACGACTCCCTGCCACCGATAGAAACTAGTCAGCGGTCCCGTGATCTGGCAACACGCTGCCAACCGATCACCGATCAACCGTTCGGCAATCGCAACAAGTTCCTCTCGGTCGTCCGAAGTGGTGGAGATCAAAATATGCGGCATGGGATCAGTCTAATAGGATCTCATTCGACTTGGGTCCGATAACGGGAAGCTTGGATTGTGATAGCATCTTAAGCGATAGCGTTTCGTCCAGAAAGTCGTAAATAACGGCCCCAACGAGAACGTTTCGATCGAGAAACACGTTTTCGTTCAATCGACCAAGGGTTCTTGGTAGGACATTGCAGCCAGCTAGCAATTGGCTTGACCAAACGGAAATTCGTGATTCCGAATCTCGGCCAGTCCCCGACCGGCTTGCCAAACCCCGGATCGGGTAACGCGTTGCTTTGGCTCGACATTTACCTTGTTTCCCTGTCCAACCCTCTCTATACTTCGCGACCCAATTATTTGCCGCTCCGGGCGAAGTTTCGCAAATTGAGCTCAAGTTTTGGTTGAAGATGCGCGCCGTGTGCATTGAGGTGATTGTCGATTCAGCCAACCTGGAAATCGATTGAATTTTTTTTTGGTCCCACTACTGCTCAGTCGTATCGAGTCCGGTTCCGATCGGCGCGGGAAATCGGTACGCGCAAATTTGCACGCGGTCCCGTGGTACCAATATTTCTCGATAGCATTGACTGCGATTGTGATTGGCGTGAGTTGGAGGCAGGTTGCGTTGGCTGAAGACATCACGTTTGCGCGACCTGATCCAAGTCAAACGATCACCGTTTCGGCCGACGCGATCGTTTATTGGCAAGTGGGCCACTACGAGATATTGCATCTGCGCGGCGCGGCGCAAATCAAGCAGGGACGAATCACAGCCACTGCCAACGAAGCGATCTTGTGGGTCGAGAAGCCAACAGCGGGCGAGAGTGAAATCCATAAAGTCATTGCCTACTTGGAAGACCAAGTAGTTGTTGAGCTTCCTCGTGTGGGCGATCCCCATCTTGTGACCGGAGCGGCATCGGATCGGATCGTGGATGAAAAATGGATTGGGCGTTTCTTCACCTTGGAAACGGTCGATCTAGATCGCTCTATCGAACAACTGGGTTCGCGTCCGGAGCCGGAGATTTTCCGTCGAGCACAACAGGAATTGGGAAATGGTTTGGCCGCCGTTCAACCTGCCGGGTTTACGACTCCCGCGCAACAGATTGTGGTTTCGCCAACAACCGGAGCAATTCA
>JANNWZ010000199.1:0-11717 GCA_031409295.1 Mariniblastus sp.
CTATCGATTCCGTTCAGTGTGCTTGCCGGTTGGATCTTCACGACGATGGAACGGGTCGGTGAAGTTACCGAGAATCCCTTTGAGGGCAGTGCCAACGACGTTCCAATCACGTCGATTGCTCGAAGTATCGAGATCGATCTACGGCAAATGTTGGGAGATACGGAACTGCCGCCGGCAATCGTTGCTACAAACAATATTGTTACCTAAGTCTAAAACTCGCCAAGTTGCCGGTTATGGATCGATTCCTTGATCGCTTGGTCTCGATCGGGTACTCCAGGGAGGTTACTCGTCGGCGTTCATCTAAGCCGGATTCGCGAGTGAAAGTTCGTGACTGGTACAGGAAATCGAGTGCAATTGGAGGGCCAAGAAGACACGTAGCGGAGCGTTGCCGGACCAATTTAGGCTCTTTCTGGTGCTTTTTTTGGTTCGTGGAATCGACCGTTGCCGAAATTGACTCGAGATGGCACAATAGTCGATTGTAAAATTTCTGTGATGGCGTCGACTGGACGGTGAGCTCCGGCTTGATTTGGCGTCGTTTCTGTTGTTACCCGAGGATGTTAGATGACCCAGGTTCCCGAAATCGAACTCAAAGACATGTTGCTGTCCAATAGTACTTTTGGACCCCAAGAGATCGCTTTTATCTCACGCCGGATTTGCAACGATTACTCGCAATTTCCCCACTTGCGGGACGTCACCGAGATCATGACGAATCAGACGGAGCGATCGCCGGCTGCTTCGGTGCGGTTGGGTGTTTGCCAATATATGTTGGGGCGATACTCGAATGCAATTACGACTTTGGAGAGTTCTGATGGGGGTGCCCTGGCATTTTTCTATCAAGGAAAATCGAATTTTTCTTTAGGCTCGTATGACCGAGCGATTGTCTGTTTTGAATCGGCCAAGAAAGCTGGTTACAACGCGGACGCGTGTATGTTGGCAATCGCTGAAGTCAAACGTCACGCCAAAGACTTGCCCGGCGCGATGGCCATTCTGGATAATTTATTTGGCCCGGTTGAGCAGACGGCGGAATACCTTTATCAACGGGGTGCCACGATTGCGGCGATGATCGATAATCCCGAAGAAGTTTGCAAACTCTACGAGCGCGCCGTTGAGTTGGATGATAAACATCCTGGGGCGTTGTTTGGACTGGGGTTGGAAAATGATCGTCGAGGAAATGACGAACGAGCGATTGAACTTTACCAGCGCGCGGCGGCGGTGTTTCCGGCTCACGTCGGTGCGTTGCTGAATCTCGGATTGATCTATGAGGATCATGATCAATACGAACGGGCCGCTCGTTGTTACGATCGGATTTTGGAATCCTATCCGTCACATGATCGGGCGACGTTGTATCGGACCGACGCAGTGGCTTCGATGGATGAGCATTATGATCATGATCGGGAAAAAGTTCGCCAACAAATTGCCGGCGTCATGAGTATTCCGATCGCGCAGTTTGAATTGTCGGTTCGAAGTCGTAATTGCTTGCAAAAAATGGGCATTTTATCCTTGGGTGATTTGTGCCGCGTGACCGAGTTGGAATTGCTGAATAGCAAAAATTTCGGCGAAACTTCGCTGGTTGAAATTCGTGAAATGATGGCCAACAAAGGGCTGATGATCGGACAATTTTCCAATCAGAAAGAGGACGATACCGAGACAGTCGATACCAGTCATCTGTCCCCCGATGAACAGGCGTTGCTCGATCGTCCGATGTCGGATTTGAATTTGTCGGTTCGCGCCCGCAAATGCATGACGCGATTGGGACTGACCACGATTGGCGAGTTGGTACGCAAATCAGCCGATGATTTGCTGGAATGCAAGAACTTTGGCGTAACCAGTTTGACTGAGATTCGTGAGAAACTCGTTCAAGCAGGCTTGAAATTACGCGGCGAATAGTCTGTGGTTGATGTTGCAAACGGAGGTGCTAAATGTTGAAATTCCTGAAACGTAAACCGAGTCCCGTTCTGGTTCCGCCAGCAACAGAATTTGAACAGTTCCCAGCAGTTGACCAAATTGGGTTAACGGCTGGCGAAATTTGGGGCGTGTTGGCGGAACATGGCGGATTGGATTTGTCGTGTTTGGTCGCGCGATCGAGCGGTTCACGCGATGAAGTTCTGTTGGCCATTGGTTGGCTGGCGCGCGAAGGGAAAGTCAAAATGTCCGAAGCGAATATCGTTTTGGTCCCCAACGAGTTTCGCTCCGTCGCTTAGTCGATTATTTCCCGTCCCCGTCGCCGTTCATGCCTAACTCTTATCAGGATCCGACTAACCCCAAGCCGGACTCAACCAGATTTGAGTTGTTGCATGAAGATGCGCGTTGCGGGGCGAGACTGGGCCGATTGGCGACATCGCGGGGCGTGATTGATTTGCCCGCGTTCATGCCGGTGGGAACTTGTGCGACTGTCAAAGGGCTCACGACGGGTCAGCTCACAGCGATTGGTGCGCAAGTCATCTTGGGGAACACTTATCATTTGCATCTCCGTCCCGGTTCGGACGTTATCGCGGAATTGGGGGGGCTGCATGCCTTCATGGGTTGGCAGCAGCCGATTCTCACCGACAGTGGCGGCTTTCAATTGTTCAGCTTGGCCAAGTTGACCAAAATCACCGAATCCGGCGCCGTTTTCCGATCGCATATTGATGGTTCGACGATCGACTTGTCCCCCGAACGCAGCGTCTTGATTCAGGAACAGTTGGGATCCGATATCGCGATGGTGTTGGATCACGTTGTCGCGTTGCCCAACCAGCGATCGGTCATTGAAGACGCGATGCAGCGATCGGTTCGATGGGCCGAACGCTGCCGCATCGCCCACTCAAGTGAGAATCAAATTCAGTTCGCGATCGTGCAAGGGGGACTTGATGGCGAACTGAGAATTGAATGTGCCCAGCGATTGGTGGAGCTCGATTTTCCGGGTTATGCGATTGGCGGTTTGAGCGTTGGGGAAACGCCGGCTGAAATGTATGACATGTTGGATCTGACCTGCCCTGCCCTACCGACAGGCAAACCACGCTATCTGATGGGTGTTGGGACTCCGATTGATTTACTCGAGGGGATTCGCCGAGGTGTCGACATGTTTGATTGCGTGATGCCCACACGCAATGGTCGCAATGCGATGGCGTTTACGGATCGTGGGCATCTGAAACTGAGAAACCTGATGCATGAACGGGACCCTCGACCCTTACAATCAGAGATCGTGACCGAGTTTTCTCATCTTAGCCGGTCGTATATCCGGCATTTGTTTCGGGCCGGCGAGATGTTGGGGCCGATCATCTTGAGTTTACATAACTTGGCATATTATCAACGGTTGATGCGGCAGGCTCGAGAAGCGATTGCCAATGATTGTTTTCTTGATTTTTATGCCGAGCGAAAATCAGGATGGGGCATCGGCAGTTAGCGCGAAGCCCGTTTTTGGTTGAATTCTTCGTGCGCCAAGCATGAGAAACATCCGGTTTGGGGGTGGAATCTGTGATCGAGCATTGATTCGGGTGTTTAGAGGACTGGATCGGCGTGCATCCGCATTCGGGCGATCGTCTCATTCAATAGATATGTCGGTGAAACGGCAATCATTTATCGCTCGAATTCAGGTACGAATTGGTGTTCGGGGACGCCAATCGCCTTCTGGAGATCACTATCTTTTGGGTTATGCGTTGTCTGGCCTTGTTGGGTTTTTGCGAAAGTTTTATGATGTCTGGTTGGTTTTTCGCGTCAGAGACGGAAGACGGCGATTTGGCACGGAGTTTAGACTCGGTTTTGAAATCGCGGTTACGTTTCGACGTATGTAAATAATAGAAAATGTTGTTGGTCCAATCGGTTTCGGGACGGGATAAATCCCGGCGTTCGAGACCTGCGAGCAAAAACGAGCTCGCAATCAAAAAGAAGTATCATGATTCAACTTTATAACGTCTGTTGGTTACTGTTGGCACAGATTCCGCAAAGTGCGGCTGGCGCGGGCGGTGCCGAAGTCGGCAAACTGGCTCCGGAAAAACCGCAGGGCTTTTTTGACGGCCTGGGTTTTATGTTCCCGGCGTTGATGGCGGTCATGCTGTTGTACTTCATTATGATGACTCGACCCCAACCAAAAGTACCAGCCAAGACGACTGAACTGTTGTCCACCCTTAAAAAGAATGATCGTGTCGTTACGGCAGGTGGTATTCTTGGGACGGTCGTTAATTTCGGCGCGAATGATGAATTCGTCACGCTGCGAGTTGACGACAGCAGCAACTTCCGGATGCAGGTACTGGCAACTTCTATTGTTCGCGTAGTGTCCAACAATGACACCAAAACGACCTGAAAAAAATGGCCAAGTTTGTTAGTATTTGGCCCTTGAAATTTACGCGAAACATCTTAATTCACTCCCATCCATCACTTAGGAATTGCTCGAATGTTTGAGTTCTGTTCCACCGGTTGTTCGGTTTTAGTTGCTCAAGCCAAACCGACTGTCGACGTCCCATTTTTCGAATCGGGCTTGTTTATTTTCGGCTTGCTGGTTGTTGCGGTAGTCGGTGGCTGGTTTTTAGCCAAATTGATAACCAACGGTTTGCGGTTGGGTGAATACAAAGGACGCATGGCGACGGTCTTGATTTCGGTCCTGGTCGCGGCGTTGATGATCTGGAGCAAATGGCCGCCGAAGTTTGGAGTAGATCTTCGCGGCGGGATTAACATGATCGGCTCGCTGAATTTGGAGGCCTGGCGAAACTCGGAAGATCCCAATGCACCGATGCCGCAAGCCAAAGATATCATCCCGGCACTCGTCCAGCGCGTGAATCCAGCGGGAACCAAAGAGATCATGATTCGTCCGCTCGGAAATGACAAAATCGAAGTGACGATTCCCTCGGTTGACTTGGAAGAAGCCGATAATATCTGGGAACGTTTGGTTAAAGCTGGCAAGTTGGAGTTCCGTATCGTCGCCGATCTGAAATATCACAAGCCGCAAATCGATCTGGCGCGACAAATGGCGACGGCCGGTGGTCGCGATCGAGATGTTGAAGAAACCGATTCCTCGGGGAAGAAAAAAATCGTCGCGTACTGGGTTCCCTTGGCGCGGGAAGTCGTCGTCGGAGCGCAAATGGATCAAGACTCCCCGATCAAGTTTCTGCCTCAAAGAAGTCATCTGATTCGCGACAAATCCACCGGACGAATCATCGAATACAGCGAAATCGCTAGCGCCCTCGGCGGAGAGTTTGAGAAGCAGGGCCGTGATTTTGCGAGATGGTGCAAACAACATGGCATTCGCACGCCTCAGTTGTTGGTGATTCAACCGGATGCTGATAGGAATGTCGAGGGCAAGCACTTGTCGAGCGTGAGCTCCGATACGGACGAAAAAGGCCGCGCTTGCGTTAGTTTCAAAACGACCGACGAAGGGAGTCGTCGACTGGGCATGTTTACGAAGATGAATGAGCCGGACTCCCAAGGAAATTTGCGGTTGATGGGAATTGTGTTGGATGATCAGCTCCATTCGGCACCCTCGATCCAAGAAGCCATCTTTAAGAATGGACAAATCTCCGGAAGTTTCACGCAAGAAGAAGTCGACGAACTCGTCATTAATCTGCGTAGCGGCAAACTCGATGTGGCGCTAAATAAAGCTCCAATCAGTAAGGACTTCGTTAATTCGACACTCGGTGAGGAGTTGAAGAGACAAGGGATTTGGGCGATGATCGCTTCGCTGGTTTTGATATTGGGTTTTATGGCATTCTATTACCGTTTTTCCGGCGTTGTCGCTGGCGTCGCCGTGACGATTAATGTGATTTTGGTGTTAGCACTGATGATGGCGATCGATCAACCACTGACGTTGACCGGTTTGGCTGGATTGGTATTGACGGTGGGTATGTCGGTCGACGCAAATGTGTTGATTTATGAGCGGATCCGCGAAGAAATCGATCGCGGAGCGGCGCTGCGCATGGCGATACGAAATGGCTTTGATAAAGCGATGACCACCATCGTGGACTCCAACGTCACAACAATTCTCACCGGGATCGTGTTGTATGTGATTGGTACCGAGCAGCTCAAGGGATTTGCTGTGACATTGATTCTCGGGATTCTGATGGGTATGTTTACGGCGATTTTCGTGGCCCGTTTGGTCTTTGACATCGCGGAACGAAAACGTTGGTTGACGTCATTCAACATGATGCGAATTTTTAATAACCAGCGGTACAAGTTTCTGAACAAGATCGCGATCACCGGAGGTACTTCATTGGCAATCATCGTTCTGGGTATGGTTGCCATGTTCGCGTTGGGGTCCAGGATTCTCGATCATGACCTGCGCGGAGGATCGACCGTTCGGATGGTATTTAATAAAGAGCAGGACATCGAAAAAATTCGTGAAGAGTTGGGTAGCTTAAACGTTGAAATTGATGGTGAAAAAATCCAGTTTGCGGTGACTGGATTCGGAATCAAGGCGGGTAACGAAGCCATGAAGGACCGAGTTTTCAAGGTGGATAGTAATTTGCGCGCCTGGGAGGGAGCGCAGAGCGAAGAAAAATTCGAGCAGTTGGATGAATTGCTCTCCCGTGTTTTCGCGGGACGGCTAATGTTGCACCATGTGGATGTGTCCGGACAACCTGCATCCAATTCGAGTTCGGATGGAAGTGGTTCGATGGACCAATCGAAACAGCCCGAAGTCGGCGGTTTGCAGTGGCGGACACGACCAGCATTGCCAAGTCTCTCAGCATTTTTCGTGGCAGGTTCGGTCGGAATGATTCAAGACGCGGGGGAGGGCTCGACTGCAAACGCAACGACTACCGAAAGACTTCCAGTGACTCAGGCGGATGGAAACGCCGCTAAAAATCCGACAACCCCGACGCCGCCAGAACTGCAAAACGTGACCCCCGAACCGGGAACTGCGGTTCCAACGCAGGATAAACCGGCCGGCGACGTGCCTGTCGTTCCCGGAGCAACGGTTCCCGCCGAACCGGCTGCGGGTGGAGATTTTTCGACGGCCGCGCCAATTGAAACGAACGTGAAATACGTTGAGGTCAAACGGAGCTTGAACGTCGACCCGGAGATTTCAGGCAAGACACTTCTCTCATTGCTCGTTGATTCATCGCAGACCGTTGGATTAGAACTGGACGAAAATCAGATACGGCTGGACTCGAAAGATGTTTTGTCGGACGAGTCCCCGTTGTCAACCGTCTCCAAGAATTGGGACGTTACATTGTCAGTGACCACCGAAGCAGATGCCGATCGAATTATTTCGGCGTGGGCTGAAGGTTTCAATAAGAAACCGTATTTCCCGACGTCCAGTAAAATCGGTGGTCAAATCGCCAAAGAAGCGCAATTCGTGGCCTTGGGCGCTGTTCTCGCGAGTTTTTTGGGAATCATTGCCTACGTGTGGGTCCGTTTTCAAAACATCGCCTTCGGTTTGGCAGCCGTTATTGCGCTGATCCATGACGTGGCCATAGTGTTGGGAGCCATTGCACTTTCGCATTGGTTGGCTGGAATATTTGGTTTTTTAGGGTTGGTCGAGTTCAAGATCAGTTTGGAAATTGTGGCGGCCGTGTTAACCGTGATTGGATACTCGATTAACGATACGATTGTTGTGTTCGACCGGATTCGGGAGGTTCGCGGAAAGCGAGCCGAGATTACGGCTGAAATGATTGATGACAGTATCTCGCAGACTCTCAGCCGTACGATATTGACGTCCTTCACGACGTTTATTGTGGTGTTCATTTTGTACTGCTTCGGCGGTGAATCGATTCACGGGTTTGCGTTTGCCATGTGCATCGGCGTCCTTGTCGGAACCTATAGTTCAATTTTCATCGCCTCACCGTGCCTGCTTTGGTTGATGAATACCGTGGGATTGAACCCCGGACACGTCGACGCCGCAACCGAGTAATCGACAGTTACTTGCAAGTTTGTGTGAAGGACAGGCCGTTTGGCCTGTCCTTTTTGTTGCGCACCCTACCGGCAAATCTTGCCTATTGTGCAAAACTGGAAACTAAATCCGTTTCGCGCGATCCAAACCGGGTCCAATTTCGTATTTTTGCTGCACTCGGTGCAATAATTCAAGGTCTGAAAGTTCAGACGAATTAAATCCACAGCCATGGATTGGCGTCTCGTTTCGGCACTATGCCGATCAAAAGAAGCGCGCAATCAAAAGGCTACCCATGGGTTCATTTCATCAAATTGCTTTCGGAGCGGC
The DNA here is from genome assembly GCA_031409295.1 of Mariniblastus sp. Lineage (GTDB taxonomy): Bacteria > Planctomycetota > Planctomycetia > Pirellulales > Pirellulaceae > Mariniblastus. The sequence continues at coordinate 8,126 of JANNWZ010000199.1, forward strand.
CTGCGTGGGCGGAGCGTTTTGGTTGGGACATTATCTCAACAATCATCCCAATCCGGACGAAATCACCCGGGCTTTAGCCGAACAGGTCACGCCCCCGCCTCTGGAATCGAATTTCAGTTTGTTGACACCAGGTTCAACAGTCGGCCAGTTACCCAAATATCAAAAACCAAGCCCGCCGGATTCAGTAGCAATTGGTGAAACCGATTTGCCACCGCCCAGTCAGCTTGATCCGGCTCTGCCAACCAAGGGAGTAACTGCGCAGGAAATTCAAGCGCCGGTCGAAGATCGAGAACAATCGGACCGACAAAAGCGAAGGGTCATTGATGTGCCAGATTTTTCCCACCTGGCTGCTAGTTTCCGCAACACACCCTTGGAGCTGCCGCCGCTCCCAGGCACGACCTCACCCACGACATTACCGTTGAATCCCAGTACAGCCGTTCCACAGGATCTTGCCATGCGGCGGTCGGCTCAGATCGATCCACAATCTCAGTCGAAAGGAACTGAATTCGACGAACGCGATTTCGCACCGCGATTGAAGGACCGCCTAAACGAAATCGGCTCTCCGAACCAGCAGGCTCAGGAGCAGGCATCAGCGCCTGTGGCGGCGGTTGAATCCGTTTTGGAGCGATCCGAGGAATCGGCGATTAAAGATGGTACATCGATGACGGAGGTAGCGGAGATCGGCGTCGGTTCACCTAATGGCGTGGTCTCGCTCAATGACCGCACGGTCCTTCTCTCGCGTGTAGGAAACACTTCTGACCAGGAACCATCCGGCATCGCACCGTCACGGGCGATGCCACAATCGCCGGTCGGTGGCGTGGCGAATCCCGAATTGCAAACCAGTGACTTCCGTCGATTGGCGAAACCACTGGTGCCATTTGGCTTAACGGACACAGAAAAAAGCAAGCTTGTTCGCTTGCGCAAACCGATTGATCGCCAAATCAAATTAGGTACCAGCAAGTTCAACGACTACGTGACCCAAGCGGGTGATACGCTTCCCGAATTGTCGACGAAGTATTATGGTCGGCCGGATTATTACTTGGACATTTATTTGGCCAATCAAAGCCAACTTCGAAACCCGGCCGAAGTACCAGCGGGCATGACCTTGAAGATACCGGTATACGAGTAGGGCAACGTTGGCCCTTTCTGGACTAGAAATCCAGCGACTACTTGGACGAAGATGCACAAGTTGCGAACTCTCGCTTGGCTGGCAAACGGAACGAAGTTATTCCTTCGAGCGAGATTGCCACGGATGGTCGACCGCTTTAACACCGACTTGCACCGCGACAAACTTGGCAATGTAGGGCCATAATCGAGCATCGGGTTGATCGCGAATTAGCTCAGTTCCCGTGGCAGCAATGCCGGGCATGATGCCATTGAACAGCGTAGTATTTTTGATTCGTTCGGCTTCATCCTTGAATTGTTCCACATCCGGCCGCCCCTTTTTCATAACTTCGTAAATGGACCGCCCCTCTTTTTCTGCTTCCACGTCATTGGCGGACCATACAATCAGCGTCGGCAAATTGGGCATGCTTTTTCCCGCAAATAATGGATGTTTGACTTCCAAACTCATACTTAAGCCATCCAGTTTTTTGCGTGGTGAAATCAACGTCAGTGATTTAACGTCTTGGCCTTGTTTGATGCCGCCGTTGACCGGCGGGAATGCAAACCAATCGGCGATCGTCCAATTCATAGCCAGAACCGAAGTCTGTCCGATGGCGACCACGTTGAGTAAATCAATATTCAACTCGCTTTCATTATTGCGCTGCACCAAATATTTCTTGCATCGTTCGATGTCCTTCACAACTGCTTCCATTTCCAATTTCCGAAATTTTGAATAGTCGAGTTTGGTAGTCGAACCGGCGATCGTGGTACTGTCGCCGTGGCCACGCAGATCGGGGACAATTACAGCGCAACCAAACTTTTGCAGATATTGTGCAAAGGGTAGCAAATCTCGGCGATCACTATCCCAATCGTGCAGCAATATGAACGGAATGGTCTTTTTGCCCGATCCGAGCTCAGGGTCTTGGGCCGCGCCGAAATAAGTGCAATGCAAACTGACGCCATCGCTGGTGTCGAGAATTAGATCACTGGGAGCAGGTATCGGTAGCTCTTTTTTGACTGTCTTGTTCTGTGGGGTTTGCGGCGTCTGAGTGGGCGACTGAGCGGGCGTTTGAGGAGCATCGGTTTTGGGAGCGATCGTTTGCGTGCCTTCGAGAGGATTATCCTGAAACGGACTCGAAAACACTGCGTCATTCGCCCAGAAAAATAGCGTTAGCAAAACGGCAATTCCAAAAATAAATGGGTTTGGTTTTAGGAAAGCCAGGGTTTTATTTCCAACAAAAGTCTGACGCGTTTTGGTTGGTTTGGAGTGATTCATGCAGGTCGCCATTTTGATTTAATAGTCTGATTTAATAGTTTGATTGAGAATCCGTGAACTGCGCAGGGAAGTCACGGGACTTGCGAACTCACGTAATACTAAGAATTGTAGGCAACCAGGTCAACGAAACTGCTGGAAATATCCGGCAATTGTTTGCATCGAATCGTCGAGCCCAGCCACATGTTGGATTGATCTTGATAGGCTCCAGGGCTCCGACAACCCGCGTTGTTCTGGGCGAAACCGTCCAGAATTTGGAAAATTGCCTTGCCCTAGGCCGAGTTTAACTGGAAAATGGAATATCGCGGACGAATGCGAATCGCCACTCTATTATTGGGGAGCATGACTTGAGTCTCAAAAGTCTAAAACGCTGGTGGCAAATCAAAACGGGACGAGTTGAAACGCCACTCGATGGCGAGGTACCATTCTGGGCCGTTAGTCTGTTGTTCCATCTCGTATTGTTGGTGTTGTTGGCAAAAATGATTTTGCCAGCCCAAGAAGACCAACGCGTTAATCTGAGAATCGACAATCCGCCGGAAACTGTGGAGCTGGAGGAATTGCCACCAGTAGTTGAGTTCGATGATATTATTTCCAAAGAGATCGGTGCCAACAGCGAGCTAAGCATAGAAGCCGCGGCAGCCCAGGCCCCCATTGTTGATATTACCAATGAAGATTCCGTGGATATCAGCTTGCCAGCTCATGATTTTGGCGAGCTGCTATCCAACAACGACGTTAACGAAGCAACGGCCGAGGAAGTGACTGAGTTGTCATCGATCGGGTCGGTGGGCAACTCGATGCAAGGTGCCAGCGGTGCAGTCGACCGCATCACGCAGGAAATTCTGGTGTCTTTGCAGGAACGTAAGACTTTGGTGATTTGGTTGTTTGATCAATCGGCCAGCCTGATGCGGCAACGTGAAGAGATTCAAGATCGCTTTGGAAAGATCTATGAAGAGATCGACATGTTACAAACCGTTGGCCATGAAGCGTTTACCCGGAATGAAGACAAACCGTTGCTGACACAAATATACGGTTTTGGTTCTCGTGTCAAACAGATGCTTGACGAACCGACCGATGATTTGTCGACCATTATGGGAGCCATTTCGCAGATCGAACGAGACGATACTGGAATCGAGAATGTAATGACCGCTGTCATGACAGCAGCCAATGAGTATTCCGATTTAAGAAAATACAAGAACTCGCTCCAGGGACCGGAAC
>JANNWZ010000200.1:0-64473 GCA_031409295.1 Mariniblastus sp.
CCATGATCCCCAATCCAACCAACGACAATCGGATTTTATTTTTCATTAGCGCGTTCGACAGGGACGCTCGGTTCTTGGAGAAAACACAACTCCGGCCTGCGGATGGCGGCCAGTGCTCCAAACTCCGCGTTGAACAGATAATGACGGCAACGGCAGGGAGTGTCAAGCTTTGGTGACGAACTGCCAGCCACCGTGTGCGCGGATTATTCTGTTCGAAGATTGCTCTACAGGTCCGTCGTCGACGAGCGACACCGGACCGACCAGGCCAAATCGCTGCGCACCGCGAAAAGGAAAAATGCTAAGGTTAACTTGGCTAACTCTTGATTGAGGGGGTTTGAACTGCGCTGTCCCGGCGTCCTGAAACCTGTTTCCGACGATAAGCGTCGTCGTATTCCCAGACGTATCAAAGGGCGTTCCGAATTGCCGCCAGCAATTTGCCAACACGGTTTAGGTTGCCCAGACTCAGCGTTTTTTTTGGCCAACGGCTTGAAATGTACGGTAATGGCGTTTAGCCTGAGCAATCGCCGTTTCATTCAAACCCAATTTGCCAATTGCACCTGCTGGAAGCGAATCCCATGAACCAATTTCAATTGTTATCGGCGGACGAAATTGTCCGACTTGTTCATTCATTGGGCAAGGTCGACTCGAATGCAGTTCAGGCGTTGGAGAAACACTTGCAGGCCGACTGGATCGTTACGATCGACGAGGCTGAGTTATTGTTTCAAATTGATCGACAAGTTGGTCGGCAAGATGACAATTGCCCTGCCTGGAGAAGTCTGTTTATCGAAGCCATTTCTCGGTTCGTCGTGTTCGACATGAATACTCCGGGTGAGATTTCGGCAGAAGAAGCCGAGTGGTTACGACGACATCTCTCCCCGGGTAGTGATCTGACTCCCAATGAAGTGCAACTGTAAACACATGCGGAAACATTCGACTTCCTGTTGCGAGTCCATGCAGAACTTGTTCAACCTCGCTCAGGCGTGAACCACGCGAGACGCTAGTCCATCAGCTTGAGCACCGCTAGTTCCGGAAGGAAAACAACTCCTGTCCAAACAGGTCGTCGGTTGCCGCCAGGTAAAGCCGGTTGTTGACGGCCAAGATCCTTCGGTAATAGGGATAAAGATCGTTGGTGATATTTTTGAACCGATCATTAATTTCAGTTACTTTTTTCGTTCCAACAGTGGTCCCATTGGACTTCCAGATCGCCCACTCCAGTCCATCGAATGCGCTGAAATAGAGTTCATTTTCAAAAACCGCGAGCGGAGTAATTTGGCCTCCCAGCACACCCACGCCAATGTTCTTTAGTTGCTTTGTACCGGCGTCGGTTCCATCACTTACCCAGAGTTCTCGACCCGACGAACTTGTGGTCGCCGTGAAGACCAACTTTCCATTTACATTTTGGAAGTCCAAGGGAGAACTACTAGCGGCAGTATCGATGATTTTGACCAATGTGGTCCCTGCGGGATTGCCTGTGCTTTTCCACAGCTGGACGCCTTGTGTCGAGGTAGTATCCACCGCACCAAAGTACATTACACCGTTGATATTGATCCCAGCGCCTTCGCCGGACATGTTTGCTTTGATCACGACCGGACCGTTGAGGCCATTAACACGATAGAAATTGCTGGTTATTCCGTCACTGGCAAAAAAGTAGACTTGGTCGCCGTTCGCCACCAATGAGTTAGGATTGGACAAAGTGTTGAAAACATTGGTTGACGCATTGGTTCCATCACTCCGCCACAATCGTGGCACACCATCAACCCTGGCGACGAAAAACAGACGACCGTTGACGTTCGTGAGTTGATCGATGGATTGGAATTGAATCGCCAGTGTCAGCAGTCGCGAGGTCCCATTTGCCGTTCCATCGCTCTTCCACAACTGGTGGTTGCCGCCACTTTCATACATGACCAGATAAAGCAAATTTCCTGAAGCAAACATTTTAGCAAGACCGACAGCCGGTCCCGACAGTTCTTTGACCAGCTCAGTACTTGCCACAGTGCCAGTTGTTTTCCACAACTGAAACTGATTGGTTGGACTTTGCTTCAAGAAGTATAGAGTGTTGCCGACAACATGTGTCGCCACAAAGCCAAATGGATCGTCCTGACCTTGACGCGCCAGTTCGGTCACTGCGCCATTGAGGCCGCCGTCGGCCACGAAGAGGCGTTGGGCCGCGAGAAAATAAACTTTGGTTCCAATGTTCGCGAGATTTGAGATATAGGAGTCCTGTGTGCCAATTTCAATATCGTCGAGAATCGTATTTTGAGCAGTTCCATCGCTGGACCAAAGTTCAAATCCATGCGTACCGTCATCGGCTGTAAAAACGACTTTTCCATTGACCCGCGTGAACTGACTTGGGTAGCTGGAGGCATTCGGATTGATGTTTTTCACCAATAGAGTTGTAATTGTTTCGCCGTCGCTCTTGTACAACTCGTGGCCGCCGGTGGTGGTATAGGCACTGAAATAGAGTCGACCATCAACGTCAACTAGGTTTTCTGGAAAGGAACTGTTTCCTCCAACGACTATGTCGCGAACAACGTCGGTACCGATTCCCGTGCCGTAAGTTCTCCATAATTCACGTCCTTTTTCCGGTGATAAAGCTGCAAAAAAGAGTTTGTTCCCAGCGACTGTCAAATCGGTTGGATTAGACGACTCCGGACCTGGATAGATGTCCTTCACCAAAAAGGTATCGTTAAAAACAGTGGGTTCATAGCGATACAACTCGCGGCCTTTTTCTGGAGTAACTGCCGTAAAGAACAAGTTGTCGTTCCAAGCGGTCAATTCCTCGGGGCTTGATGAACCCGAGAGCGGTACAATTTCCTTCAGGATCGAGGTGGTCGCGGCGGTTCCTGCACTTTGCCAAACCTCGCGGCCACCGCCGAGACTAAAGGCTGAAAAGAAAATCTTGTTGCCCGCCACGGTCAAATCGCGGGGATTGGAACTGCCACTCTGAAAGCCGATATTCTTCACCATAAACGTTCCAGTTTCCGTCCCATTGGTTCGCCACAATTCGCGGCCCCAAACTCCATCGTTGGCTGAGAAGAACAATGCATTGCCAAACGGGGTCAGCTCTTGCGGATTGGAACTCAAGTTCAGACCAGGCAAGATATCTTTTACCAGCACGGTTCCGGCGTCGGTGCCATTGGTGCGCCACAATTCACGGCCCGTCCCGAAATTCCAAGCCGTGAAATAGATATTGTTACCAAAGACCGTCAGGTCTTTGGGCTCCGACGAACCGTTGGGATTGACATCTTTGACTCTCGTAATGGTATTGGTGCCAAATTTCATTCGGTACAATTCCATGCCATCCGATCCGTTGGTTCCGGAGAAATAGATCCAGTCTTGACCGGCAACGTCTTTGTAGTGCGCCAATTGACTTGGTTGAACGGATTTGGAATTGAGTTGGTGGAGCGTACGTATTCCCTGAGTGTCAACGGTAAAGAGTTCGAATTGATTATTTTGAGTTGCCACCAGCGCCATTCCTTTGCCGGGAACTTCGACGATTTCATGCGGATCGGAACGCGCAGGAGTCGGGGACAAGTCGGCGACCAAATCGATTGCCAATAGTTGCCGTGGTTCCAGCGTGGCAAAACTAAACGAGTCAGTTTTATGGCGACGTGGACGACCGAAAACGCGATTCGGACAGGGTGGCGCAGAAATTTTTCCGAAACCAACCAATTTGTTCCAAAATTTCATCGTAGTCTCCCATGGAAAGTCGAATGATCGAGGGAAAATTCCCTCTAACTCACCTATCGCGAGAAACGGTTCGATCCGGCCAAAAATCTAAAAAATAATTTTGTTCTTCAGAACCGACGCCGTTTTCGACTGGGGTTGCAGAATTTTGCGAGTTGAACAGGGCAGCTAAACCAATTCCAGGCCAAGGGAAGGACACTCGACGCTGCATGCGAACAGTCAAGCGACTGCCGCCACTCTGTTCGTTGAGTAAGAAATCGGAAAATGTCTTGGCACAATGAATTCGTGTGGACCCGGCATTTTTTTCCCGTCATTTTTGCCGCAACGTTTGGAAAATACCCTCCAATTTCCGGTTTAACTTTCATTCTCATGTTGTGCTCGACTAGCCATTGCTATACTCGGGTCTTGAAAACGTGAGTCCACTCGCGTTGGCTTAACAAAAGATCACTACCAATGGAGTGAAATTTGAAAATAATATTTGCACAAAAAAGATACTGGCTGCTCTTGGGTGGCCTTTGTTTAGCCGTCCTCTCGACGTCGGTTCCGACATTTTCACAGGACGCCATCTCAAACAACGGGGCGTTGTTGGCTGCGACATCACCGTTTGAGGATATTGCGGAATTTGCCATCGCGAAAAATGATTCAGCAATCCAAAAGCAACTTGTAATTGCCGACAAGCACGTGGCGAAAGTGAAGAGTGCTATGACCGCTGAGCGATTTTCCGCCTTCGAGTCACTCTTCAAGAAACTGAAAACTCTGGCAGCCGAGAAGTCCTATCGCCAAGCTGCTGACACTTCGGTTGAACTGTTTCGTCAACTCATTGAATGTCTTGACGCATCGAAACTCGAAGTGCCTCAAGAAGTCAGCCTACTCGATTATGCGGGCTTCAAAATTCATGTCTTGACGGCTACTGAGAGTCCCGATTGGTCGGCAATCCAAAAGACGACGGACGATGCCAGCAAGTGGTGGTCGGAACTCAAAGGCAAAGTGACTAACACGAAGTTACAAGATGCTGTCAATTCGACAATTCGCGGCCTTCAGGAAGCGGCCAGATCCAAGAACTTGCCAATGGTAAACTTTGCCGCACAACTCGACCTGGACTTGGTCGATCTATTGGAAACTGAATTCGAGAAATAGCAAATCGAACAATCCGAAGCGTTTGATGAGTTAAACTAGAACGGTTTTAAGGAATTAATTGAGCGAGCTTCTCAATCGGGGCAAAAAGGGCGGCAATTTCCGTTCCGGTTGTGCGGATTGGCGAATCGGTTCGTTGTAAATCAAGAATCGTAATTAACCGTTTCCTGTCGTTCCGAAGTTCCTATTGTGCAGGTCATGTCAGTTTGCACGATTCGGGTAACGCTAGTAATTGGATTGGAAATGACGCGACGAACCACGCACGGCGGCGTTCGGGTACAACGGGTTGCTTGGTCGTTTCCGGACTGGACGTCAGTGTCATCCTTGCTCTTGTTTCTCGCAATTGGTTGCCAAGCGCCAAAGGTCTGTTGTAATCCTCGATATGTGGCCGATGAGATCCTTTGCAGAACATCCGTCGGCGTCGAAAAAATCCCGCCATGCAGGGAAGTTATTCCGCTTGGCGTTAGTCTCGGAGACGGACTTGATGAGGTGGAAGCTGTCGCCACGGGATTGGCAAACAACTCCCTCTTCCAAACCGCTTTGGCTCAATTAGGCATGGCGGGTGGTGATGCAGTCCAAGCGAGTTTGATCGCGAACCCACAAATCCTGATTTACTTTCCTTCGGGAGCAAAAGAAGGGCAATCCACGATCTATGCGCCCCTCGAGTCGTACTTCCTAAGACCGACGCGAGTCAAGGTTGCCAATCGCGAGTACCACCGCATCGGCAATCAACTGGTACAAAACGGGTTGAATGTCGCCCGTGATATTCGGCTGGCCTATATCGATCTAGCGCTAGTAACCGAACAGTCCCGCTTGGCAAACGAAGCGGTCGAAATTCGTCAGGGGATTGCCAATTTGACTCGCGATCGTTTCAATGATGGCGACATAAGTGAACTAGAAACGATCGCCTCCAAGGTTGATGTGTTGAATGCCGAAGCGATCAATGGCGTTCAACACCAAAACATCTTGATTGGACGCGCACGACTCGCTTCACTGCTTGGCATTCCAGCCGTCGAAGCGGTACTTGAGCCCGAACTGCTCGAAACCATCAACGTTGCGGAACTCGACGAACAGCAGCTAATCGAAACGGCTTTGGCCTGTCGACCTGATTACCATGCAGCACGTTGGGCTGTTGCGGCTGCGAATGAGCGTTCACATTTGTCGCGATGGGTGTTTTGGAGGGCGGACAGCGTACTCGATGTGCGCCATGGGTCGGACTATACTCGGACGGGTTCAGGCCTGCGGTTTGACCTGCCAATCTTCAACCGAAATCAAGGCGGAATCCTGAGAGCTGATTGGGAACTCAATGCGGCCATGCACGCCCGCGACGCGATTCGAGATCAGATCTATCAAGATGTGCGCGTCGCGTGTCGACAGTACAATCAAGCCAAGGCCAACTTGGCAATTCTGGAAGCGGAAGTGCTTCCGAAACTATCGGAGGCGGTCAGCATTTCAGAAAAAGGGTTTGCTGATGGTGGAACGGACTATCTATTAGTTCTACAAACGACCACCTTGTATTTGGATGCGCGAGCAAGAATTCTGGACCAGCGGGCCATGCTGAAACGCGCGATTGCGGAGCTTGAACGCAGCGTTGGAAGAAGTCTCGATGCTGCTCCACTCGACGTCGCAAAAATGCTTTCGGAGACCGCTCCGCCCGATATTTCGAAGAAATAGCTGGTTTTTCGATTCAATGTCAGGCGACTCGCCGAAACTGGTGTCCCTTCAGACTACAATATCCCCGAGGACGATCAGACCAGACTCCGATGGCGTGGCCCTTTCCAAATGTTCAAAAAAATTACTTCACGACTAAGTTGGCAATTGATCATCTTGGGGAGTCTGCTGGTTGCCAATGGATGCCGACCTCAACCAGCTATTAATGCAAAAGCCGCCGCGCCAGCAAAGGTCGAGTTGGTTCCTCATGAAAGCGAACTTGCCACCATTACGCTCACCAAGGAAGCTGAAGAACGCCTTGGCATCACTACGGTTGCAACTGAAATACGTCGAGTTCAGCAGCTGAGGACGTTTGGTGGTGAAGTCGTAATTCCTTCTGGGCGATCGATCATGGTTTCCGCGCCTGTCGCTGGAATTGTTTCGCCGTCTGGCAGCACGAAACTACCGGCCCCTGGTTCACGAGTCAAGGCTGGCGAAGTTGTCCTGGCACTAGCACCGATACTCTCTCCCGAACGCGACGTTCCCACGCCTGTCGAACAAATGCAAATGGCTAGTGTCAGAGCAACAATGGTCGCCGCGCAAGTTACCGCGCTGGGTGATGTGCAACGAGGAAAAGCCGATGTTGCAGCAACGACGATAAATTTAACACGAGCGAAAAAACTGTTAGCAGACCGGGCCGGTAGTCAACGTGCTGTCGATGATGCTCAAGCGCTCTCCAACGTCGCCATAACGGTTTTGGCGGCCGCCGAAGATCGCTGTGCGCAACTGACTAAAATGGTCGGAATGCTGGATGGAACAACCATTCACGACGTGGCAACCGAGATCACGTTGCGGGCTCCGGTTGACGGAGTCATTCGGAGCCTCAGCATCTCCGCCGGACAGCAAGTGGTCGGCGGGGCGGCACTATTTGAAGTACTCGACACGAGTACGGTTTGGGTTCGCGTCCCGATCTTTGTCGATCTATTATCTTCGGTTCAGTCAAACATTCACGGACGAGTCGTATCTCTGGATGGCTCTGCCGCCAATCAACATGCACCGGGAGCTACCGAATTCCAGTCTGCACAGGCTTTCCCGATCGAGGCACCACCGACTGCCGACGCGGGCAGTTCAACTGCCGATCTCTACTTTGAAGTTTCGAACCAGCAGTTTAGTTTTCGGCCTGGTCAACGTATTGGTATCGAGCTACCTTTGAATAGCGAAGTAGAAGCCACCATCGTGCCTGCCGCATCGGTACTTTACGATATTCATGGAGGGACTTGGGTTTATACAGTAAAGGATCCGTTAAAGTTCGTTCGGCAACGCGTTACGGTAAAGTGGTTCAACGAATCGCAAGCGATACTTCAGAAGGGTCCAACAGCTGGAACGATGGTCGTCGCTGATGGTGCTGCGGAACTATTCGGTACGGAATTTGGTCCTGGGAAATAGGCGAACGAAATCATGAGTTGGCTGATTCGTACTTCCCTCCAATTTCGTCTGATCGTCTTGATGATCGCGGTGGGACTGATCATCGTTGGCGTCCGAACCATGGATTCGATCCCGCTCGACGTGTTTCCCGAATTTGCGCCTCCGTTGGTTGAGATTCAAACCGAAGCTCCTGGAATTTCGACCGAAGATGTCGAGAGCTTGATTAGCGTCCCGATCGAAAACGCTGTTAACGGCATTCCCTTCGTCAAAGCGGTCCGTTCCAAGTCGGTCCTGGGTCTCTCCAGTGTTCGGCTGATCTTCGCCAATGGAACTGACTTGTTGTTGGCCCGACAGCTTGTGCAGGAGCGCATCACTTTGGTTGCGGCTCAGTTACCGCTAGTTGCGCGCCCGCCCGTAATGTTGCCACCTCTTTCTTCGCTCAGCCGATGTATGAAGATTGGTCTTTGGTCAGATACGAAAAACCAAATGGATATTACGGTGCTGACGAAGTGGACGATCCGGCCACGGCTGATGTCGGTCAGTGGCGTCGCAAATGTCGCCGTCTGGGGTGAGAAAGATCCGCAGTTACAAGTCATCGCCGATCCCGACCGGTTGAGAGCCAATGGTGTAACGCTAGATCTACTAATACAATCCGTTCGCGATGCCACCGCAGTCGGAGCAGGTGGATTTGTAGACACGCCGAACCAACGGTTAGCATTGCGGCATATTCCCGCTGTCTTTACACCCGAACAGCTGGGCGAAATGGTCTTGGCGTTTCGCGGTAATAGCTCGGCAATTGCCGCACCCACGAATTCGGCAACAGGCACAACAAAAACTGTTGGTCCGGGGGTTGTCTCGGGGTCAGGCGGTAGCCCGATTCGAATTCGCGATGTCGCCGACGTTGTGATTGACTATGCTCCACCCATCGGAAATGCAATTATCAACAATCAACCCGGCCTGCTGTTGATCATTGAGAAACAGCCCTGGGCAAACACGCTGGATGTCACGCGCGGTGTGGAACAGGCGATGGAAGAATTGAAACCTGGGATGGGTGAAGTGAAATTCGATACGACCATCTTTCGACCTGCTACTTTCATCGAACGATCGTTGGCCAATCTCAGCCATTCGATGCTGCTAGGTTGTATTCTAGTGATCGTTGTATTGCTGGTTTTTCTCTATGACTGGCGATGTGCCTTGATCAGTGCAATGGCAATCCCACTTTCGCTGATTGCTGCCATCATGATACTCTATTTGCGGGGTGGGACCGTCAATACAATGGTGCTGGCAGGCTTGGTTATCGCACTGGGAGAAGTAGTCGACGACGCCATTATTGATGTGGAAAATATTATTCGTCGTTTGCGATTGAATGCAGTTGCGGTGAATCCACAATCAGCCTTCCAAGTTGTTCTGGATGCTTCAATGGAAGTGCGCAGTGCCGTAGTCTATGCAACGATCATTGTCGTCCTTGCTTTCTTACCGGTATTCTTCTTGGAAGGGTTGTCGGGATCATTCTTTAGACCATTGGCCGCCTCATATATTCTGGCCATCTTGGCATCACTCGTGGTGGCTCTCACGGTAACCCCTGCGATGTCGTTGTTGCTGCTGCCGGCGACTGCACGCGTGCGTCACCATGATGGCCCATTGGTGCGCGTACTCAAACGATGGTATCGAGCATTGTTGACCCGACTTCTAAATCTCCGCCTCATAACACTCAGTGGATTTGCAGTCGTGTTTGCGGCGATTGCTTGCACGATTCCTTGGTTGGGTGAAGAACTGATGCCCAACTTCCGCGAGACCGATTTCTTGATGCACTGGGTTGAAAAGCCAGGCATTGGAATTGATGCCATGGATCGCATCACGACGCGAGCGAGCCAAGAACTGTTGGAAGTTCCTGGAGTGCGTAACTTTGGTTCACATATTGGTCGAGCTACGGTAGCGGACGAAGTTGTTGGGCCGAACTTCACGGAACTCTGGATCAGCATCGACGATTCACAGGACTATGACGAGACCGTGGCGAAAATACAAAGCGTTGTCGATGGATATCCCGGTTTGTACCGCGACTTGTTGACCTACCTCAAGGAACGAATCAAAGAAGTGCTCACTGGAACGAGTGCCGCCATTGTCGTTCGCATCTTTGGTCCGGACCTGGATCGACTGCGATCAATTGCAGCAGACGTTTCGGCGCAAATTAAACCCATCGAAGGGGTTATGACCCTGAAGATTGAACCGCAAGTTTTGGTTCCGCAGATATCAATCGAGATGCGCCCCGAGGCGGCTGCCCAATTTGGTCTGACTCCGGCAATGTTGATGCGCAACGTTGCCACGTTGGTCAATGGAACACAAGTTGGCGAGATCTACCGAGACCAAGGGGTTTTCGGCGTTTTTGTACGAGGCAAGGATCAAACTCAACGTGACCCGACCGCCGTGCAGGAGCTGATGATTGACACTCCGTCCGGCGCCCAAGTTCCATTGCGCAGCGTTGCCAACGTCACCATCGTCCCGGCTCCAAATGAAATCAAACGCGAAGGGGCATCGCGTCGACTGGACGTTACGTGCAACGTAGCAGGGCGTGATTTAGGTACGGTTGCACAGGAGATCGAAGCAGCGGTTCAAAAAAACGTGACTTTTGGAACAGGCTATCATCCGGAGTTTTTAGGAGAGTATGCAGAAGCGCGAGCGTCGAGGCAGCGACTGTTGCTATTATCCGTTGCAGCGGTTCTTATGATCACAGTCATTTTGTATATCGATTTCCAGTCGTGGAAATTAGTGCTGCTGATGCTGGGGATGTTGCCGCTGTCAATACTCGGTGGAGTGCTTGGGGTTTTCGCAAGCGGTGGAATCATTTCGCTTGGATCGCTAGTGGGATTCGTAACCGTGATTGGCATTTCCGCCCGGAACGCGATCATGTTGATTAGCCACTATCGCCATTTGAATACACTCGAAGGCGTCGCCGACAGTCGCGAGCTTGTCCTTCGTGGAGCGGAAGAGCGCCTCGCTCCAATTCTTATGACCGCATTGACAGCAGCACTTGCTTTGGCCCCGCTCGTCTATTCGGGCAATTTGCCAGGTCAAGAAATCGAGTACCCGATGGCCATCGTCATACTGTTCGGATTAGGAGCGGCCACCCTTGTAAATTTGTTCATCCTGCCGTTGCTCTTTAGCGCAAAGCTGTTGAGGAACGACGCAACGTCTTGACCTACCTTCGCTTCGAGATGAAATGCCAGCAGGAAATGCCGGGGCCGCTGCAGTGGAATCCGATTATGGGACCACTGGCTTAGTTTGAAAAAAGCGTTTTGACCGGTCAAACCATGACCGATTGGCGTCCGCGTTGATGCCAGTATTGGGCCGGTGAGGTAGCGCCTTCACTTGACGAACGCGACAACCGAAATAGCAGACAATTCAGGAAGCACACTCTAGCCTATCCAAGGCTCGGTTGATGCGGCTGATACAGGACGCTCGACCCAAGATTGCCATCGTGTCGAACATGCCAAACCCGGCAGCACTCCCAGTCAACGCCACTCGCAGCGCATGAATAATGTCACCCAACTCAATCCCTTGAGTCTCACAGAAATTTTTCAATTCGATTTCCAGCGCCGCGGCCGTAAATTCGGGAGTAATCGCGATGACCACATTGAATTCATTGATCAACTCTCCAGCACGCGGGGGGGTGACCAGGCGTTTCTGGAAGGCTTTGTCTTCGTATTGTAATTGCTGATCCGGCACGAAAAAGTTTTCGAATTGCAAGATATCGCCAGCCATCACGATTCGATCATCGGCCGCCGCGACGATTTGCTGGACCCGTTCGCCCGTCGCGCAGGGAACCGGATCAGCCACCAATCCTGCCCGTTGTAAAAACGCCAAACAAAGCTTGGCCTTCTGTTTCAAAGGCAACCCGTTCATGTAGCGACCCTGAAAAGTCAACAGTTTCTGCGGATCAAAACTGGCTTCACTCTTCACCACCCGGTCCAGCGAAAAATGCTGCAGCATTTCCTCGCGCGAAAAATTTTCGGTTTTGTCGTCCAGCGACCAGCCCAGCAGCAACAAGTAGTTGATGATGGCGTCCGGGAGGAAACCAATCTGACGATAAAAATCTACCAGCACGGGATTGAAAGAATTTGGATCGGGAATGACACCGACTTTGGCCGCGATATCGGCTCCGGACTGATAGAGTCGTTTGAATTCTTTGTTATTGAGATACTGTTCAATCTTGCGTTTGCTCAATTTGTTCTTGCTGCCCGGCTCAGCGACAAACGGGATGTGCGCATACTGCGGCAATTCGTAACCGAGCGATTGCGCGATGAAAATCTGACGCGGAGTGTTGGAAAGATGTTCGATCGCGCGCACCACATGCGTGATGCGGTATTCATGGTCGTCAACAACACTGGCCAGATGGTACAAACACGTCCCATCACCACGCTGAATCACATGATCCGGCTCTCGAACCCAATCAAAAGCCACGTCGCCCCGAATCAAATCATGAAATTGACATTGGCCCTCGCGCGGCATTTTCAAGCGCACCACGAACGAACGACCTGCGGCGGCGAAGTTCGCGGCCTGCTCGGAAGTTTCAGCCATCCACTTGCGACTGTAGACGAAATCCCGTTTTTCTTTGTCAGCAGACTCACGTTCAGCCGCGAATTCAGCGGGTAGTGAGTAATCGCGATAGGCGTGTCCAGAATCCAACAATTGCTGCGCTGCGGCCTGATAGTGTGACAGACGTTCAGATTGGAAATAGGGTTCGTAAGGGCCGCCGATTTCAGGCCCCTCATCCCAATCCAGCCCCAACCAGCGAAACCCGTCGAGAATCGGTTGCAATGCCTCGGCAACATTTCGCTGGGCGTCGGTATCGTCGATTCGCAGAATGAATTGACCACCTGCCTGGCGAGCCAGCAACCAATTAAACAGGGCCGTGCGAACACCACCGATATGCAAATATCCGGTAGGACTGGGAGCGAAACGCGTTCGAACCGACATGATGGATTTCAAAAAAATGGATGGGTCAATCAGCCAATTTTAGGAAAACATTCGATTATCGTCGAGGGTCGCGCTAAGCCGCGCGACGTCGCCCCTGGTCCTGTTTCCGCAGTCGGCGTTGTTCCGATTTACCAAGTTTTAAGATGCCTTCCGATTCTTCTTGATCCTCATCCGTCATCGAATCAACTAGCGCAGGCTTAGATTTTTGTGGCGGTCGATCCGAGCGTTCCGATTTAGAGGTCAGTAGCTTCGAACTAGCGGTTGGCTGATTCGCGATTCGATCCGGTTCGTCATTGGTCAATTCGGTCGAGTCCGATTCAACAGATTCGGTGGGATTTGCTTTGGCTTTCTTGCGAGGCTTCTTGGTCTGTTCACTGACGACCGCTGTCTCCGCCTTGGTCTTAGTGATCTTTGGCGCTCGCGGCTTGATCAGGCCATGGGCTTGCAAAAACACGAATCGCGCGAAGGTCATCTCGACGAGCAACATGGCCAACGACCCGATCAAGCAACAATTCCCCAGTATCGTCTCGCGATCAATGCTGACAATCAGCGGTTCAACTGCTGGCAACTGCATCACCGCAGCAGCCGAGTAAGCGATCCACACCAGTAATACCAAGGCCAACGAACCGCGCGATTCACGCACTTCGTAAACTCCGCGAGCAACCAATAACGACAACAAACTCAATTTCAGCATTAACGGCCACCAGGAATTCGCGGCGAACGAAATGGTCGTCAGAGACTGCATCAACCTCGAACCAATCGACGCCAGATCGACAACGCAATTCGCACTTCCGATTAATAACAAAGCCGAAATCCACAACCACAAACGATAACTTCCGCGGTAATCGTCGCGACGATGTTGACGCAAGGCATAAATTTGTAGACTTGCCAAACCGGAGACGATTAACAGGAACGATGAGAACCAGGCAGCCAACGTCGCCCGCCCCGTCAAACTCAACGCCGTGACCCCCTCCGCGCCAATTCGGTCCGACCAGCGGCTAGCGAAATAAGATAGCAGGTTCAAGCCCACAATCACCGCCACGAGCAAGACGATCACCAACGAAACTGGCCAAACCCGTTTCGGAATCAAGTCCGTGGTCTTGTATTGATGACGCCGATTGGCGCCTGTGGCATAGAGACTGGACTCTCGCTTCGAGGGCATACGTTCGCTCGGCGGCGACATCGCCAGCACATCATTACCGTGAATCGCCGGATCAACGACCACTCGACGACGACGGGAATCGCTGCGGTTTACAACCATGACAATCGCTAATCAGAATTACGTGAATACCACTAATTAATTCGGCAACCATGGCTGGAAGACTTAGCTTAATCGGACACGTTAATCCGACACGCTATCGGCGCCCGCTCGCGAGTGGCCCTGCTGGCAGAGCTAGCAGTTCGTTGTCGACCAACTTCGGATCGCGTCTTGGCCTTAGATTCGACGAGGAGTTGGAAATTCGATGGTGAACTGTGTGCCCTGGCCCAGTTCCGATTGCACGTTCATGCGTGCTCCGTGGGCTTCGATGATCTTCTTCGCGGTCGGCAGGCCCAGGCCTGTACCTCCGCTCTTGTTGGTATAAAAATCCTTAAACATGTTGATCAAAGTGTTGGATGACATGCCGCACCCGGTATCGATCAAATCGAGCGCTACTCCGGTGCGAATAATGCGGGTGCGAGCCAGCAATTGTCCGCCATCGGGCATCGCCTCCAAAGCATTTTTGATCAAGTTGATCAACGCCGCTTGCAGGGTCTGCGGATCAAGTTTGATATGCGGCAGATCGTTATCGAGATGACGAACGATTTCGACGTTTTGAATTTTGGCTTGCGATTCGAAAAAATCCAGCACATGCGCGATCTGCGCATTGAGACTGCCCGACCGCAATTCCAGGTTACTCAATCGGGTAAACCGCAAAAAGTCATTGAGCATCGTCTCCAACCGTTGGCATTGGCTAATGACGATTTCGATTTTCGGTAGTGCGCGACGACCTTCCGGCGTGTTGATTTTTTCGAAATCTTCTTTCAGCAATTCCACCGTCATGCGAATGGTGGAAAGCGGATTCTTGATTTCATGGGCCAATTCGCCAGCCAGACTGGCCAGTTCATTGAACTGCTTGCGAAGTTGATCGAGTGGTTCTTCCATGGCGAAGCGAAGCAAAAAAACCGGAAATGGAGGCAAGAAAAAACTCGGCAGCGAATCGCTACCGAGCTATTTTACGTTTGAAACAGTCTTATCGACCATAGCCAGGGAAAATTGATTCCCGTCTGGGCTGACAAAACCGCCGATCATCCGTCACGGGCTTGCGGGAACCAGCCCAATCCTTAATGAATGCTACCGGCGGTCTCCGCCACCGCCGCTGCCTCCACGACTGCCTCCGCTGGAACTTCCGCCACCGCTACGGCCGCGATTGCCACCCCCTCCGCCGCCACTGCGATTGCCACCACCGCCACCGCCGCCGCTGCGTCCACGATCGCCGCCTCCACCACCGCTGCGGCTGCGATCGCCACCGCCACTGCGGCTGCGATCTCCGCCACCACTGCGGCTGCGATCACCGCCGCCACTGCGGCTGCGATCACCGCTGTCGTCGCGGGGAGGTCGGTCAAAGTCTCGTTCGGCACCTTCGGCGGATTCAAAATCACCTCCGTCGCTGGAACCGGATTTAGCGACCGCCAGTTCGTCTTCCAAACCGAGCTGCTCCAACGCCCGACGGCGACTCAATTTGACGCGATCGTTGCCATCCACATCAATCACGAGAACTTTCATTTCGTCGCCGACGTGGCAGATGTCCTCAACATTGTCAATGAAACCGGCGGAGAGTTCGCTGATATGACACAATCCATCGCGACCGGGAAGGATCTCGACAAACGCACCAAAGTCTTTCACGCTGCTAACTGTTCCATCGTAGATCTTGCCGATCTGAACGGTGGCTGTGCAGGCTTCGACTTTTTTCAACGCCAGTTGGGCCAGATCGCTGTTAATGCCCGCGATGGTCACACGACCGTCTTCAGCGACTTCGATAACCGTGCTGGTTTGCTCTTGAATGCCACGAATGTTCTTGCCTCCAGGGCCAATCAGCATGCCGATTTTTTCTGGATCAATGTTGGTCACCAACAGCCGCGGTGCATGCGGTGACAACTCTTCGGACGGTCGGGGAATCGCGGTCAACATTTTTCGCAAAATATCAATCCGGGCCTCGCGCGACTGAACCATGGCATGTTTCAGAATCTCGGTACTAATCCCGCGAATCTTCAGATCGAGTTGGATGCCCGTGATACCAACCTGAGTTCCGGCGACTTTGAAGTCCATGTCACCGTGGTGATCTTCGCTGCCCAGGATGTCAGTCAACAACACGTAGCGTGCGCCTTCCTGAACCATCCCGACCGATATTCCGGCGACTGGGTTTTTGATTTTCACGCCGGCGGCCATCAGCCCCAGGGTTGTTCCGCAAACAGTGGCCATCGATGATGAACCATTGGATTCCAAAATGTCCGAAACGATACGGATGGTGTAAGGAAAATCATCGAGATCGGGCAGGACGGGATTGATGCTGCGTTCGGCCAAAGCGCCATGGCCGATTTCCCGGCGACCCGGACCGCGGATTGGACGACATTCACCCACACTAAAACTGGGAAAATTGTAATCGAGCATGAATTTCTTCGAGTACTCGTCAATCAACCCATCGACTCGCTGTTCATCGCGGCCCGTACCTAACGTGACGGTAATCAACGCTTGAGTTTCTCCGCGTTGGAACAGCGCGGAACCATGCACACGCGGCAACAGGTTGGTACGACATTCAATTGGACGCAGGGTCTTGTTATCGCGACCATCGGGCCGAATGCCATCGAGAATACCGTCCCGCACGACTCGTTCCTCGAGGTCATGCAGAGCTGCTGAAAGATCCGACTCCGAATACGCACCGGCGGCAGCAGCATCGGGAATCAGGTCCGCTTTGATCCGATCTTTGACGACTTTTTTTGCCGCAGCACGATCCTGTTTTCCATGAACTTCGGCAGCCTGGCGGAAGTCACGGTAATAACGATCTTTCAGGATTCCCAGCAACCCATTGTCCTGGGGTTTTTCGAACGGACTTTTTTCGCAATTAACTTTGCGAGCCAACTCGAGTTGGAGTTGAATAATTTGTCGACAAACATCGTGGGCAAACTCAATTGCAACCAACATTTCCGCTTCGGGAATTTCCCGCGCGAAACCTTCGATCATGGTTACCAAAGTGTCGGTGGCCGAAACGATCACATCCATATCGCTGTCTTCCAGCTGGTCCAGCGTTGGAAACGGGAGCAATTGTCCATCGATACGACCAATCCGAACCGAGGCAACTGGATCTTCAAACGGCATGGGAGAGATATAACAAGCCACCGCCGAGCCATTCATCGCTAACACGTCGCCGTCGGTCTGGCGGTCGCTGGACAGCACAAAGCTCTGACATTGAACTTCGTCCTTAAAACCAGGCGCAAACATCGGGCGAATCGGCCGGTCGATAAGTCGCGAAGTCAAAGTTTCTTTGGTCGTCGGACGGCCCTCACGCTTGATAAAACCACCCGGGAATTTTCCCGCAGCACAAGTTCGTTCCCGGTAATCGCACATCAGAGGAAAGAAGTCGATTCCCGGACGCGCTGCGCCACTGACGGCAGTGCACAGGACGACTGTTTCGTTGTATTGAACCAACACCGCTGCGGCAGCTTGCCGGGCCATTTCGCCGGTTTCAAAGGATAAAATCCCATCGCCAATTTTTTTTTCTACTCGTATTTTCACTATTCATTCCTACGTCTAAGACAACTCGAATTAATTACAATTTATTGGGCACACTGCCCCGGGAATCACGGTTCGACCGTTTTCATAACCTGAATGCGATGACGAACCAACTTGAAAGTCGTGGGGCGAACAGTCTTACGATGTGAAAGAGATCGTTCGGGAGGGGAATATACAATAGTTCCGCCAACCAATCCAAACGTACCATCGCAGGCAGCATCCACAATCGCTGCGAACCAACATCAAGACAAGCCGCGAATGAACAAATCACTCGCCGCGAATTTAAGATTAAGCACAACACACACAAAAGCGAATTTACTTTCGGCGAACTTTCCAGCAAACGGTTCACATTTGGAACAGCACTTACAAACCAGGAACTTGAGCAAGCCCCTAGCAATAAATTACTTGCGAATTCCCAGTCGCTCGATAATATCGAGATAGCGATCTGGTTCCAAACGTCGAACATAGTCCAACAATCGTCGACGACGAGACACCATCCCCAACAAACCACGCCGGGTGGCATGGTCTTTCTTGTTGGATCGCATGTGTTCGGTTAGACTGTTGATTCGCGTCGTTAAAATCGCGATTTGCACATCGGGCGAACCCGAGTCATTCACGCCACGCTGAAATTCTTTAATCAGTTCCGATTTTCGCTCTTTCGTTATCGCCATAACCAATTGATCAGGTTTCGCGGTGCCGGGATTCCTCCTCGCGCTTCGCGTTCGATCCAACTCCTTCAACTAACGATTAACTTCATTCATTACCACAATTCGCGCCATCCCGTGATGTCGCGAAAAACGACTTTGGCCGAGACCACTCTCAACAAGAATCTTTGGTTCAACCCGTTTTTCAATGCCGCAAGTTTACCGTTGCGGCGAGTTTTTGCAATAAGAGAATCGGCAACTTGGAGACTTTTGGTCAAGCTTGATTCCCGTCGATGGACATCAGTGTGCCGTGCCTTGGTTCCGATAGCCGCTTTTTGGTCGAAAAACATACGAACTGTCCCAATTTCACCGTCCGTTTTTTCTTCATTCAGAAATAAAAATCCAGAAAAGATTGTAATTCCCAACGGAATCAGTCGTTATCCGCCACGATGCCAGAATTTTCTCGAAAAATTAGGCGCGCCTGCGATTCAAACTTCGACTTGCAATGAGTATGATGTCGTCTGAGATCCTCAGTTTCTGTTGAGTTTAGTCGTTGCTATCGACTTTGAAAAATTTACCCCTTTTTATTTCCGGAGACAAAAATGAAATTGCTACTTACTTTGTTGGCTGTTGCGATGCTGACAATTTCCGTCGGCTGCGAAAAAACCGAACCAGCCAAGCCAGCGGTTACACCACCACCAGTGGTCAAACCAGCGGTTGATGCTGAAAAACCAGCCGGTACATCCTCGACCACCCCGACCGATGAAAATATTCAGTTGGTTTCCTTGAAACTACCAGGCATGTCTTGAGGCGGTTGTGAGAGCTCGGTCCGAGCTGCATTCGCCAAGGTTGAGGGAATTACCGATGTTGAAACTGATACCAGCGAAAGAGTAGCCAGTTTTAAGGCTCCGAAAGATATGGACGTTGATGCTAAACTCAACGAAATCGTCGCTTCTGGCAACACACACGTAAAAGGTTGGTCGCGCAACTAGCAGCGAATGTTCTCGATTGGTTGGATCGCGATTGACCCAATATTGTTTTTAATACGAAGAACAGGCTCTCGGAGCCTGTTCTTTTTTTTTGGTCCCCACCATTGAATGGCTGGAAATTTGAATGGCTGGAAATCAAAATTGAGCCGGAATTTGTGGTTTTTCTGAATCAAAGGTTGAATGATTAAATCTGACGGTGCCAAAAATCAGCAATATTTTCACGCTAGTGCGAGAATTTCCAGTAATGGTCCACCGTCGGGACTTTGGCATCAAATCTGCTTTTTGGTTGTTTCATCAAATACCACCATCACGTTTCTGAAATCTGGCCTGAACGCGTTTTGTTGGCTGCCTCGATTCGCCAACTGCCAAGAAAAGACTTGTTTTTCGGCCGCGAACCAGTGAAAATAAAGACAACTCCGAAGGTTGGCATCGGACCTGAGTGATGATGAGATCACTCGGGTTCGGTGCTTTTTTTGTGCAATTTTAGCATACGCAAAACAAATTTCGGCAAATGGCACGACTGACTGTAACGATCATGCCGGATGTTCATTTAGTCCCCGGTCAGGCTAAGCGGATTCTCGCTGTCGCGACGATAACTCCGAATACACGGTGCAGGCGAGTTGACGCAGCGCCATTCGAATACGGGGCAGGCGATGGAAATTATTTGTTTATTGGCCGTTCCCGCTTTGATCGTCTGGGGAATCGTGTTAATCAACCAATACGAAAAGACACATGCGAATCTGTTGCCAATACTGGGTTTAGCGGTCCTATTGAGCGGCAGCGTTTTCGGGTTTGAGTTTTTTCATTTGGCTGCGGGACCGATTCCGATCACGTTGGATCGATTGCTATTGGCTGGCCTACTATGTCTCTGTGGCGTGTTCTATGTTCGTGGCTCTGAGCACGTCCGACCCGTGAATCGCGCTGATTTGTTGATCCTGGCTTGGATCGGTCTTAATGCGATTAGCGCGCTAACCCACGATTGGCGGTTTCTTAATAATATGCCGGCGTCCCGGTTGTTGTTTTTCTACTTTGTCCCGCTCGCACTTTATTTCGTGATGCGGTCGGTGCGTTTGCGTCCAAGCGATTTGAAATGGATCGCGCTGATCATGAGCGGATTCGGGTTGTATTTGGCGGTAACTGCAATTGCCGAAACGCGCGAATTGTCGTCGTGGGTTTTTCCGCGCTACATCATGAACGCCAGCGAGCAGGAGTTCCTGGGGCGGGGAAGGGGACCGTTTCTGAATCCTGTTGCCAACGGCGTCTTCATGGTCGTTTGCTGTTGCTGTCTGTGGATGTGGTGGCCCACCAGCTCGCCGCGGCGCAAAGCGCTGATCCTGGGATTGTCCGGCATTCTCGCGGCGGGGATTTTTTGCACGCTGACGCGAAGTGTTTGGATCGGCTTTGTCGCCAGCGCCGGAGCATTCGTCTGGTATCCCGCTTCGCGACAATCGAAAGGATTGTTGTTGATTGTTGCAACATTGATCAGCCTGGCCGCGTTTCCGGTTGTCGGGGAAAAGATCTTTTCTTTCAAACGTGACAAACAAGTGTCCCAATCGGATATGGAACAATCGGCCAGCTTGCGACCGCTGTTTGCAACTGTCGCCTGGAATATGTTTCAAGACCGGCCGTTGATGGGCTGCGGATTTGGACAGTATGCGCGAGCGAAATACCCCTACCTACAAGATCCGTACTCCGGAAAGTCATTGGCGAGCACGAAGTATTTTATGCAACACAATGTCTTTTTGGCGTATCTGACAGAGACCGGTTTGGCAGGACTTTCTCTGCTAATGGCGATGCTGCTCATGATGGCGTGCCACAGCTGGCGACTGTGGCACAACAAACAAATCGAGTTATGGCCCAGAATGTTCGGACTGCTCATGATCGTTATGTTGCTGAACTATTCGATCAATGGCTTGTTCCATGACGTATCGATTATCCCCATGCAAAACATGTTATTGATGTTCTTGTTCGGAATTCTTAACAACATTCAAACCAAGCCTCTGCCTTTTGAAGTTGGTTGTAAAATTCCAACAGCGGGCGATTGGGTGTATGGGCCAACAACCCTGCGAAAGGGTGTTCCAACCGAGAAACGTTCAGCGCTCCAAACCAGTTAGCTGAGTTGCGGATCCGCTTGGGAGAAATTGTTTGTCAGTCGGGCGCAACATCAGCCATTGGTCCGAGATCGGTCGATATCGAAGCAACCGAGAAAGCCCAACCTGTTGAAAGCTGTTGGATGTAGTCTTTTATACGTCGGGAAACCGAGTTGGGATTCAGGGAACGTTTCGAAATTCGGCCGGGAGAAAAATTCACAAACAATTGACAAACCAGCAGATCACCGCGAAGATCGAGCACAGTGCAACGGTTCAGAAAGTGATCAACGAGCGGTTTGTCATCGCGCGACCTTGGCATGGCGTCGGTTCAACGGGCGCGCGGTCTGAGTTGGACGGTTCGGGAATTATCGGTATGCCTACGGACGACGAGACGCAACACGATGCCGGTCGATCAATCAACGACCGACCGTCCCAGCGCGCCGATACTCCGCATGCTCCGTCGCTTTATGATCTGACGGAAGCGGTGGAGGTCGAACTCAATCCGCAGCTGTCATTGTTGCGATTGCCTTGCCAGTTAGGTGACTATCTGCTTACCGAGCAAGTGGGTCAAGGCGGAGCTGGCATCGTCTTTCGGGCAACGTCCAGCAAACATCCGTCGGCGGTCGCGGTCAAAGTCCTTCGCCCCGAAGTCATGGCCAATTCGACGGCGGTGCGCCGTTTCGCCAAAGAAGCCCGCTTGCACGGCGAGATCGACAATCCCTACGTGACACGACTGATCGAGTTTGGCTCACACAAGGGGCTGTACTATATGGTCAGTGAGTTTGTCGAAGGGGTCAGCCTGCGCTCGATTATCGAAACGCACAAAACACTTCCGGCGCAATTTGCGTTGCGCGTAATTCGCGAACTGCTCCTGGCTTTGTCCGCCTTGCATGCCAAAGACGTGATTCACCGTGACGTGAAACCGGAAAACGTGCTGGCCATTTTCGAAACGGGCGCGAGTCAACCACCGGCTTTGGATCAGTATCGGCAATTGAAATTGACTGATTTCGGGTTGGCTCGACATGTCGAACAATCCGAATCAATGGCTATGACTCAGCAGCGATCCATCTTGGGAACGCCGCTTTATATGGCCCCCGAACAGCACTCGGAGAGTCGGGCTGTGGATGCCCGAGCGGATGTTTATGCCGTCGGTGCGACGCTGTACCATTTGTTATCCGGTCAACCGCCACTGGTTGCCAATGACGTTTTTACACTTGCCCAATTGCACCGCGATGAACGCCCGCGGGCGCTGTCTACGCTGGGTCTGAAAATCAGCGAAGGCCTCAGTAACGTAGTCGCCAAGGCTTTGGAAAAAGAACCCGATCTGCGATATCGCGATGCCCGCGAAATGTTGCGCGACGTGGAACAATTACTTGCTGGTAAGCCGACCTCATTGCGGATCTTTCCGGCGACGCCGGCAGCCGCTCCGGCTCAAATTCGCGAATATTGTTTTCAATGGGAACTCCAGGCGGCTCCGGCAAATCTGTGGCCACTGGTCGCTGATACCGATCGTTTGAATCGTGCGATCGGATTGCCGGCGCCGCAGTTTTCGCCTGAGCAAGTGGGCGGTGAACGGCGAATGGTCGCTCAGGCAAATTTCAAAGGCATGAAAGTACGCTGGCGTGAACATCCGTTTCAATGGACGCGCGAGCGCAACTTGAGTGTGCTCCGCGAATTTGAGTCCGGCCCATTTGAATGGGTGACCAGTACCGTGGAATTATCCCCCTTGATCAATGACCGCACGCGATTGATTCACCGGTTTCAAGTGAAGCCGCGCGGTTTCTTTGGACGCCTGCTGACGCCGCTGCAATTTGGCCTGTTGACGAAACGAGGACTGGATCGCGTCTACCAGCGATTGGAAATTCTAGCCCGGGACAACTCCTGTCGTTACGCGTGTCACGCTCCGTTCGATAAACCTGTCGCGCTAACCCGCCGTCAACAAGAACAGTTGGAACGGCGCGTTGTCACTTTGGCAGGCCATTGCGGTGTGCCTGCGGCCAACGGTTTGTCGCACTATCTATCGACCGTGGCCGATGCGACGGTCGCCAGAATTCGCCCCGCCATATTAGCGAAGGAGCTTGAATGCACGCTCGACCAAGCACTGGAACTCTGTTTTCACGGCGTCGCGGTCGGTCTGTTGAAAATGAGCTGGGACATTATCTGTCCTGTTTGTCGAATCGCCACGACCAACGTCAGTTCGATTGAAAAAATTTCATCGCACGCCTCATGCGAGTTCTGCAATTTGGAATTTGAAGTGGACTTTGCACGCTCAGTAGAGCTGATTTTTGGAGTCCATGCGGAAATTAGAATGGTCGATGCTGGCACGTATTGCATCGGAGGACCGTTTCACTCGCCGCATGTAATCGCTCAGAGTCGACTGTTGCCCGGCGAAAAAGTCGAGATCGGAACCGAGCTGCACTCAGGCAGGTACCAAGTTCGCGGCCCGCAACTGGATGCCAATTGGCCCATCGAAGTCAGCGCAACAGCGATTGCTACTCACATGGAAATCGAATTGTCGGTCCCACCGGTGGCGATTCCCAGTTTGGCTGCGGGGCCGGCTTGTATCAGTCTGAGTAACCAAGCGGACGCCGAGCTGTTGGTCCGCTTGGAACAGAATTCCGATCGAGACGATGCGGTGACGGCCGCCGCTGCCGCGCGACATCCGTTGTTTCGGCAGCTGTTTCCCGCCGAAGTGGCCACGGCAAAAGACCTGGTGGAGCGGTCGGTCATCAATTTATTGGCGGTCTGGGACGCGAATTCAAACCAGACGATTCAACAACTGGGTGAGATAAAAATGCGGGCCGCTTGGCGAGCCATTGATGAACGGTTGACAAACGCGGGTGCAGGTGGCTGCGAAGTGATCGATCGCTCGGATGACTATTTGATTTTGGCGTTTGCCCAGCAGAGCGATTTGGTCCGTGAATTAGCCACATTGTATGCGCATTTTTCGCAATGGCCGGACATCCCACGACAACAATTTTCGTTCGCCGTGCATCGGGGTGAAATGATGATTGGCAGCCAATCCAATCAATCCAAATATTTCGGGCAGACGTTGCGAGACGTAAAAAATGCCATGGAAAAACTCAAATCTCAACCGGCCCGCTTGTTGGTGCACCAGCGTGGACTGCAGTCGTCGGAGTTGCAGGTTGTCATTCGTGAACTTGCCGAATCCACTACACCTGAGGCGATCGTGGGTACTGAATTTTTCCAATTCGCGATCAAACGCGAATCCGACTGAAGTACCATACGGCGACCAATCGGGCGAAACCGAGGCCGATTTAGCGGACGATCAAATCGTTGGCGAAGGTGGGACCAGAAGCGACCGGCAAGAGAGCCCGATAACGATTCTGGCGACCTTTGCGACTCAATCCCCCTGGAATGAGTTCGATGCCGAGATAGGCGTCGACCGATCCCGTATCGACTGGCATCATGATATTCGTCTCACCGTAAATCGCCATTAAGTTGTTCAATGGCGCAAAGAATTCTGCGCCAAACAGAAATTGATTTTCTTTTCGTGGTAGCGCTCCGGTGATGGCGTTGTTCTCGTTATGACCGTCGGCCACTCCGGCCCACAGCATCGTGGTGACGCCCGAGAGCCAACGTCGATTGACATAGACATTCAACATTTCAATCGGTTGTAATTCGATCAACGTGCTATTGAACCGGCCCACGTCGGATTTAGAATTAAGATTAACGGTCGTACCGATTTCCCACACGGGGCTGATATCAAAACTGCCCCGCAATCGCCATTGGCCCAATTGAAACTGATCGAACGAATCCTGGTATAGAAAATCATAAACGGCTCCCGCGGCAAATCCGTTGGGTGTTCTTTGAAAAACTCCGACGGTCGTATAGCTCTGGAAACGATCCGTCGCTTCACCCAGGAGTTCAAACACTTGCACGGCGTTGGCCGTGGCAACGAGTGCCGAGCCGGCTTGAAAACCAATCCCATATTCAGCCAGCAACGGCGCCGAGTAATTGAGACTGCCGCGGCCCCCAAAATTCGCATTGACACCAAAATCTTGAGGTTGTTTCGATCCGTCCAATCCGACAAATGCCGACCACGTGCCAGCTTGCAAGTTTCCATTGGACGAGCAAAAATCGTAATCGTACGAATCATCTCCTAGAGTGAATTGGGATACTGAATCAACGCCCAAAACCGGCGATGATGTTCTCCTGTCGATGGCTTGCGCGGTCACATTTGCGACGAAACAGAGCCCCAGACATAGAGCGGCGATTATTTCGGCACCCTTTTGGAGTTGTTGCATTTGATCGCGGCCCAGTTTTCAAAAGATTTGACTATCATCGAATGTTCATCGGGAGAATTGTTTTTAGACTTTAACGATTCCGTAGACCTTGCCGAAAACACCATGTCCTTTAATTCCGATAATAGCCGATTGAGTCGAATCACGACGAATTGGGACGAGATTTTTGATTGCCAACGGGGCGAACGCCGTGACGATGCAGCGGCCAGTGCCCGGAACGCGATTTTGTTGCGATATGGAAACAGCATCTATCGATATATTCTGGGAGCATCCAGGAATTGCGATATCGCAGACGACCTGGCACAAGAATTTGCGTTGCGTTTCGTACGCGGCGACTACCGAAATGTAGATCCCTCGAAAGGTCGCTTTCGCGACTACCTGAAGACGTCGTTGCGAAATTTGGTGACGGATCATTTTCGTAAAAAACCGACGACTGAACTTTCCAGTTCCGCCGCCGATCGACTCGTCGACGACTCGGCAACAAATCAATTGGTGGCGTTGGAGCAGGAGTTTCAAATACATTGGCGTCAAGAAATTCTCAGTCACGCCTGGATTGAACTGAGAAAATTTGAGGCTCACCGCCAAAACCACTTCTACACCGTATTGCATTTCCGTGCAGAGAATCCGCAGGCCAGCTCGTCCGAAATGGCCGCTGCACTTTCGTCCAGTATGGATCGAACGGTATCGGCAGAGTGGGTTCGACAAAACTTGCATCGCGCCCGCCAAAAATTTGCCGAGTTATTAATCGCGGAGGTGCGCGAGTCATTAATTTCGCAGGACGAGGATTCAATCCAGGATGAGTTGAACGAATTAGGTTTGCAAAAATATTCGTGATTGTGGATCGTTCAACGGAGAATTCGCCGATTGAAAATTCCGAGCGCGCTGCCGCGACGTCGCGCATTTGAATCCGCCGATTGCATTGTCACCCAGCGCGTGTTCCGAGCAGATTGTTGTAGAATTCGATTCGAATCAGGAACTGAAAGCTAACGCGGATGGGATCCAATGGACCAAATTCCCTGCTGTTCAGTTATGAACCATCATAGGTTTCTGGGTAAATCACTAACTCGATTCGGCGGTTCGGATTGATTCCATCCACCATGCCAGCTGCATGTCGCGGACGATTGCTCGCCATCGCCATGGTGAACAGCTGTTTACGCGGCAAACCCAACCGAACCAATTGATCAAAAACCGCCAACGTTTGGGTAGCGGTCAGCTGATGATCGGTGGTTCCGGGCGGATTCAATGGCGTGTTGTCCCAATGGGCTTCCACTCCCACAATCTGGCGCGGGAAAGATTGGGAAATTGTACCGGCGATATTTTGTAACAGCGGCAGTTGCGCGGGTTGGATTTCGTAGCTACCCGGGACAAACAAACGATCGGATGGAAACTCGATCCGAATCACATCGCCGTCCATTCGTGCTTGCCCACCTGGAATCTGAATGGCGGAAAGTTTTTGCAGCAAGCTGTTATTGGCTCGTATCGTCGCTCCACCCGAGCTGGCGAATTGCGTTGGCATGCCACCATTAAAGCCAGCCATTTGGGTTGCGGGTTGACCGGTGAAGTGGGTTTGTTGTTGAGCGAGGCGCAGATTCTGATTCGCTTGTTCCAACTGCATTTGGAGATTGGCAATCTGCTGAGCGGCTGATTGACGCTCGGAAAAAACTTGTTGGACTTGTCCAGTCGTGCCCGCTAATTGTTCTTTGAGCTGTTGATTGTATTGATTGGCCAGTTGTAGTTTCTGTTGCAAGCCCGCGACTTCGGTATTCAACAACTGATTGTCGGCATCATAAGCACCCATGCGTTGATTCAAATTCTGGACTTGATTCGCAGCATTATTGGCATACTGACTGCCGTCGTTGATCTGCAAATCCGGAATTTGGGCGTTGTACTGGTTTCGATCGGTCGAATCTTTTTTGGCAAACAAAGACTTTGCACTAAACAGCTGTGGTCGTTTGCTCAGATCAAACAGAGCACCACGACTTCCTGGCGAGTTTGCAGCCGGTTGTTGACAGCCTGTGAACATAAACCCAAGAAAGCCGACCAGCATCAATAAACAATGCCGTCGAAAACCAACGCTGCGCCAGCTATCTGCGGCGCGCCTAAGCGTATCGAGCTTAGACCGATCCGCAGACCCAATCGCAGCCCAGCGAGAGTCTGGAGTTGAATTTTCCTCGTTCATTGTTGGGTCATCCATGACA
This sequence comes from Mariniblastus sp., assembly GCA_031409295.1. GTDB lineage: Bacteria > Planctomycetota > Planctomycetia > Pirellulales > Pirellulaceae > Mariniblastus. The sequence goes on from JANNWZ010000200.1 coordinate 27,825, forward strand.
GTCCCATCCAAAAAGCGCGAGCGTCAGCTGTTGCTTGGGAATAACCAAAGAACTTTAGCGTTCCCCCCGAAATGCGTAAACAGCAAACGGCAGAATGCCCAATCTTCTCAATTGAGCTAGATTCACAAAGTTGGTAAATGGAGTTTGCCAATCATCCGCGTTTCATTGAGCAACTGCAGCTCCTGCGGACCGTCAGAGCAAAACCAACGATGACTGGTAGACCGTTTGGCCGCCAACATCTTGATTACAAGAATTGGTAACCAAATCTCTTTGTCTGGCCCCGAGTTATGCTGTTCGGTCTGGCCCCGAGTTATTCTGTCCAGTTACCAATTTTTCTCCCGTTGCAATTGCTCAAATTCTTGGGCTGCTGCGGTGCGGTCTTCGGGCGTTTTGGCCCGTGTCGATAACGCCGATGCAATCTTGTTGCTTGCCATCCACGCAATGGATCGCACTTGGTTGTCACTATCGTTGCGAAGATCGCGGAGTTTGGGCAGCGTGGTTCTCAAGCGATCCAAACAATCATCAGACCAGTCAGCGAAATTGCCCAACGCGTCGCAAGCAAAATACCGCACTTGATCATCTTTGGAAGTCAGAGCCCGCTCAAGCAATGGTATATGCAAGTCCGCCAGCAGCGGCGGAGCCCCCGGTTTCCCGGCTGCATCGGTGCGGGCGCTCCCCAACAAGATGGTGCCGGCTCGCCGAATGCTTGCGTCCTCGTCGTTGATTAGCTCCCATAGGGGATCTGCGGCGACCTTGCCAAACCCCATCAGTTCGTTCATGAAAGGCTTGGCGACCTCCCGTTGCCTGATCCCACGTAGGCCGGAATCGGCCATAGGCCCCATATCCAATTGCATGATCGACGGGTCGGCCATCGCTTTACGAAGCTGCTTCGCTACCGCTGTCGCGCGCTCTGCCGGCGAACCGACGTCGGTTGCGGGCTGCGGTTGGCAGCCGATAGCAAGCACAGCCACAAGGGTCTGGCAAAGAACGATGTATCGCATCGAGTAAATCCAGTAGGTCCGAAATATTCACAATGCACGGATGGCGAGTGCCTGTTTTTACTGCGTATCAATCGACCAAGCAACAAAAAACAGGCAAAAAGTCCAGAAAAGACGGTGGAATTCTAACATTGGCGGTCGATTCCGCTTGGTTTCTAAGTCGGCTTTGTCGAATTTCGGTTCCGGCGAAATGAATGTTGGCTGGTGGCGATGAAGCCATTTTCGTTGTCAAAAAATAGGTAATGCCGAATATCGATCGTATCGACGTAGATTTCGATCAGGTTAAAGGTGTTCTTCTCTCGTTCCCTTCCACGGCCTCGCCGCGAGGTCGTCGTACCCGATTGAGCAATGATGATTCCGCGTTCACGGTGGATTCCGGGATAGAAATCCAGCGAGTTGCCGATGTAGGCACGATGCAAGTGTCCCCCCAAAATTAGATCGACATCCAAATCGATAAACTCCATGATGGCCCGTTTGGTCTTGGGCATGGACCAGTCACGAAGGTAATCGTGGGCCGGTGCAAAATGATGGTGAGCAACTACGATGCGCGCCGCCTGGGGTGGGGCATCAGCGAACGCTTGTCGGCAATAGTCCAGCTGCCAGGGAAATATACGACCATTGCTGATGGCCGTACGCGGCGACGTCGAGTCGAGTCCGACCAGCACTGCCGAATCGAGTCGCAATACCGGATTTAAATCGTGGGTGATGATCTCCTTGTAAAGAGCGAAAGGATCGGTGAAACGTTGCCATACTCGGTACAAAGGTATATCGTGATTGCCAGGGATTACCAATGTCGGAACTACGGGAAGACGGGCCATAAATTCTTTGGCAGCGAGAAACTGCTCTCGTTTTGCCCGCTGGGTCAGATCACCGCTGACCACGACGACATCCGCGTTTAGTTCCGCTGCTGAACGGATCGCCGCTTCGGCGACTCGTTCCACTAACGGAGGTCCAAAATGCAAATCGGAAATGTGCAAGATTGTCAGGATTGGTTTTTGATCGTGAGGCCGCATGGGGTCGTCAGTTCAGTCCGGTTGTTGAACGAAATTCAAAAAATCGAATGGTCGCGCGTTGGACCGACCACCGCCGACAATTATCCGAGCTAATGACACTGGCTGCATACACCATGCCAAATCGATTGTGATTCAATCCAGTCGCGCGAGCCAATTCGCACACGTAAATTGCCCCAAAAACAAAATTTTCGATCTGAAATTCATGGTGCGAAATTTGCACAATGGAATCAAAAACCGACTTGGATCGCACAATCATGAAATCTGTCCAGTACCGACTTATGGCCATGCTTTTGGTCATTTTTGTGATTGGAGGGGTCGGGTTGTGGATCCGACAATTCGGTTCCCTGGAGTGGTTGATCGCCCACGAGAGCAGCTTGCGAGATTACGTGAAGCGATTTCCAGGCCGGGGTTGGTTGTGTGGTCTCGCAATCTATACGACACTCTCGTTGATACCGGGGACTGCGGGCAAGTCGGTCGTGTGTGGTTGGTTGTTTGGTTTTTGGCCAGCCGTCGTGTTGGTGGATGTCGGACTTACATTCGCGGCGACTGGAGGTTTCTTAATCTCGCGTTGGCTGGTTCGGGATGCCGTCAGTTCGAGATTTGGCGACTGGGTAGCCAAACTAAATCGAGGACTGGAACAAGATGGTGTATTCTACCTGTTGATGATGCGGATTGCCCATGTTCCGTTCAGCGCCGTGAATTATGGAGCCGGCGCGACCTCAATTTCGTTTGGAAAATTTTGTTGGACAACGGCATTAGGTTTAATACCGGGGACAATGATTTTTGTGTTTGTGGGTACGCGCATCCCAACGTTGGCCACCATTGCTGAAAAAGGGGTGTGGCAGTTATTCGATCCCTTGTTGTTTGCCATCTTGGCAGCTACCGTCATCTTTCCATTGCTCGTCCGTCTTGCCATGGGGCGAATTTCCGTGCGAAAAGCTGACTCGTCAATTAAAGAAATGGACGCCGAGGGCTCACCGTTCTTGGGTACTCATAATAAGGACGTCCCGTGATTTCCGTCAACATTAACCTGCTTTGGATCATCGCCACAACATTGTTCGCATTGGCAGTGGGCACCGGAATGCGCATGGTTGCGATTCGACAAGCGGCCCCCGAGATCGCAGCTCAGCGCATCGCCAGTCTCAAAGTCTGGTGGCTTTTGGCCCTGTTGTGGTCCGGAGCAGCCATTCTCGGACAATGGGGTGTGGCGATATTATTGGTCCTGGCGAGTGTGTTAGGCATGCTTGAGTACTTGAGATTGATCGGGCCGCCCACGCAGCTGGGTCGATTGTCGATTGGCTGCCTGTTGATTTTGGGCGCGGTACATTATGCATTGATTATGACTGGAAACGGCGAAACAGCGCGCTGGTCGATTCCCGTGGCGCTGCTGTTGCTATTGGGGGCAGTACGCTCGGTAGTTGGAAATACTGCTGGATTCATTCGAATTACTGCGGGGATGTATTGGGGGTTCCTGCTGTTGGTTTTTGGCTTGTCACATGGATTGTTTTTGTTCGAGTTCGAGTCGGATCATGAACCTTGGGTCGGGCCGTCAGGTTGGTTCTTGTTTTTGATTTTGTTGACGGAGGTAAACGACATCATGCAAGCGATTGTCGGCCGAAAGTTTGGAAAATATCACATCACACCAGTGGTTTCGCCCCACAAGACGTTGGAAGGGCTACTCGGGGGCATGGTTTGCACTGTGATCTTGGCCGTGCTGTTGGCCCCCTGGTTAACTTCTCTAACGTGGGAGAGAACTCGAGCAGAAGGAATGCTGCTATCGACCTTGGCGGGGTTACTGATTTCGATATCCGGTTTCCTGGGCGATATCAACATGTCAGCGATCAAACGCGATGCTGGCGTGAAAGACGGCAGCAATCTAATGCCTGGTATGGGAGGCATGATCGATCGCGTTGATAGTTTGGTCTTTACGAGCCCGGCGTTTTATTACTTCATCGTTCTTTTACATTCACCAACTTGGGCCCGGCATTAAGTGTCCATGGCCAATAATATCCTCAAATTTTAAAGCGCAAGTATGACGACCGACACATCCAAAACAACAGTCGAGCCGGAACCGCGTGACCCGAAATTTAAGCACTCGGTCATCACCATTCCGAACCTGATTTGCTTTGCTCGTTTGGCCGGCGCATTCGTGCTGGTAGCGTTCGCTATCTGGGGTTGGCGTTACGAATTCGTCGGGTTGTTTATCGTGTTGAGTTTTTCCGATTGGATTGATGGCAGACTGGCTCGGTGGCTTCATCAGCGTTCAGATTTTGGTGCCCGCCTGGACAGCACAGCCGACGCAGTGCTTTATGCCGCGTTATTGGGTGGAGCGTTGTTATTGAGTTGGAAAACACTCGAGCACGAACTGATTTGGATTTCAGTCGGAATCGGCAGCTATGTGCTGACCACTGGTGCCGGACTCTACAAATATGGTCGGGTTCCGTCCTATCACACCTACGGCGCTAAAGGGACTCAGTGGATTGCTCTGGTCGCTGGGATCTGTGCAGTCCTTGAATGGTCGGTTTGGCCGCTGCGGATTGCCGCGATTGCGTTGGTGCTGACTAACCTCGAAGCGACCGCGATTACATTCAAACTAAAGGAATGGCGGGCCGACGTCTTGTCTGTCTTTCATGTGTGGCCGAACGACAAACGGGTCTCGGAGTCCCAGAATTTGAAGCCCTAAGACGATCACAGCCATCCAGTGGAGTTCGAGTCCTATCAAAACTGGAACAAATTTGAACTGGAACAAAATTCGCAATGATTTGGCACACGCAACCAAGCGATTTCCGATATGCACAAAAAAACGCATCCAACTCTGAATGTTGGATGCGTCCTAAATTTCCTAATGGGCGTTGAGGGACTTGAACCCCCGACCCTCTCGGTGTAAACGAGATGCTCTAGCCAACTGAGCTAAACGCCCACATTAAGAACGCAATTTTGTCGCCGCCAGATCGGTTTGTCAATCCCTGATCAGGGTCCGGAAAGCCGTATATTTTTGAGTGAAAATCCTACGGCAATTTTGAATCTCGCGATCGGAACCGGACCAGGCAAAAAAATCGGTTGTGGTGACTGTGCACTATTCTTTTGTAGCACTCGATTCGGAAATCCCATCCACCATTCCGGCGTTAATGATTTCTTCGTAGGTCATCGCTGAGACTTTCGCGAAGGCTTTTTCAAACGCTGGAATCATCACTTTTTGTTGATAATCTGTTTTCTCAGTTCCTTTTTTAGTTTTCCAGTTTTTCGTCAGTTCTTCGGCGGCCATTTCTTTGTGAAATAACTTGCCAAACGGAGTTCGTTCAGTCTTGGGCTTCTTGTCGACATGACAAGCGTTGCAAGTAACTTTCATGTTGGGAAATTTTTTGTCCATTTCCTTTTTGAAAACATCATGGGCTTGGGCCGAATGAGTCAACAGAATTGAAAAAACAAAAACGAAGACACTGTGACAAATGATTAAATTGAACTTCACGAATTTCTCCCTGGGTGAATAATGTTGATCGAAACTTCTATGCAATCAAGACGAAGTTTTCTCGGCGAAAGTCGAGACAGCGCTAAAATGCTGGGGTTCGTAATTTCGTCCAGTATTTTCGCATAGAATCACGAAATTTCAACCGACGGTGATTTTTCAGCGCAGAACCGGTCGCGGAGGGCACCAATGGTCAATTCCAGCAGGCTTAGAGGGTCTCGAAAAGGTAGAATGGACCCTGTTGAGGAATTTGCACTAACGATCTGGTGCGAATTCACCGCGGCGTCCGGTGCACATCCCGATCCGGGAGTACATCGAAATCGATGGGCGAGCCGGAGTGGTCGGTAAAGCGAACCCAATAATTAACGGGGTCATCCAAGGCAGCCGACTGATTGTTGCGATCGACTGCCATGAAAGCCTGCCCGCAAAAAACACAGTCGATCTTCCTTCCCAGTTTTTGGACTTCAATTTCCGCCGGCCGGTGGCAATGCGAGCAAGTTCCTAGAAAAAATAGCCCAGCCATAATGAGCCCTCTGAGGGTTGGTTGATCGAACGAAACTGATTGTATCGTCAATCCGTCCCGAATCAAACCGAACGCTACCCAGTGCTAACGGGGTGTGACAGCAGTTTCGATGTTTACGCCGTCAATTGGGCGGGATTCGATTTTCCCATTTTCGTGTTCTTCCAATGCCGGGTTGGCGGCGGAGTCAATCAACGAATGTTCCAGGTCCGATGTGATTTTCAACAGGTTCCGAATTACATCATGGTGATTGAAATCTTCCTGATGTGAACCATGGATTTCTACGCGACCACAGGACCTTCCTTGAACCACCAGCGGAATCAACGAATACCATTCCTTTTTTTCGCCCCGATCGATATCAGCGCGACGGCGAGTTGCATGAAAAGACTCGTGGATCCAGGGAGCGTTAACGTCCAGAGTCAATTGATTGAGTTGATGTTCATCCGCAAAATCACACAACTGTTTCCAGTCGAATTGCCAATCGCGACTACCTTGCACATGCACTGAACTCTGCAACACATCCGGCAAATTTCGCGTCGCGATGTGGAACAACGAGCGGGCCAGCGAATTCGCGCGACGAGTAACCAATTGATATTCGGCTAACCCAAAAATCTTGAAACCAATCATCACAATCAATACGATGGCAATCGAAACAACCGCGTATTCGGACTGACGATAGGCCAGCGACAACACAGCGCCGGCGGCTGTCGTGGAACACAACAACGCGACCCACAGCAGACTGATGCGCGGGCTGTACCCACGTTTCATCAAGGTATGGTGCAAGTGCCCTCGATCCACAGCGAAAATACTGCGACCCGTCAGGCGGCGTCGGATGATCGCGGCGGCAGTATCAATGAAAGGGATCGCCAACAGTGCCACTGGTGCAAAAAATGCATAGGCCGAATTCTGTTTGAACATACAGCGGATCGCCAGCGCACTGAGCAACAGCCCGATCAACATACTTCCCGCATCTCCCAGATACACCTTGGCTGGCGGAAAATTGAATTTCAAAAAACCTAATAGTGCCCCGGCAATAGCGCTGGCAACAATCGCATCAACCATTCGTCCCAATAACAGCGCCATGACGCAGATGGCGAGACTCATGACGATACCGATGGTTGACGCAATCCCGTCGGCACCATCCAGCAGATTCACGGAATTAATGGCGGCAAGAATCCAGGCATAGATGACCAACCCGGAGAAAACACCAAAATCAATCCGCATGTCGGCAATATAGACCTGCTCGAACTTGTACCCATACAAAATTAACACCGTAACAGCGAGAATCTGACCGACCAATTTTTGTCGCCCACGAATTCCGAACCGGTCGTCAATGACTCCCACGACCAACAACACGGTGGCGGAGACCATCAATCCTGTCAGCTCATGAATATCCTTGGCGTTAGCCAGAATTTTTGTCGTGATTGAACGGACTGGGATCCATACCGAGAATGACGTCGTAAGATTTATGAATGCGTCGGGAAAAATCGTCGCCCAATAGATCACCAATAAAGAAGTCACGGGCGCCGCGACAAACAAGGCCAGTCCACCGACCATCGGAATGGAATTCTGATGTAACTTTCGGGTATTGTCCGGCTTATCAACCAGGCCGACTCTTCTGGCCACTTTTGCCAGCAGTGGAATCAAGATCACGGCGATCAGCAACGAAATCAGAAACGTAACAACAATGACAATCATAATCCCTCGGTTCAATTGAATTTCATCTGGTGCAATGTACGCGACGAATCATTCTCTTGTTCCGTCCTTATCTTCCTGTTTTAGGTTTTCAAGCCTAGTTTTGATTTGGGCAATTAGTTCATTATATACTGAATCTGTGCGTTTGAATCGCAATAACTTCTGGGCTTCAACCAAAGCTTCCGGCAACTTGTTTTGCTCAAGCAATAATTGGGCCACTCTTAGTTGCGTAACCTGATCCATCGGATTTCCCCGCAAAGCCGCCATCATCGCTTCAATCGCCAAATCCGTGTCCCCTTTCGCCAATTGAATATCGGCCAACAACAAGATTTCTTCATTCCTGACTGGCATGGTGTTCCCCAGCAGAACGACGGCTTTCTCCAATGCCAGCAATTTCACTTGCGGATTGTCTTTGGTCCAATCCCGGCCGAACTGAAACAACATCGCGGCATCGTCAGGAATAATTTTTTCAAAAATAACCAGCGGCTGAAGTGGGTCAATGGCTCGGTCGGAACGCCCCGTTAGCAAATTCATCAAATCAGGAAATTTACTGGGCTGCAATATGAGGTATTCATGGAGGTGCGGAGCCGCGAGCAAACTGTTGCCGGTTTGCAAGTAGAAGATTCCAGCGAATAGTCGATAGGCGGGATTACGCGGCGCTAATTCGATGGCGCGTTCAATACTCGCCGCCCCTTGACGTTCGATTTCGGGTTCACAGCCCATGGCGCTGATCAATTGTCCGAGCTGCAAATGCACGACCGGCTGTAACGGGGCACGTCTTCGACTATCAGCAAAATAGCGGGTCGCGATCGGCAAGTTATCACGAATGAAGGGACTATTCAGAAAAACAGCCACTTGAAATTTCGAGACTTCTCGTTTCAGATAGTAGGCCTGCTCCTGAATCCGTTGGAGGGTTGTCATGCTCCATAGTCGCTCCAACAACTTTGTATTCTCATCTTTGTCACGCATGAGAATCGCATTGCGAAACTCCTCCTCTTGTTGAACTGCATCGAGTCGCATCAACCGAGCGCGGTGAATCCAAAGCTCTCCCAGATAATTTAAGGCTGAACTGGCGGGACTTTGTCTCGTCAACGACTCAAGCACTTCAATTTTCCGATCGGTCGCCGCCAGATCCAAGTTCGAAAAATGGAAATTCTCGACCTTCATCACCATCTCCCGATCCAGGCGAGAATATCGGTACAGGTCCATCGCAGTAATCGTCAACGCAGCAAACAACACCAGTGCCAAGCCTTGTGACCACACTTTGGGAAATTCGAAACGCAACAAGTTTTTTTTCTTTATCCGTCCCGCCAATGCATGGGATTGATACCCCAGTGTTCCTACCAAAACCGACATCAACAACATGTTAGCCGGGATATATAGACCAAAGTCAAAGAATGAAGCCGCGGCCTGGGAAGCCAGCAGGAACACGCCCAACGTACCGGCTCCGATCGTCGTCGCTGATTGACCTTGGAAAATCAACAGGCTGGCATATCGAAACGCGAGCAACCAAGCACCTAAAAATAAAATCAACCCGGGCCACCCCGCTTCCACCAAGGCTTGGAAATATTGATTTTCGGCGTACTCGAATAATGCGGTTTCTGGTTTTACCGAGTACAGCCGATGCACTTGTCGATACGACCCCAAACCGGACCCCAACCACCCCATGTCAGAGACCGCCGGCCAGGTATCATGCCAATTCTGAAATCGTCCATCCATTTTTGAGACGTCGGCCAAATCTGTATTTTCGAAACGGCTCAGCAATTGATCGCTCAGGCCGATCCAGCCAGTCAAGGCCACGACCATCGCGACCAAGGGAGCCAAGACAAACACCATGTTCTTGGGCCTTCGGGCAACGCCATAAACCAACAACGTCGCAACGCCACCGACCAGCATTGCTAAGCCACCGCCCCGCGAGGTGCAGCCCACGACTCCACCAGCGATCAAAACCGTCGCGACGATTACCGACAATTTACTGGCGGTCAATTCCGATACGAAAAACAGCGCATAATAGTAGAATTGCCTCCAGAACGGCATCTCTTTGCTGATAATCGGAACCGGCCCCGTCGTTTTGCGGACGGACATCACAATGGGCAGCAAGCCAATACAACAGGCCAAACCCAGTATCAGGTAGCCAGCCGCATTATTACGATTGATAAAAGTCGCAAACGGGGCGCCAGCCAACACGGGAAAGGTCCAGAATATTTTGCCGTCATAGGTCAGTTTTTGGACAATCCCAAAGAACGCCAACAAGGTCCCATTGGCAGTACAGACAACCAATAAAGTAACAAAGTCACGCGGCGTGCGAAAATACTGGGAACCCAACATCAATCCGGCCAAAGCCAGCGCCAACATTTGCAACTGTCCCCAAGTCTGCTCCAGGTTCAACGAAACTCGGCCTGCGGCCGCCGAGTCACCGGAATACTTCTGGTAAATTTCTTGCTGCCGTCCGAGGACCAGATCAGCCAAAAAAGTCGGCAAGGGTAATACCTGAAACAATCCCAACAGCAGGCCGGCGAGAACAAATATTGCCACGTAGGGAATAATCTGCGATTTTCGATCGCTCATCGCGGATTCCATCCACCAGAAACCAACGCCGATCAGCAGGGCGATCGCCATCAAAGTTTGAGCCCAATGATATACGCTCCCAAACGCCCACGGCGACAGAATCAGGACCAATAACACGATCCAACGACCGGGCTTGGAAATCGTATCTGAAAGGCTGACTTTACTCTTGGTCTTGGAACGTTGATCCAACGTTCCTTTGAGGGTCATATTTTCGGGTTGATTCATGTTGGACCAAGAAGTTCGGACTTAGCATTCGGTCGCGAGCCCGATACACTATCTTATTTGCTGACACTCCCTACCGCGAGCCGGGCCGAATTTATTTACTCGGTCTCTCCGCCACGTCGACCCAATGAATTGGTGTACAACACAATTACGGTTCCGGCGGCAATTAAGCTCCAAGGCATCCAATCTCGAGTCTGAACAATCTTTAATGGCCCGAACAAATTTTGTTGGTTCATTGCATTGGACGGACTCTTGCCAAATCCTGCCAAGCTAAAGGGTGCGTTACCTGTCGCTTGACCGTCTCGATTGCCACCACCAAAAAACTGTTCGTTGCCAAATTGTGAACTGGCAAATCGAGACGGGCCAAATCGCGACGAATAATTAGGAACGCCTCCGTAGCCCTGTATCGATTGGGGAGCAGCAACGCCTCCGACGGATTGATTGTTCCCCCAGCTGTACCCTCCGGTCCCATTATCGTAAAAAATTCTATCTATAAATCCAGGCAACCTTGCCGATTGCGAGATCGTGAACCGCCCCACGACGATACACTCGACGCCCACCGCTATTAGCACGATTCCAACTGCATAAAACAAGGCACGCCACATTTTTTAGTCCCCAAAATTACCGAAAAAGATCATTCGAAACCTCACTTCCGCCGTCCTCTATAAAAAATCGCCATTTGTCAACATTGCCAGCAGAAAAATGCCACCAACGATTGGGATTGGCAAATTCTGACGGCGACCATGCACTACATTCGGGTTCCAACAATTTGGGAAAAATTGCAGCCTAGTCGCATTATTCCAGTCGAATGCAATAATGGGTTAGCTAGAGAACAGTGTTAACATTGAACTGGCGCCGGATTGTGATCGCGAATTAGCCGTTTTTTCCGACCCCATTGTGTCAAAGGCTCGTACAAGTCTCTCAGCTCACAAAGCGGTTTGCCAAAGTAATTGACGGTTTTTGTGCGGGCAATAGGCCGCGATAACGGCGGAAATGCATCCGGATTTGCTATTTTTAAACCGTTATCTAGAATCAGATCCTTGGAATGTATAGGAAAGTGTAATGGACAGTCCGACACTGTTATCTTCTTGTTAAATCTTGCCCCTTCCCTAATTTGTTCGGCGTTTCCAAAGCCTGACGATCATCATTGACTTTTGCCCATTGTGTTTTGCAACAAATGCCACTTTTTTTCCCGATACTTTCTAAATGACCACGACTCACGAATCTACAATGCCAGGCACGCAACCCCGCACGTCGGTCATCAAAAAGTTCCATGTATTGGTCGTGGATGACGATCCTGAGATCGTCGAATCGCTGCGTTATGCCTTGAGTCAAAAAGGATACGACGTCTCCGTTGCGCGTGATGGGAATCAAGCAATTGCCATCGCCGAAACGAAACAACCGGATTTGGTTGTGCTCGATATGATGATGCCTCGACGAAGTGGCTTCCTGGTACTCGAACGATTGTGCCAAACTACCGACAACCCGATTCCGGTCATTATGATCACCGCCAACGAGGGAACCCGGCATCGCGAGTATGCTCAAATGCTAGGTGTGAGCGACTATATTGAGAAACCGTTTGTCATGGAACGATTATTTTCCAGCATCGAAAATTTGTTGAGCAAAGACTAAGTTCAAACTTCGATTGATCGTCGCTAGTTTGTATTTAGGGGCTGGGTTTTCTGCCAGACGACTTTGTCGTCGCCAAGCTCATAAAAATCCGTCAAGACTGCGGCGATGTGATAGCCACAGCGCTCATAGAACCCGCGGGTGGGCGCGTATTGGGGCTTGCTGGAGGTCTCGATATAGATTTGCCGCCCGCCTTGTTCGGCAATCAATCGTTCGGATTCAATCAACAATCGCTGACCCAATCCGAGTCGCTGAAATTGCGGAGCCACGGCAATCCAATACAAATCGAAACTTCCCAAAGTACAAGCGATCGGCCCATAGCAAACATAACCGGCCACGCTGCTGGCAATCTCGATGAATACGAAATGGTAGCCTGAAGCATCTGATTTGGCCAATCGTTCGTCCACTAACTCGACGGCAATTTCAATTTCATCCGCCCGGAAGAAACCCGTGGACGAAACGATCTGAGCGACATGGGACCGATCGGCATTCGTGACCTCATAGCGAAACGTCGGGGGCAACGCACTTTTTAGGGGATTTTCCATGAAGCCGGTTCAATCCAAATGATATTGTGAATTCGAGCTAACGGGGTAGGGCGGCGGCAACGATTCGCTGTACCGCCACATCGTAAGTCAACCCGGCTTCTGCAACTGCCGCAGCGAACCCTGCGTCCGGCGACAGACAGGGATTCGTATTGATTTCCAAAATCAAAGGACGGCCTTGCCGGTCGATCCGAAAATCAACTCGAGCATAGCCGCGCAACCCAAATCCATCCCAACAACCGACGGCTAAAGCCGCCAATTCCTCCAACAACGGTTCATCTGCATCGCCAAACTCGAATCGCCGCGGTGTCTGGTTGTATTCGAACGAATCGACATCCCATTTCGCCGAGCGACCCACTATTTTTGGCTTGCCGGCAGGAAAACCGACGAATTCAATTTCGGCCGGTGGCAAAACCTGTCGATTCAATAGTGATAAATTAAACTCACGACCATCAATATACGCTTCGGCAAAATGGGGCCGACCGCCGGCCCGCGTCCGGCGCGCGCATTCCTTCCTTAAATCCTCGGCGTGTTGCGCCGAAACCACCGATTGATCGACGATTCCAAAGGAAGCATGTTCCAGAGTCGGCTTGATAATCCAGTCAGCGGTCCGAATATCCATCGCCAACGATTCATTGTCATCCGGCTGAAGAGTTAGCCAGTCGGGTGTCGGCAAACCCAATTCTCGCATTCGTTCCTTTGCCAACAATTTATTTGCAGTGACCAACGTGGAAAATGAATCGGCACCGGTGAAGGGAATTTGCAAGGCTTCCAACATCAAGATTGCCAGACCGACTAACCGATCTGTGCCACCTAACGACTCCACCAAATTGAAAACCAACGCCGGTTCTCGCGCAAGCAGTTGTTGTTGTGCGGTTTCCAGATTTAACGAAATTGGCTGCACCTCAATCTGATGTCCCAATCGAACCAACGCCGCGACAATGGCATCGCGCTGGACCAAGACATCCAGATCATCAATTGACGCCGCTTCGGTGACGACTTGATGCATCACGACGATTTTCAAAGCTGCGCTCCGCGCGACGCGACCAACGACGAAGAATTCGCCCGTTCGATCGCCGAGTCGACAATTCGGCGCAGCAACTCAACGTACGGTATTCCTCGCGCCGTCGCGATCATTGGCAAATCCGAATGGTACGGATGTAAGCCCGCCAACGGATTGGCTTCGATAAACTGCGGTTCACCACCTCGATCGCACCGCATATCGACTCGACCACCATCGCGACAACCGAGCGCACGCCAAGCCAAAATCGCGAATTGTTCGGCTTGCTCAACCGTGGAATCGTCGGCAGGATTGACCAACCGATACTCCACCAATTCTTCCCACCGGTCCTTATTGACATACGAATAAACATCGGGCTCAGCTTCCGGGCGCAGGAAAATTTCCAACGTTCCCAAACAAGTGGCCTGATTACCTGTGCCCAAAATTCCGACCGTAAACTCACGGCCGGGCAGGAATTCTTCGATCAGAACAGGCTGTCTAAAGCGCTCGAACAAATTCCGACAAACGTCGGGCAAATCGGCGGCGACATTCACTCGTGATGCCGCAGTCACTCCTTTGCCAGTTCCTTCGGCAATTGGTTTAGCGAACAGCGGAAACGTAAGTCTACCTGTCTGTAGCAGATGCGTTACTTCATCGAGATCGTGCACCGCCAAGTAATTCGGTGTTGGCACACCCGCCGCACGGACCACCGATTTGGTGACACCCTTATCCAAACAAACGGACATCACTCCGGGATCAGCAAACGTATAAGGAATTTCGAACACGTCCAAAATCGCCGGAACTTGCGCTTCTCGACCTGAACCCCGAAGTCCTTCGCAAATGTTGAACACCAATTCCCAGCGATCGCCACTGACCAACCGACCCATCAATTCGCGCGCATTGCCAATGCGATCGGTCTCATGACCGAGTTGTCGCAACGCATTTTCGATCGAGTCAATCGTCTCGCCGCGATCAAACTCAGCGGTCTCTTCTGCTCCGTAGCCGGCGGCCAAATATTGGTCGCGCAAATCGTACGTCAAGCCAATCTTCATGGCAGGCACTCCTAATTTACCACCGGATCGGGATAACGAAATTCTTGACCTTCGAAATTTCGCAGGACCAACCAATCGCCATCGCGCCCAACAACATAGTTGGGTTGCAATGGAATTTTTCCACCCCCACCCGGCGCGTCGATGACAAAGGTCGGAACCGCGTAACCGGTGGTGTGGCCACGCAGGCCTTCCATGATCTCCAAGCCCTTGCTGACTGGAGTGCGGAAGTGAGCCGAGCCACTAATTGGATCGCATTGATACAGATAGTACGGCTTGACGCGCATCATCAACAGCCGATGAACCAATTGCTTCATCGTTTCCACCGAGTCATTGACGCCCTTTAACAAAACCGTTTGAGAACCCAAGGGAATACCGGCATCGGCCAAACGTTCGCAAGCCTGTTTGGATTCCTCCGTGCATTCATCCGGGTGCAAAAAGTGGATGCTCATCCAAAGGGGATGATATTTTCGGAGTACGCGGACCAACTCGCGCGTAATCCGTTGCGGCAAAACGGCGGGCATTTTGGTGCCGATGCGGACAAACTCGATATGGGGAATCGCTCGCAAGCGACCAAGAATCCAATCCAGCTTCTCATCGCTCAACGCCAACGCATCGCCGCCGGAGATCAACACATCGCGAACAACGGGTGTGTTTTGAAGATAGTTGAAAACTTTCTCCATGCGTTGTTCGTTAGGAGACATTTCTCCATGCCCCACGACCCGCGACCGCGTGCAATAACGGCAATAGGTCGAACAAAAATCCAGTGGCAACAACAGTACTCGATCCGGGTAGCGGTGAACCAAGCCCGGCACCGGACTATGACCATCTTCACCCAGCGGGTCATCTGCTTCACCCAACGAACGCTTGAATTCGTTCGTGGATGGGACTACCGTCCGACGCAATCCCTGATTCGGATCATCGGCGTCAAGTAAACTCATGTAATACGGCGTAACGCCGACTGGCAACATCGTCCCGCCTTGGATCAGAGCCGTCCGTTCATCATCGGAAAGCGTAATCATCCGCTCGAAATGTTCCAGCTTGCGAATCCGATGCTGGGACTGCCAACGCCAGTCATTCCATTGGCGATCGGTCGCCTCGGGGAAAAATTGCTTACGAAATAGGCGTGTTTTGGTCAGCGGCTTGCGGGGTCCACGTTTGATCGCC
Organism: Mariniblastus sp.; assembly: GCA_031409295.1. Classification (GTDB taxonomy): domain Bacteria; phylum Planctomycetota; class Planctomycetia; order Pirellulales; family Pirellulaceae; genus Mariniblastus. The sequence goes on from JANNWZ010000200.1 coordinate 43,694, forward strand.
GACTGCGGCAAAGCCAATTCAGTCGGAGCCTCAAGCATCGCCGAATCTTTCAGAGTCACCAATAATCGGTGTTCCGAAGCCGCAATCGAGTGTTTTTCGACCTCGCTGCGGGATTTCCCGTCAAAACGAAACGCGGAAACTTGGGGAGAAGAACTGGGAGTCAACCGGGAAGTGGTTGTGCCCAAAGTGCGGTGAATTTGAAGTAGCGGCCCGTTAAATAAGTGAGCCGTATTGGGAGGCTCCTTGTCAGACTGGCTACCAGCATCGTCAAAATGACCCATTCAATGATTCCTTTCGAGGAAATTAACCTTTTCAAAATTCCATTCAGGTTCAGCATTCGAACAGGCAGAACAGTATTTTTAAGGCGCGAGTAATTGAAGCAAAAATCTAACAATCGTCAAGATCCATTTTTCAAGGTTTGGATTTTTTTTTTGCAGGATGTCTCCGACGATGGGTCACAAAACGAATCGTCCGTATCGTTAAGACTCGGGAGTGGAGTTGTTACACGGGTTGGCATCTCGGTCGTTGGTGAATAGCAGACTCCGATGATCGTCTTGCGAATACGGTTCGAATTGGAAAGCACAGTTGAGCAATTACAATGCCAACCGCCTGGCAAGCCACGATCTGAGATTGGTTGCGGCGTCCGCCGAAAACGAATTACAGACCTACCGAGGCTGACCACTGTGAAGTTGGTCGGCCGATGATTTCTACCCTTCCTGCACTTGGAGTTCGTTTCATGTCCCTAAAATTTCGACCTTTTCGCTAAACGAGGTCGCGACTTCGCTGTTTTCCAAGGACCGGATTTTGGGAATAGTTGCTCGATCAACACTCGAGCGATTGGCAATTTTCTTATTTTCAGGCCGAAAACAAACCGTCGCGACTGCCGCCGAGCGTTTGACGCGGTGACGCACGGTTCCCTTCCCAAGCCTCTTCGGTTATCACTGATTGCGATGAATTTTTTTTCCCGATCGGGTAGTTGAACATGCCAATCACAATTAGCGACCTGGGATTTTCATTGGATCAAGTCTCCCCCGGTGAAGGCTGGCATTGCAGCCATTTTTTTTACTTGTTTGATCGCCAACGACTGTCCGGCATGAAAACTGACGCGCGACAGTTGGGAATTCAGCAATTTAAAGCGCTGCTCGATCCGGCGATTGACGGTCAACCCGCACGCCTGCAGACTGGCATTGTCGCCGGCCATAAGGCGGATTTTTCGCTGATGATGATGGACGCCGATCCACTTAAAATCGAATCGGTACACCAATTGTTGATGGCCAGTCCCCTGGGCGAGGTAATCCGACCGACCTACTCGTACATTTCAATCTCAGAAATTTCCGAATACGCGCAATCGGTTGAACAGTTTGGCGACAAACTGCGCCGCGATGGCGAGGACCCCGGCACTTCGGCTTACGAAACCAAGCTCAAGCTCTACGCCCAACGTCTCGAAAAGATGAATTATCAACGACTGACGCCCGATTTCCCAGATTGGCCGGTGTGCTGTTTCTACCCGATGAACAAGTGGCGTGATCCCAACGCCAATTGGTTTATGTTGCCCAGCTCTGAACGACACCGCTTGATGTCCGAACATGCTCGCAGCGGGATCAAGTTCGCAGGCAAAGTGACGCAACTGATCACAGTTGGCGTCGGACTGGACGATTGGGAATGGGGCGTGACCTTGTGGGCCACGAACCCCTTGCACCTGAAACAAATCGTTTACGACATGCGATTTGACGAAGCGAGTGCCAGATACGCCGAGTTTGGCAGCTTCCACACGAGCTACCTGGCCGGCCCGGAGCAAATCCTCAAGGGCTGTGGCATCAGTTGACTCCGACCGCTCAATCGCTGTTCCGTCGAACGAGAACCGCCACAACATTACCGAGCCTCAAGAATCATAGCGCATCACGCGGCGTCGACCGAAGCTGAACTTTTGTTTTAACGACGGCTGGACGGCTGCCTATTTTCCGATGTCACGAGTTTCCGATGGACCTAGCCGACTGGCTTTTTGATTCTCGCGTTTGATTGCGTCGTAAACCTCTTGCCGGTGAACGGGAATTTCGTTGGGGGCATCAATCCCCAGCCGGACTTTGTCTCCTCGAATGTCAACGATCGTGATTCGCACGTTATCGCCGATCATGATGCTTTCGTCTCGATGCCGCGACAAGACCAGCATGGCTGGCTCCTTACAAAAAAAATTTGACTGCCAATTGATGGTACAAGGATGGGATTTACGAAACCCCACAATGGATCGCCTGTACCTCCAACGCTGGGCAATCCCTTGCCGCGATGGTAAAACGACTTCAGCGCTGTTTGTTCGTCGCGGGAACTGACAACCAAGCCACTCGCCAGGCTGTCCCGATTGCTCGCTAGCAAACAAGGCTTTCGTCTATATCGGCCGACAAACTTTCGGATTCGACAAAAAGATCCGAATGACCGTTCCTGTCGATGATGCTTGTTATTCCGGAAGAAACCGGCCAGTCAATCAGCAGGAACTGATGCTTTACGCGCTGCGACGGAGATTCATTGGCAGCGTAGCCAACTCGTATTGCAACGGCTGAGGATCAACGGTTACCACCTGGCAACCGATCCGGCGATCCAGATTAATCACCAGCGGCGCGCGCAGATTGAGCGTTAAGGTCTCTTCGTCGCGGCTGACAACTCCGAGCACGTACGCTTGTTCGACAGAGGACAGTTGTAACGTGTCAACGTCCTTCGGTTCCAAACGTACTTGATACTCGGCCACGAAACGGCGAGGGGAAACGACCGGCATGGCGATATCGGCATGCTGCATGCTCTGTAACCAAGCCACCGAAGTATTGTCGGCGTCGGCCAATAACACCCAGTGTCGACAATCCTCGAATCCGAGCAGACCATTGCGGAAAAACAGAATGTCATCAGGTTCAATTTCAATCGAGCCGAATCGAGTCGTGTGAATTTTCATTTCGAACTTGTCCTTGACGCCTGTTCCGAGAGTGATCGTTCCGCTATTAAACGATTCTTCGTTTTAATCGACCTAGTGTTACGGATTCATGAGGAAAAAAATGTCGAAATTGGCAATTTGACCGATTGTGAGGTTTGTGATTGTGGCAAGCTGCGCGGATTAGCTGAATTAACAAGGGACCGAGGGTCCAAATCCAGCGTTTTTTGGCAGTAAACGGGGTTTGCGCAACAAACAGAGAGTGCACTATCACTTGTCCGATATTCCGACAACTCTTGGGATAGCTGGCATGTTGTTAAGTTGAAGAGAAGACATCGAATACTTGCCCTGCCCGACTTTCTTACACCGTTTGGCCAGCTTCCCACTTCCGTTAAGTCTCTGGAAACGGTGAACTAAAAATTGTTCTCGCCGGCGGCGTCAAACCGGGAAAACAAGGGATTGGGCTGCGACGAAGGGGGATCGTGACCTGGTCTTTAGACAGTTTGTCTTGTAAAAGCAAAAGCGAGAAAAACACTTGAGGCGTGTTCTCCTCGCTTGCTTAATTTAAATCCGCTCGAACCATGGGGACCAATGGTCCTGTGGTTCGCTTCACCCAGCCCACAAGAGGCCGGGTAAGCAGCTTAACTTCCCTCCGCTGCGGCGGGACGTTGTGGGCGATCCGGTCGAGTATCTTTGCCACCGTTTCCGTAGCCGCCGCCTCCGCCACCTCCGCCACCACCACGGCTGAACAACGTGGTAATGCCCGATTGGAATTCATCTTTGGATATCGATTTGTCAGCGTCTTTATCCAACGTTTTCAAACGATCGGCCATTCGGTTTCCTTCGAGTTCAGTTTCGGTAACTTGCCCGTCCTGGTCCTTATCCAATCCGTTGAACATCGCCATCGGATCGAAGTTCTGGCCGCGTCCGCCGCCACCTGCGCGACCACCACCTCGCTGTTCACCTCCGTTGCCATTTTCTTCCGCAGCTGGCTCATCGGCTTGAGCCATTTCATTTGCCGATTGATCTACCTGATCCCCTTTGTCGGTTACGCAGTACAAATGTTTGGAACTGCGAATCGCCATCCGACCATCGCTGACCGCGGGAGTGCCCCAGAAAACTTCTGAGTCAGTCGTCAATTGATTCAACGCGACTTGCTTCATTTCCCCCTCCAGTTCGAAGACGTACATCTGACCACTGCCGTTCATGTAGAACAAACGGTCGCCGACGATAATCGGAGAAGGATAATCCAACGATCCAAATCGACCTCCGGACTGCTTCGCTCCCCGCAAACGCAATCGTTGAATCCGCTCGCCAGTTTTCGCATCAACAGCGGTCAACACCCCACTCGTCACGACGTAGAGTTTATTCTTGAAACCAATGGGCGAAGCAAAACTCGAGTTGTCACCACCGGTCCAAACTGTATTGGTCTTGCTGATATCGCCACTGCCACCCGCATCGATTGCGATACTGCCGCCGCCTCGACCGGTGAAGGCATAGACCCGTTTGCCGTCGATCACCACGCTCGAATAGGCCTGTTGAGCTCCAGTCGCGTCCGCGAACCAACGGAGTTTCCCGTTTTTCGGATCAAGTCCCCACAGTTCCTTAGCTACACACATCACGAGATCCGTTCGTTGATCATCGACCTTGACCAGCGTTGGTGTTCCCCACATACCGTCCAGGCCTTTAGCTTCCTGCCGCCAAAGTTCGGTTCCGGTTTCTTTATCCAGTCCGACAATCGATTGGCTCTCAGCCGACGCCGTCACAATCACAGTGTTCTCAAACACAATGGGACTCGACGATGAACCCCAGGTTGTGGGATCGGATTCCTTGCCGACGTCAGCCTGCCACAACAGTTTGCCGTCCAGATCAAAAGCATGTACGCCACTTTTTCCGAAAAAGGCATAAACATGTTGGCCATCGGAAACCGGCGTATGGGAAGCGTAACCATGCGCGGTGACTCCAATGCCGCTATAAGGATCCTCAGGCAGCGCGGCCTTGACATCTTTTTGCCAGAGCTTTTTGCCGGTGGCCAGATCGATACAAACCAAATGCCGCATCAGGTTTTCAATATCGCCGGGGTTTTCTTGAGTCAGTCCGTAACCGGAATAACAAGTCACAAACGCCTTGCCGCCAACGATAATCGGACTGGACGCTCCTGGACCTGGCAGCGGTGTTTTCCAAGCAAGGTTCGCCGTCGGTGACCATACCGACGGAATCGACGCTGAGTCGGTAGCGACCCCTGAGCCTTCCGGCCCACGGAACCGCGACCAGTCATCGGACCATGCCGTTAAATTCATTAATGCCATCAGCGCGAGCGCCACAACAAAATTTCGAATCATCGTATCACCTTGTGTTTGACGGGTTGGAGAAAGTCCAGCCCTGAGTTTACCAAATGATCGGCGATGGGAAGGAGCAGGTAGAAAATACTTGGACTCGACCCGCACGTATGCCGTCGCACACTATGCCGGGGCGAGCCGAACTTGATGATCGAGCTCACGCGTGATGCCGGATTCGACACGATTCGAGTGCCCGCCTTTGGCTAGCATTGCGGAAAAATCTGACCTTGCCCGATTGTTTACATTTGTAAATAACTACGTCTGTAAACCAACAGTTTCTAAGATTGGAGTTGAGATGGCCCAGCTGCCGGAAATTTCGCCCGCCGAATGGCAAGTCATGAACGTGGTCTGGGAACGGCAACCGGTTGCGGCCAGCGACATCATCAAGGCGCTCCAAGTCGAGTCGGAATGGACGCCAGCGACCATCCGGACATTTCTACATCGCTTGGTCAAAAAAGGAGCTTTGAAATATGTCGCCGACGGCAATCGCTATTTCTATCGATCCGCCGTCGCCAAGTCTGCCACAATCAAAAAAGTGAGCAGGTCTTTTTTGCAATCGGTCTTCGGCGGAGAAACGGGGCCATTGATCGCCCATTTCGTCCAATCCAGCAACCTGTCCGCGGATGAGATCGAACAACTCCGCCAACTGCTGGAACGAAAGGAAGCAAAATGATCGGCAGCTTGGAATGGATCGAACCATGATTGCCAATTCGACCGGAACATTCTTAAGGCAACTCGAAGAAGTTTTTTTCGATGGGCTACGAACACTCAATGTGCGACAAAGAATTCGCGTGCGAGTGTCGCAAAAACATAGGGGCTGACGATACTGCAAATTGCGTCGCTCCAATCGCTGCTCTCGAAATTGTCCGCGAATCCAGTCGGCGAATTCGTTCATGCACCGATCGTACTTGGCGACAATCGCCATTATTTCAATCGGCCGTCCTATTTGGATTCTCCAAGTTGAAAGCAGCTTAACTCGCCCATTTTGTTACTGGCATTGGTGCGTACAAACAACCTGCCGTTGGAGACAGCCGGCATCGATCGGGACGGTCCGTCCAGAATTCTGGCGGACTGTATTCGTTTGAACTCCGTTGCCGAGGGCGCAATTCGATGTAACGATCCCTGGCAGTCCAACAGCAACAGCTGGCCATCGACACACAGCGTATGACCGACCGGAATGCCGTCCTCAATCCATTTCACTTGGCCGGTGGCAGCCTCGATGCAGCGGAAATCGCCATCGGCGAAGTCCTCTCGTCCCGCCGTGCCGTACAGATGGCCGTTCAGAAATATGGGTGTCGAGTAATGACTGGAAAACGATTCGTCATTGGCCCAAACTTTTTCAAGTTTTCCACCTGTCGTACTCAGCCAACGTGCGCCGACTCCATAGGCGGAATTGATAAACAAGTGGTCGGCCGCAAACACGGGCATTGCACCATTCACAGTCGGGCCCCGTTGACCAAACGGGATTTCAAACAACAGTTTGCCGGTTGCGGGCTCCAGTCCGATCAGGTGCATCCGGGTTACAAACACCGCCGTTGTTTGGCCATTGATTTGCGCCTCGATCGGAGACGAATAACTAGCCCGATCATCGAAGGATTTCCAAAGTTCGTCCCCGGTTTCCAAATCAAACGCCACAACGGCGGCTTGATCGCCACCGACATTCAACAGCAACCGCTCATTGATCACGATCGGCGACGATCCAGCACCGAAATAGCCGGTCGGACTTTTGTAAATTACCAACACATTTTTTTCCCAAATGGTCTCGCCATCCTCCAACGACAAGCAAAACAAATTCCCGCATGTGCCAAACAAATACACACGACCGCGATGGATCAACGGTACGGCTTTGGGGCCATTATCCTGATCCGGACCGCCGCCTTCATAACGGCTGGGCAGCTCGACCTTCCAAATCAGTTTGCCGGTCTCGGCCTCCAGCGCTTCCACCCAATAATTTGCGGCCGGACGATGAAAGACAATCAGTTGCTTCCCGACCACAACGGGACCGGAGAATCCCTGTCCGACGGGATGTGACCAGATTTTCTTGGGACCATCGACTGGCCACTCCTTCAACAATTTTTCCTCAGCCGCGAAACCGTTTCGCGTGGCTCCATTGATTTGCGGCCAATCTTGCCCAAACGAGCGCGCTGGCGGCAATGTCGACAATAATGTGAGCATTAAAATCAACCATCCCGGTACGAATGTGGAACGCGGCAACGAGGTTAAATACCAATTCACGAAAACATTCCTGATAATGGGGCTTTGCGAGATTAATAAAACAGACGGAGAACAGGCCGCGATCGACGCAGGTCTTGCCAGACCGGTCGCGAACCCAATCCTAACAAATTTTCGGCGTACTGAATGCGATGAGTTCCGTAATAATCGTGAATCACTACACTCAATGGCAGCGAATTGCACGAAAGTTTGAACCCAATACGTTCACCGTTGTTCGATCCGTTCTAAGATTTCCGAACGGTAAAATTTGACGGCAATTCCAATACGAACATCGCGCCGCCCGAACAGTCTCCGCAAAAAAGCCGTCCGCCCAACGAACTGGCCATGCGGCGACACAACGCCAGTCCCAGCCCGACACCTGGCACTGCCTTGGCGGTCGCGCTTGGCGTTTGGTGAAAGGGCTCGAACATTCGTTTTCGGTCAGCTTTTTCGATGCCCGGTCCAAAATCCCGCACGCGCATTTGAACAAATCGGCCGGACATAATGAAAGACACGACGATCCGTTTGTCAGTCGTCGATTGAGCGTACTTGCACGCATTATCAACAAGGTTAAACAAAATTTGTTCTACCGTCGCGGGTTGTGTAACGATTACCAGACTGGCAATGGCCTTGTCGAGTTCATATTCCAATTGCATTTCGTCGTCCGCGGCGCGTTCGGACAACCGCAATCGAAACCGCTCCAGCAATTCACCGACCAGCACGGTTTCTCGAATGGTTTTCGCCGGTCCCCGCTCCAGCCGCGCGAATTGCAACACATTTTCCACTAACAGCGATAACCGATCGGCTTGAATTTTCAACGTATTCGCATATTGTTGATGCTTCTCTTTAGAAACCATGCCGTCGGCCAACATTTCCGAATACATGCGAAAGGTCGTCAGCGGCGTGCGCAACTCATGCGTAACCGCTGCGACGAACGCCGCGCGGCGTTCGCTCAATCGCAAAACTCCTTGTAACAACATCCCGGAGGCAATCGCGGCCAAACCCAAGCCAAACCACGCGGCTAACAACGATGTCGTTGCACCCGAGTTCGGTCGCGGCGTGTCCGGCGGTTCAATTGCCAACATGGCCAACAGTTTTGGGCGATCGACAACGAGCCGCACCGGCAAGGTCGACATGGCTGTTCCACTCAACAATTCCATTTCGGCCGTTACGGCTTCCAATTGAACATCGGGCAACAGCTCGACCACATTGGCCTGCAATGCGGAGCGGATCGCCGCCCAGTCCAACCAACAGCCTTGAATCACCGATTCGCCATTTCGCTCCACACGGCGCAAGAAAATCAAGTGTTCACCGATCCACACCGGTTTTGTAGGACCGATGCGCACGGGCATGGTCGAGTCGTTTTCCAAGTTATTGGTGAGAACCAACGGTGCGGCGTTGGATTGTGCTATTTGCGTTCCATTGCCAAATCCCACTCCTTGGCCAGCGCCATAACTATTGCTGGCGACACTCTGTTGTGTGAAATCCTCGGTCGCACCCCGGCGTTGATCGAATTCTCTATTAACGCGATCCTCACCCCGCGAGCGTTGCACATCCAATCGGTTAACTGTTGGATTGGCTCCCAGTTGAGAAAATGGATCGCTTCGTTGGATCTTGATCGGATTGCGAAAGGATTCGAACGGCAAACCAGTGACATCTGACGTACCGGCGAACGGAATGAGACCGCGCGACGCTGTATTGACCAATCGATCCGCGCCAACTGGTTCGCACTTCCCCGCAATCAACTCGTAACCAAAGATGCCGTGTGCCTGCTCGATGTGGCGCTGATACTTTTGCAATGTCGCCGGATCAATCTGGAATACGGAAACCGCTTCTTCGGCTTCGGCACCCTCGGGGACTTGCGGTGACGTGATTTGGTTATTGGCGTTAACTTCGAAATGAAGCAAAACGAAGGGCGAAGGTTGAAACAGAATCGGTGAGGGCAGCCGCAGGCTTTGCGGGCTTTGACTGCTTGGCTCCGCTGCGTCGTCTAGCGTTTTCTCGGGAGCAACAATTTCGTAGAACGAATGGTACAGGTAATGTGGCCGCGCAGCTTCTTGCGCGACAAGCGGCAACATCATCAGGTCCATCCGGTAGAGTGCGCTGCTGACGCGTTCTTGCAACTCGGCCTCGCGTCGGGCGAGCTCGGTCTCGATTCGATCGGTCTCTCGCAGTGCATCGAGTCGAATGATCTTGAAGCTCAACCAAGACATTGCCATCGCAACCGCCAGCAGGCACAGCAGAAACACAGCCCAAATTTGCCAGGGCTTGCTCATCCATTCGCCTTGTGGGGTTGTGTCGACCACATATAACCCGTTCCGCGCACCGTCAATAACACGGTGGGCTGCTCAACGTTGTCGCGCAATTTCTCGCGCAACCGGGCGATATGCATGTCAATCGTTCGGGTACTAATCCCCTGCGGACTCAGTTGCCAGACGCTGGCCAGAATTTCATCCCGCGAAATCGCGCGGCCCGAGTTGGTGACCAAGTAGCGCAGCAATTCCGCCTCGCGTTCCGACAATTCCGCGCGCGTGCCATCGTAGTAGCGCAATTCGCGACGTTCAAAATCCAACAGACCATGTGCAAACTCGGTTTCGTCGTGGTTGCGTCCCAGCGACGTGCGTCGCAATACGGCTTCGATTCGCGCCAGTAATTCTTTTACACTGAACGGTTTGACCACATAGTCGTCGGCCCCGTCGCGCAGCCCCTGAACACGATCCGCCTCGTCTCCTTTGGCAGTCAGGATTATTACCGGTTGTGTTGGTCGAAGCTGGCGGACCGCGCGCAGGATTTCCAGACCCGATCTACCCGGTAATCCGAGATCCAACAACAACAAATCGTAGCGACCTTCGATCGCCTGGCGCTGGCCATCGATTCCTTCAGCTGATTCGATCACCTGGAAACCATTGAACTCCAGCGCGTCGACGATTCCGCGTCGAATCGCGGAATCGTCTTCGATCGTCAAGATTGTTTTACTATGCGACATTAATGCTGCAAGAAAAATTCGTAGTTTACCGTTGGCTTGAAACATTCGCCGGGTTGGATCGTCGTCGTCCAGCGAATCACACTGCTATTATTAATCGGATTGCCGCGTTGATCTTTCCAGTCAACAATCCGAAATGACTCGAGCGATATTTTACCATCTGCCGAGGAATGTGTGGCCTTTCCTCCCAATCGCAACTGCACCTCAACCGGTACCGGCTCGGTTTTGTTGTTGGCCAATTCGACTTCGATCTCCCCATCGACCCGGGCAAAATGGGAACCGCGCCATTCCAGGACATTGTATTCCCGTTTGACCTCCGTGTCCTTGAGCTTGCCTCGCAAATCAACTGAGACGGTGACGGGGACACGACAAATTCCGCCTGGCGAAGTGTAAGTCAGTAATTCCTGTGCCAGCGGTTGCGTCCCGTCGACTAGCATCGCGGCCCCGGTCGTCCAGGGAATATTCGTGTTGTTGATCAACTCAACTTGTCGCCAAACCTTGTTTTCACTCAGCACCAGCGGCGATGGCGAATCCGCGGACGTCGCCGCATAGTCTTCGGAATGCGTTAATTCGATATCCCACGTATAAATATCTCGATAAGCGGCCTCGGTTCGCAAAATCGGAACCATGGCCCGCTCACCACACCGCAGAGTCATCGGCGGCAACTCGTAGACGAATAGGTCGTTGCCTCCTTTACCGACCAATTCATCGGGTAAGTCAACCGCGGTTCGAGAATCGTCCCCCATCGCTCGATTACTGGAAAACTCGGAAGCGCGTTGCGTATAAATCGCGTTGGAGAACCCGTTGCTGCCCTGACCCATGATGTCGGGGGCGGCTTGGCCCAACACGTTTTGCATACTGGCCTCCAATACGATCGGCGACGGGACCGAACGAAATCGAAAATTCGGTACGCCCACGACCACGTGAAACGGCACGTTCGTGAAATCTTCGGCCTCGTTCAAGAGTTCACCTTGCATGATCACCTCAGCCATTTTCTGATCGGCTTTGCCTTTCACGGCAAGTGATTTGCCAGTCAGATTGATGCGATACGTCGGAATCCAGCGAACGTCCGGACGAAAGTACATAAGGTTGATTTTGACTTGTTGATTCGCCTCACCGAAGTTCATCGAGAGACGTTTGTGATGAGTTTTTTTGGTAACCGTTTGTTGAATTGAGCTGTTCATGTTTTCAATCGTCAAGTTTTTCACGGTGTCTGCCTGGATCATCTTGTCACCGGATTGCGTGCGCACCAGGAAGTAGGCCCCAGTGACGGAACTAAGGGAAGTCAGCGGTGTACGCGGACCAGGTAGGCCAGCCGCCATGGAACTGGACAAGGCCAAGCGCTGCGCCCGATCATCAGGCGAAACCGGCGGTTCAATGGGAAGTGCATCGTTGGAAAGGATTTTCAACAACGTGCCATCGATCCGTTGTTCACCGATCTCGAAAGAGCAGGTTTTGCCGAGATTCGATTTGACGATTTCAATAATGTTCGTGCAAGTAATGTCGCGGATGTTCACGGATTCAGACTCAACCCAACCGGCAACCAGCGACTTAAGCGTTCCATTTTCGGGAACTGCCCAGAATGAACCCAAGACGGCGGCATCAGGTACTTCGTCGGTGAATACAACGCCGTCGGCATTGGTGGTCGCCACGCCATGTTTGACCACCAGACAATAACCGTCCTTAAAAACGATGACGCGATCCGTTTTTAAGGTTAGTTCTGAGGCCTCGATTTCGGACGCCGACTCATCGGCCAACGCAGTCGGGACAGAGATGCCAGTGACTAACGGGATTGCGATCAAGACCGTCAACAGTTTGGTCCAAGGTGAACAGATAAGCGACAGGATGAAAGTAGCCATTATGTGCCTCGTAGTTTCAGGAATTGATTTCGCCAACTCGACTCCCTCATCTTACGCGGGGAATCGGCAGCCGATCGTAACAGGTTCGTAACAAGCAGTGCGAACCGGTCCCCGGTCAAATTTCAACGGTTGGGATTATCGATAAATGCCGGAACTGGTTGGAAGCGTTCAATGTGTCGAAACCACCCTCGGCAATACACCAGAAGCGAGGTGGCTGCCGAAGCCGCGAACATCGATTGCTAATTGAACTGCCACCGCGCCGGCGAGTATTGGATGCTTCCCATCGGAGCCGTCGGGATATCAGGCCCGCGGAATGGGTTGACGGAATGGTTCAGTAATTCGCGGCGATCGGAAGATCATAAACATTCGGGCAAATGGACCGCCATTGGCAATCTGGATGGTGTGACAGCAATTATACTGATAGCGTACCTTCGTTCGCGTTGACCGACTTTAGTGGTGCCACTATCTTGCCGTTTCCAGCTGATTTGACCGGAGAAATAATGAAAGAATCGACTCAGCCCCTGAACGCTTTGACGGGACTGCGCTGGGTCGCCGCATTAGCGGTATTTGTGCACCACGTGAATTTTCACTTTGGTTTGCCAGCGCCCAAAATTTGGTTGGGCGGTTTGGCAGTTTCGTTTTTGTTTATGTTGTGTGGTTTCATCCACACGTATGTGTACGCTGGTCGACTGTCGCCAACCGGTAAGGACGTTCGAAAATTTTGGCTGACTCGGTGGGCTCGTATCTGGCCGCTGCACGTGACTTGTTTGTTGATCTTTGTGTTTTCCTTTCCGCAAAGAGAAGCACTCTTCAGCAATTTCTGGAATAGCGCGAAATTCTTTACGAATCTGACTCTGCTACAAAGCTGGGTTCCTTTGCATGACTGGGTGTTTTCGTTCAACGGAGTCTCGTGGAGCATTTCAACGGAATCTTTTTTCTATTTCATGTTTCCGTTCCTGCTGATCGGCGGTGAACGCAAATTTTGGTGGAAATTTGGCACGGTCGGAGTGATTGTCGGAGGGATGGTAATTTACTTTAGCCAACTCGCGTTGGACCCACTCTACAACGAGCGCTATAATTTCGTCCGCTTTTTCTTGACCAACCCCTTGTTACGGTTGCCCGAATTCTGCTCCGGGATGGCGGTCGGTTTTTTCTACTTGCGTCGTCGGGACTCGGCATCTCCACGCAACTACCTGATTGATACGAAGTGGGAGATTATTGCCATCGGTCTGTTTCTGACATGGAATTTTCTGCTCGGCTGGCAAGATGTATCGAATCGGATTCGGCAAGCCTCGTGGGGCAGTATGGGGCTGAGCTATTGGCTCATGATGCAGGCGAACATCTGGACGTTCGCCATGTTGATTTTTGTTTTTTCCCGTTCGCGCGGCCTGTTGGCGCGACTCGCAGGCTCACGAATCATGGTCTTTTTGGGTGAGGTTAGCTTCGCCTTTTACATGACTCACAATGTCGTCATCTTGTACATCAAATTCAATTTGCTTGGAGACTCCAAGTTGCCGCCGGAGTGGGCTGCCGGATGTGCGTTTTGTCTCTCACTGGCTCTTTCAATTTTGTTGTTCAAGTTGGTGGAAATGCCAGCCAAGTCTGCTTTACTTGCCATTTCCGAGGGGCGATTTACCGAGGCCTGGCGATCCGTAGCGAGCGGACTGCTCAAATTCGGGCGGTCTCCAGTCGCGTTGCTGGTGCTGTTGTTGACCGCAGCGCCGGTTTCAATATTTGCCCTGAAACCATTCCAGCTCAATCTCGGCCAAGAAGTTGAATCCATCATCGCGGGAACAGCCGCGGACCAGCGAAATGTATGTTTCGACAACACCATTACGTTGTTGGGGTATCGAGCCACGTCGCAGGCGAACGACATTTCACTGGAAATGGTCTGGCTAATGTCGGCGAAACTGGAACACCGACGTTTCTTGCATATTTGCGATAAAACGGAAAAGGTGATCGGCCAAGGGGAGCTCAACGATGCGATCTTTGCAACCGCTGAAATACACAAACCGTTCTTGGATCGCGTGGTTCTTTCCAAACGCGAATTGCGCGCGGCGAGTTACCTGGGTATCGGATTTTTTGATCTGCGATCCAAATCCATGCTCAGCGCCGACCACGGCCCGCGCAGCTTAAGCGGATTTCGGTTGAACATTTTGACGCCAGAACAGTTGGCCGCACTCTTGGGTGAAGTGCAACCCAGCGGAAAATCCGCACCAACCACTTCCGTCAAAAAATTACGTGGCACGCCAGCTTTTCCCAACGATGTGTCCAGCGATTGAAAAAACGGAAACAAGTTCCTGACGGAAAAACTAGCGGTCGACGTGACATTCGTATTAGAAACTGAACGGGATCTAGCCATGTTTTTTGCAGACTCACCAGCAACTTTCCAGCGATTCCTGGAAAGTTGCAAGCGATAAAATTACGCGCCTTGGACCAGCAAAGAAGGTTGGGCGAAAATACTTCGTAGCGCGCGACGTTTAGCCGATTGCGTGGCTGGTTGTGCTGTCAATGGACCAGGCAGCACCAATCGAGTTGGGGACTCACCCGGCGTTTGCTACATTGAAGTCATTCCAGCAAACATGAGGAACGAGGCAAGTGGCTGATTTTGAAATTGCTTACGGAGAAACCGAGCTCCGCGAAGGGGGCTATGTTAATGATCCGACCGATCGAGGCGGCGAAACCTGCCGTGGTGTGGCCCGCAAGTTTCACTCCTCCTGGCAAGGCTGGCCAATCGTCGATCAAATCAAGTCCGATCATCCGGATGACTTCATTCATCGAATCGACGAAGACCCTCAGTTGGCTGAATTGGCCAAGCAATTTTTTCGAGATAAATTTTGGCAGCCGATTCTCGGAGATGAAATTCCGAACCAACACGTAGCCAACAAGCTATTCGATACGGGCGTTAATCAAGGAGTCACCACAAGTGTTCGCTATCTGCAAGACGGCTTGAATTTGCTAAATCGAAATGGTCGCAACTACGCCGATATCGAGGTCGATGGAAAGATGGGCCCAATGACGTTGGTGTCCTTGAAGGCTTTGCTCGATTTGGAAAAAGGTCAACCCGACTATCTGTTGAAGCTATTGAATATCATGCAAGCGGTGCGCTATCTCGAATTCATGCGGAACGATCCAACCCAAGAACGGTTTGCGCGCGGCTGGCTAAACCGGGTTGATTTGCGCTGAGCTCAATTCGACGGATGGGGCAAAAAAACAAACTCGAAGTGCTGGTATGATCTGGTGCACTTCGAGTTTGGAATAAAGGTCAGAATGAAAAGTGCGAACGGACAGCCTTTGAGACGGCGGACGGGATGAGAACGCAAAAGGCTTAGCGTCCGTTCACGATCCCCTAAACTGCAATCACCGTGCCATTCGAAATTTGGTTCCAAGAAAACTTGACGAGTGCCGAGTTTCCGCTGTTTTCCGCCAACTCGGCCAGGCTCGTTTGTCTTCGGTGGAATTGCCACTCTCGTCTTGAGACAATTGGCTTCAATTTGAGACAAAATAATTGGCGAAATTATTAATTGACATATATGTATATTTCGATATATTATTAGCGAAGGAAAAGCCATGATCAAAAAAGCCCATAAACAACTCGATTTTTCGGCACTTACCGAAGCGGCTGAATGCTTGAAAACGCTGGCGCATCCCAGTCGGTTGCAGATCGTCCAGATTTTGATGAACGGCGAGCGGATTTCGGTCAATGAACTGGCGGAATCCTGCGTGCTGTCGCAACCAGCGATGTCAGACCATTTGCGACTGATGCAACGCTGTGGATTTTTGTGCAGTGAACGGGAGGGGCGAACCGTTTACTATCGAATTTCGTCGCAACATTTAAAGGAGATCATGGCCTGTATTCAAAACCGTTTTGGCTAGTTTGGCGCCGCAGCGTAACTTCGAGTGTAAGCGGGTGTTTGTTTCAAGCAATAATTTGGTTGGTGTTTGGTCGGGCAATGGGGCCCGAGTATCAAGAGAATTGGGAGATTGAATAATGCTGTTGAAATACTTCTATGACGAATCACTGGCCCACGCGTCCTATCTGGTCGGCTGTCAAAAAACCGGTGAGGCCATCATCGTTGATCCAGGTCGTGATGTCGAACAGTACTTGACAGTGGCCGCACGAGAGAAAATGAAGATCATTGGCGTAGCGGAGACGCATATTCATGCCGACTACGTTTCCGGCGCTCGAGAGCTGGCGGCAAGAATCGGTGCAAAACTATTCGTTTCCGACGAAGGGCCGGCTGATTGGAAATACCAATTTGTCGACCAGTATCCACATCGCTTGCTGAAGGACGGCGATACGTTCTCAGTCGGAAACATTTCGTTTGAGGTCGTGTTTACGCCGGGTCACACGCCGGAGAGTATCTCTTTCCTACTGACTGACCAAGGGAGCGGAGCCAATCATCCGATGGGGATTTTTACGGGCGATTTTGTGTTCGTCGGTTCGATTGGCCGGCCGGATCTATTGGAGGTTGCCGCCGGAATTTTTGACACGGCCGAACCGGGTGCGCGGCAGTTATTCCAGTCCTTGAAACGCTTTCGCGACTTGCCCGATTACTTGCAAGTCTGGCCAGCGCACGGGGCAGGGAGCGCTTGCGGCAAAGGCTTGGGAGCGATTCCGTCCAGCACTGTCGGTTACGAAAAACTATTTAATCCGGCTTTGCAGTTTACTGATGAACAGGCCTTCGTGGACTACATTCTTTCGGAACAGCCGGAGGCGCCCAAGTATTTTTCGCTGATGAAACGCGTGAATAAAATCGGCCCCAAAATCCTTGGCGAGCCAGTGATGCCGCCCAAATTGCCGGTCGCTCAATTGCCGGAATTGGTCCAGCGAGAGATGGTGGTCGATACATCGGTCGCCAGTGCCTTTGCTGCCGCTCACGTTCCGGACACGATCAATATCGAACCCAAATATCTGGCGATGTGGGGCGGTTCGCTTATCGACTATGATCGCCCTTTGCATTTGATTTCTAACGCGCGGGATTTGCCGGAAGTGATTCGAGTGTTACACAAAGTCGGGTGCGAAAACATCGCTGGCTATTTTGATATCGCCGAGGTATCGGCGCAGGGCTTGCGAACAGGTTCGATTCCTCAAGTCACGCCAGTCGAGATCGCGGCGGGTGTTGCGGCGGGAAAGATAGATTTGGTGGATGTTCGCGGCTTACCGGAACGCCACGAAGAATTCATTGCCGAAGCCCGCCATGAATTTCTGGGCGACATGTTGCCTGCTGCTCCGTCGCCACAAACTGTCGAGGGCAAAGCGATTGCCTTCCATTGTCGCACTGGCGGACGGTCCGTGGTCGCCAGCAGCATCGCACACCGGGCGGGCATCAAGAACGTCATGAACGTGGCTGGTGGAATCGAAGCCTGGAAGAAAGCGGGCTTGCCAGTGAAACACGCCAGTTTATTGGCGCAATGAACAACATGTGCGTCCGTAAATGCACTCGAACAATCACAAAAGGCGCGAGCGATCCATGGCTTCGATGCCTATATCGGATCCCGTGAACCGAAAGACTATATAAGAAATCTCCAATGATCGACTTCATCATGCAACCGTGGCCGTGGTGGTTTTCCGGAATCCTGATCGGACTGACTGTGCCGCTGTTATACATTCTCGTGGGCCAAGGGTTTGGGATTTCGACCAGTTTGCAGCAAATCGGCGCGATCTGTTCGCCCGGTAGCAAACTGTCCTATTTCCAGAACTTCGACAAACACGCGAACATGTGGACGTTGCTGTTTGCGATCGGCATCATGCTGGGAGGTTTTGTCGCCACGAACTATCTGTCGGCGGAACCGATTGATTTTTTGCCTGCGGCCTACTGGAGCGTGGGGGGCGCGGTGCGACTATTTATCGGCGGAATTCTAATTGGTTTCGGCACCAGGTATGCCGGCGGTTGCACGTCGGGCCATGCCATTACGGGAATTGCCAATCTGAATTGGCCGAGTCTGGTGGCCACGATTTTCTTTTTTGTCGGAGGTTTGCTTGTCACTTGGGGATTGGGTCGCTGGATTTTTTGACGACAACTTGGAACATTGAGAATTCTAATGCGACTGATTTACGTTACCACCGGGGGATTTTTATGGGCCTGACAATTTCGCTTACTACATTTAAGAGCCTGACATGAACAAACGAACCGTGTCGAAACTTGCACTGAGTATGTCGCTGGTGATGGGTATCTACTTCGGCATCGTGTTGACTAAATCAGAAGTGGTCCGTTGGCAACGCGTCCATGATATGTTTTTGTTCCGTGAACCGCAGATGTATTTGATTATTGGAATGGGAATCGCCGTGGCGATGTTTTCCATGTTGATCATCAAACGGTTTCATGGAAAATCCATCACGGGCGATTTGATTGTTTATCAACCGAAGCCCTATCATCTCGGTGTAATTATCGGTGGGACTTTGTTTGGCGCGGGTTGGGCGATCACGGGGGCCTGCCCGGGCCCGATCTACGCTCAGATCGGCAGTGGAGTTTGGCCGGCTGGCTTTACATTTGGCGGCGCGTTGGTTGGAATGTTCTGTTATGCGAACTTGAAATCCCGCTTGCCGCATTAGCCATCGAATCGACTCCGAATCAAACTTTGCATCTCTGACGAAAACACATGAACAGTCCTCGAATCACCAATCTATCACCTTTACTCGGTCGCTTGAAAACGTACCGGCGTGAGACTTTGGTGAGTGACTTGATTGCCGGATTGGTGGTCGCGATCATGTTAGTTCCGCAAGCGATGGCGTATGCGATGTTGGCTGGTCTGCCGCCACAAACCGGTTTGTATGCCAGTATCGTCCCGCTGATTTTGTACAGCCTGTTCGGCACGAGTAACGCCTTGGCGGTCGGTCCAGTGGCGATGGTATCATTGCTCGTTGTTTCTGGCGTCGGAGAATTGGCGGTTCCGGGAAGTCCCGAATTTATTCGATTGTGCCTGACGTTGGCGCTAATGATTGGTGTCTTGCAAATCGCCATGGCTGTTTTGCGATTGGGGTTTCTGGTCAATTTCATCAGCCATCCAGTTTTGGTCGGATTTACCAGCGCCGCCGCCATTGTGATTGGGTTCGGTCAAATCAAACATCTGTTTGGCGTTTCGGTGAAAGATAGCTCCTATCCGATCGTCCAGATTGCCAATACATTTGTCGGTTTGGAACACTTCAATCCAGTTACGCTGGCCATCGGTTTGGGAAGTTGCGCGATTTTGGTCTTTTTCTGTTTCCGCCTGGCCTCGGCCTTGCAAGTTTGGGGAATCCCGAAGAACCCGGCTGAAACGCTCGCCAAGCTCGGTCCGCTGGCGGCCGTCTTGATCGCGGCATTAGTTACTTGGTGGGGCAATCTGGCGGAAACTTCAGCAGTTGCGATTGTCGGATTGATTCCCGCCGGCTTGCCTCAACTGACAATTCCCGATTTGAGCCTGCACTCCCTGCGGGCTTTGTTTCCGTTGGCTTTGGTAATCACTGTCGTTGGTTACTTGGAGAGTATCTCAGTTGCCAAAGCACTCGCCGGAATGAGACAGGAGAAAGTCGATGCCAACCGTGAGCTGTTTGCGCTAGGACTGGCGGATGTTGGTGCGGCATTTACCGGCGGGTTTCCGGTGACGGGTGGCTTTAGTCGCTCGTTGGTAAATTTTTCGTCCGGTGTCAAATCACCTGTCGGCTCAATCGTTACTGCATTGTTGGTCGCGTTTTCACTGGTATTTCTCACGCCATTTTTCTTTTACATTCCCAATGCTGTGTTGGCCGCGATCATCGTGGTCGCTGTTGTGCGGTTGATCGACTTTCGTGCTCCATTTAAGTTGTGGCGGGTTTGTCGGGCGGACGCTATCGCATTAATGATTACATTTGCTGCCGTCCTGGGCTTGGGAATTGAAACCGGGATCCTGTTTGGGATTGGGTCCACGATTGTGTTATTGATGTGGCGAATGAGTCGCCCGCACGTGGCGGTCGTTGGTCGGGTTGGCGAGACCGAACATTTTCGCAATGTCCTGAGGCATCCGGTCGAGCAAACGGCCGGTGTCTTGGCTTTTCGAGTCGACGAGAGTTTGAATTTCGCGAATGCTCCCTTTCTTGAGAACTATGTGGTGGAGCAAGTCGCCGAGCGGCCCGATGTCCATTCCGTGTTGTTGATTTCATCCGGCATCAACGATATCGATTCGACCGGCATCGACGTGTTGGGAACCATTATCCGGCATTTGGATTCGCGCGGCGTCAAATTTTATCTGTCCGACGTCAAGGGACCGGTTTCGGACCGTTTAAAACGAGCTGGTTTTGAGCGATCTTTTTTTGAGGAACATGTGTTTTTGTCAGCACACGAGGCAATTCGCCAATTGGCAAAACCGGCATCATTATTGCAGTAGTGTACGGTCGACTACCGGCGACTGCCATAAATATTCTGTGGAAAAAAACGGCATCGAAATAGGAACCATATGCTTTCAGGAATCAAAAAAATGTACGACGTGTTCTTTCTATTGGGACTTGCAGCAGC
>JANNWZ010000201.1:0-88424 GCA_031409295.1 Mariniblastus sp.
GCAAAGAATTAACAAATCTCTCTTCCAACGCTCTCAAAGCCACGTTGAAGCGAGGAGCCGAAATCGCAGTTGCGAATGAACTAATCACGTCGATGTTGGAACGAAGTGGAATTCGACAGCAAAGCAACAAGGTTGACGATCTTTGTCATCAAATTTCGTCAGCAAAAAACCCAGTTGCCGAATGGGCAAAAGTTTTGGCTGAATTTGAATCGCTGGCGATATTTGATCCGGAAAAAGAAAATTCCGAAAGCGCCCCCGAATGCCCCACACTTGCCACCGCAGGCTTCACCGGTGGCGACATTGCGAAGATTGCGGACAGAATTGATGTCAACCGATGGCTAGATCTTTCGCTCGTTGAGCAGGAAGACCAGCCCCGATTTCAATACCGTCAGCGCGAGGGAGATTATATTGAATTTCGTGATGCCTCTGCCGGTCAACAGGCAACGGTACTTTTGCGAGTCCTGTTAAATCAGGAAGGCCCACCTTTGATTATTGACCAGCCTGAAGAAGATTTGGATAACGAAATTGTGTTAAGCATTGTTCAGGAAATCTGGAAGGCGAAGAAGAATCGTCAAATTATCGTAACCAGCCATAATGCCAACATCGTTGTCAATGGCGATGCTGACTTGGTGGTAGTTTGCTCCTATCGCGAAGGAACCGAACAATCTGGTGGAACGATTAAACTTCAAGGGGCGATCGACGTTGAAGAAATTCGAAAGGAAATCACCAAAGTCATGGAAGGTGGTCTTGAGGCATTCAAGCTTCGGAAAGACAAATACGGATTTTAAACGTTAAATCGAATTCTAAGCATCGCTACAGCGTCTTCTTAGGGCTGCTACATGTTGGGGTAGCGTCGGGCCAAGCCGCGATGCTCTACGGGCAAGAAAATGCGTTTTTACGGCAATAGGATATCGGCGGGCGTAACGGTTTGAAATTCGGCGAATCTTTTGAAGTCCGTCGGATTGAGAGTCAACAACTTGCCGACACCGTGCCGAATCGCCGCCGCCGCAATCCGTGCGTCGTGCGCGTTCTTGCCGCTGACGGCGTGAGATTTTACCAAGTTCTGCCACTCGTCGAAAATCGACCGCTCATCTCGAAGCAGTCGGAAGAAAGTGAGAAAAGTGTCGATGGTCTGGCAGGCATCCGCTGGACTTTTGCCCAGGCCATTGTTCTGAACTGGGCGCGTGGCGACGACATAGAATTCGTAAAGGCACTGCGGCACAACCACCAAAGTGGTTCCTTCGCCATGAATTTTCACCGTCGAATCAATCACCGATTGATGATTCGGGTCATCCGGTTTAGCGATCCGGATGAGAATATTGGTGTCGCAAAGGATTTGCATCAGAAGCGGTCAGGGTAAATCGACTCACGGCTATCATCAACAGCGTGGCCCGTAGGCTTTTGGTTTGACGCAAAAGAGCGCAGCCGCCGCGACCATGAATCATGCGATTCATCTTCAGACAATTTTTCTGCACCATTGGCAACCGGCTGCCCTTGTTCCTTGGCCAGCAATGACAGTGCATGAACCAGCGCCGCTTCGGGAGTGGCGAAAGCACCGCTCTCAATCGCATTCCTGATAACTGGCTCGAATTCGGTGGGGATGTTGAATGTCATGCTTGTTTCCTTTGCCTCAAGAATGCCAGAATTCCCCAAAAAGTCAAGTTTTGATGCTCAGAATCCCGTCCCCAAGCTCAAGGAGGCTTAAAAATCGTGCCGACCAAATGTCCAGTGAGCTGTGCTGGCATCTCAATTGTGAAGGGGCGGGGCAGAGCTTGAGACCGCGTTTTCCGCCGATAGCGGCGCTTGTTTTCAGGTAAGCCGTCCAAGCGAAGCGCAGAAAGTTCGGCTGCTGTCATTAAACCGTCACAAAACTGCGGTAGTGTCGATGGGAACGATAACCAGCGAGGCAATCTGCACTACAAAAAGCACTTCATTCTATTGGAAAAAGACGAACGCGAAGCTCTGGAAGCCATTCGAGACAATCCCGAACTTTTGGATGGTAGGAAAAAAAGAGCAACCGTGTTGCTCATGGCCGACATCGGCCCAGACGGATCGCCAGTTTCCAGAAAGCAAATTCACGAAACGACGGGTTTGGACTTGCGTACTATTGGAACAATAGTTGAACAGGCAATGGATAGGGTGCCAATTGAAGTGGTTATGGGGGTAAGCCGCGAAGGTCAAGGACGCGGGCAGCGCCGGAAACGTAAATTGTCGCCAGAAGAAGAACAGATCGCTGCGGATTTCTCTACCGGCAAGTTTACCAAAGTCTTGCTTGCAGAGAGGTACGGAGTAAGCCAAAGCAAGGTATTCTTCGTGATCAAAGAACAAGAGGGCTTCTCACGCTAATTTCACCTTGTTGACATGGAGGAGCGGAAAGCCCTTGAATCGGAGATTTGGCTGCCGAATGATTGATTGTTTCCCCAATCACTCAAGGAGTTTCCAATGCCGAAAAAAGTTCTTCGTGAATACAAACTTACCCAAATTGCCATTTTGTATTTTGAGCAAGGTGACGTTTTTCCTCCGTTCAAAGTCTTGAACAAGTACCTCGCGACGCATCAGATTGATGGTCGCAGTTCCAGCATTCCGACTGACCTCAAGCAAGGTCTTCCGGTCACGCTGCAAGTTGCGGAAGCATTTGTTCGCTACCTCAACATCAACAAAATTGATGCGCCTTCGGCGATTCATCAGATTATTGAATCATCGGGAGACGATTCGCTTGGCGGAATCTTTGAAAAAGTGAAAGCTTTCAAGTCACTGCCTCAAAACGAAAGCAACGATCCATGCCTGAGTGGACTAAACCAACTTGGGCCTGCCGCAGACCATGCGATCATGTCTTTGGAGGGTTCTGATCCCCATCGACCTGTCGGCCTTGAATTTCGGCAGCGCAGGGTTGATTGTCGCGAAAGTAGAAATAACGGCAAATTGGAACTTGCTCGCCGAAAAACGAACTTGAGAGTACTCGCAAGACTCGTTACCAGGCGTTGGCCTGGTAACGCAGTCTTTTGGATTTTTCGCCTGCCGTTTATCCACTATCAATCAACGCGACAGCCAGCGAAGCCCTCAATTCATGGGGTTCTCAGGCAAGAGTCGGGGAATCAAACCGTGGCGTCCAACATGGCTGAAAGGCTTGCAGACGGGCGTCGTTGGTAGATCGTGATGCGGCGGCTCTCATGGAGTCGCCTGGTCGATGAGGATGGTGGAGTTCAGCGAGAAGTGTCCAAATTCTGCTGAAAAATTGGCATCCGAA
Organism: Mariniblastus sp.; assembly: GCA_031409295.1. Classification (GTDB taxonomy): domain Bacteria; phylum Planctomycetota; class Planctomycetia; order Pirellulales; family Pirellulaceae; genus Mariniblastus. Next base: position 3,248 of record JANNWZ010000201.1, read on the forward strand.
AACCTGATGTTTCCGCTATAATGCGACGGCAGATCCAGCGTCCAAGGTCGATTCATAATGCGAGGTACGTTGGGGTTCAGGCCCGATTCCGTTGTTACCGAATCGCTGAATTGTAAACAGGAAACATCGACACCGGACTCTCCAGAAAAATTTTCCCCGAATTTGAGAAACGCCATTATGTCAATTGCCGAACAAACTTCACTTTCGTCTAAAGCAGTCACGTTTTTGGAATCCATTGCTTCGGAAAAGTACGATCGACAAATCATTTCGGGCGTGCAGAAGTTTACTGATAAAAACGTTTCCGAAGAAATGCGGCACTTTTATTCCGACGAAGAGCTGGCTGCGATCAATGCGCTCAAAGGCACACCGCGCGATATCGAAGCGCGCATGCCAGTCAAGATTACCGCTCATTATTTTAATCAAGCCAAAAACAGCGCGCCGCTGCAGCAGTTGATCAAGGCCAGTCCCCAGGAAACTCGCGATCTGGACGGATCGCCGGACCCAGGAAAACAGATGGATTACAGCCCGATTGAAGGCATGATCCATAAATATGAGCTGGCGTTACTTTATGTGGCCTCGACGTGCTCCGCGCATTGCCGGTTTTGTTACCGGGAAGAGTTGATCGCGCGCAAAGAAGTAATGCGTCCTAACGGCGTGCTGGCACCCAAGGGTCTCGCCGAAGTTGAAGAGGTCGTGGCCTATGTTAAAAATCACAACGCGTTGGTCGAAAAAAATGGCGGCGTGCATCCCCAAACCGGTCGCGAGCGACTGCGCGAAATCCTGATGTCGGGTGGTGACCCGATGGTTTTAGGGAACAAGAAGATTGCGAACTGGTGGTGCTCGCTTTCGGAAGCGGGCATTGAATCGATTCGTTTGGGGACCAAGGAATTGGCGTTCTATCCCGACCGCTTTGACGCCTCGTTCTTCGACATGGTCGACAAATTTCACGCGGCCTACCCCGAAACAAAATTGCGATTCGTCGTCCACTTCAATCACCCCGATGAATTTTTGCAAAAAGATGCAGCGGGCAATTTTATCGATCAGCCTGGTGGCGGACTGAAATGGCTGGAAAACACCAAACGCGCCGTCCAGGGATTAGGAAGCAGAAATTGGCTGACGATCGACAACCAATCGCCGATCATCAAAGGGATCAACGATGACCCCGATGCTTTGAGGATCATGCAACGCGAGCTGCGGCGAAACCGCATTGAAAATCACTATTTCTTCTGCGGCCGGGATATTATCGGACACAAATCGTTTAACGTGCCCATCGAGACCGCGTGGCGGATTTTGACCGAATCCCAAAAAGGATTGTCGGGCATCGAAGCCCATGCTCGATTGTCGATCACGCATTACCGGGGCAAAACCGAAGTCGTCGCGGTCACCAATGAACCGATTGTCGGTTTGAAAGGCGCCGAAAATGGTGTCGTAATCATGAAACTGCATCGCGGCGTCGCCACCGCAGCCGACAAAGGAAAAGTCACGATCCTCGGGCGCAATCCCGAAGCCATCTGGTTTGATGGCTACAACGATCGAGTTTTGTATGACGAAGCAAAACTGTTTCCTGAATCCAAGTTGATTCCACAATCCTCATAATTGCTCGTCGTTGGCGTTCACTCGTTCTGACCGCGCGGCAATGTGAGCATTTCACGGACGATAGGCTGAAGAAGCAGGTCTGGGTCTGGCGATGTTCGGGTCGTCTTGTTTTCGGAATCGGCGGCAGCATTAACGCGAATCGGCTCCTGTGGATCGGCAGGTTCGGGTAGATTATCGGCGGTTGATTCCCAAGCGTCGCGCCACGCCTGATAGGCGGTGTGCAGTTCATCATAGGCCGCTCCATTTGCAGGAACGGCTTTCATGACCCAAGCGCGGTGAATCAAGGCCGCATAATCGTCGTCGCTATTGTCGCACAATTCCGCTTGTTGTCGGTGCCATTCCCCATCAAACGTTGCTTTGCAGCGACGATAGGCTTCTTCGATTGGGTTGTTCTTGAAGGCAAGATCAACTAACACGACGGACGCCTCGAAGGGCATGATCAGCCAACGACGATTGGGAGAAACGTAGGTCGGTTCAATTCCGGCGGTCCACTCCTCGGTCGTCAACTGATTTCCGCTGGCACAATCCCAAACAAATTTTTCATCATCTATGCCTTGAGAGTAAAGTCGACTCCCATCCGGGCTGAATGCCACCCCGAGAACGGTTTGATCATGGCCGCGAAACGAGCGAATCTCCGCTCCGGTCAGAGTATCCCAAAGTTTGATGGTAGCGTCCGACGACGCGGAGGCCAAACACTTGCCGTCGGGGCTGAAGGCGATACTGTTCACTGCGTCAAGATGGCCGCTCAAGGTGTGAATCTCAACGCCGGTTTGAGTATCCCAGAGCTTGATCGTTTTATCCCAAGATCCCGAACCGAAGCGTGTTCCGTCCGGGCTAAAACTTAACGCCGATATACGTTCCTGGTGTCCGAAAAGCTCGCGACTCTCAGCACCTGGCCGGGCATCCCAGAGTTTCACGGTATTGTCAAGCGAACCCGAGGCCAAACAAGTGCCATCCGGACTAAACGAGAGGGCCGCGACTGAGTCTTCATGACCCGCCAAAGTACGAAGCTCCGTTCCCAACAGGACGTCCCACAATTTAACCGTTCGATCCCGCGAACCGGAGACCAAACTGGTTCCATCGCGGCTGAACGCGATACTGTTTACAGATTCTTCATGTCCAAGCAGCGTGCAAATCTCGACTCCTGTTAATACATCCCAAAGCTTGATGGTCCCGTCTTCCGAGGCCGATGCCAAACGCGTGCCGTCAGCGCTGAAGGCCACGCAGGAAACGGGTTGGATGTGCCCTCCTCTCAACCGGCGAATTTCGATACTTTCCGAAACGTTCCATAGAGTGATCGTATGGTCCCACAAGCCGTAAGCCAAGCATTTTCCGTCCGGACTGAAAGTCACGCACGTAACGTTTTCTTCAAACCCGTTCAAAATACCAATCTCATCCCCCGTTTGAGTTTTCCAGAGTTTGATTGTTTTGTCGCCGAAGGAACTCGAAGCGAGATTGGTTCCATCCGGGCTAAAGGCTGTGTGTTGCATGTAACCATCGTCACAGGAAAGCGTTCGAATCGCTGTCCCAGACCGCACATCCCAGTTTTTGACTATGCCGTCGGACGAAACAGAGTCTAAATAACGGCCATCGGAACTAAAGAACAAATTGAGCACTTTTCGTTCGTGGCCGCGAAGCGTATTCACTTCTGTCGCGGAATGGACTTCCCAAATCTTGATCGAGTCGTCTTTCGCGCCCGAGGCGAATCGACTGCCGTCCGGACTGAACCGTACCGTACACACGCCATCTTGATGTCCCGTCAACGTGCGTACCGCTGAACCTGTTTTGGTATCCCAGACCTTAATGGTGTTGTCCCAAGAGCCGGAAGCTAATCGGCTTCCGTCTGGGCTGAAGGCCAAGCAACTAACCATGTCTCGATGTCCCACCAGCGAAAAAATCTCTACACCAGATCCAACATCCCAGACTTTTATCATGGCGTCCGCCGACCCCGAGGCGAACCGAGCTCCATTTGGACTAAAAACAACACTTTGGACCAGATCTTGATGACCGGTAAACACGCGAATCTTTGTCAAGTTCTGGACGTCCCATAAAATGCACTCCCCATTCGCCGAGTTCGACCTATACAGTAGGTTTCTTCCCGACGTCCCCGACGAAACCAAATGCCTCCCGTCAGGGCTAAACGCCAAGTCGGTCACGCCACCGACTTGTTCGTTGAATTGTCCAATCCCGGCACCGGACTTAACGTCCCAAAGTTGGATCGTCCCGAGAAAAGATAATTTCGTAAATTTCCATGTACCCGACGCCAAGCGATTGCCGTCGGGACTGAACTTCAAGCAGCTAATTGAATCGCCGGGTACTTCGATCACCTGCGATTCAACGCCGGTGAGGGTATCCCAAATTCGGATCTTTTCATCACCATAACTGGATGCCAACTGCGTGCCGGCCGGATTGAAGGCGAGACAGGAGTTGTCGTCAGACCAGGCGTCGTCTTCCGCCGTTTCTCGGTCAATCCAAGCCAGCGTTCGAATTTCGATTCCCGTCCGCGTATCCCAAATTTTTATCGAACGGTCATCCGATCCGGTGGCCAGACTGTTTCCATCCGGGCTGAAGCACAGTTGTGAAACACGATCCTGGTGTCCTTTCAACCAATGGATCTCGGCACCCGTTTGGGCGTCCCAGATTTTTATCGAATGGTCGTCCGCGCAGGACGCGAGACGCGTTCCATCGGGGCTAAAGGAGATCTGATTGATAAACTCTTGGTGTCCATACAGCGTCAGATCGCTGCCTTGGTATAAACGACGGTCCAAATGCCAACCGAAGTCGCGGTGTTTTTCCGGGATGCATTGCAACGTGCTCAAGGCATCGGAAACGCGATTTTCATTCCAGCGGGCATTGGCCAGAAAGTAGTTCGAACGGGCCAGGTTGGATTCCGATGCCTCCAGGGCGATCTGGGTCTCAAGTTGCTGCTCGGCAACGCGAAGTTTCGCCGTATTTGCCATTTCATAGTTTTTGTCCGCCAGCGACTTTTGAATCAGTGCATCCTTTTTGGCTGCGTTGGCGCGGATTCCGAACCAGCCGGTGCCAATGATCCCCAGCACCAAGAGTGTGGTCATCGCGGCGACCGAGGCGACAAACCCCCGATGTTTGCTGACGTACTTGCGAACGCGGTAACTCGTCGAGGGGGGCCGAGCCTGGATGGGATCACCAATGAGATAGCGCTGGATTTCCTCGGCCAGCCCGTTGGCCGATGAATACCGTCGCGAACGATCTTTCTCGAGAGCTTTCATGACGATCCAATCCAAATCACCGCGTAACAAGGCGGTTAATTTGTGTGGCTCGAGGTGTCGATGGATGGCGATCGAAGGCAGCGCATTGGAAGAACTGAGTTTGACGCTGGGACGCAGGGGGTCCTGTTCCTGGATAACCCGACGCATTTCCACATCACCGGCGCGAACCAGTTCGGCTCGACTGAACGGCGGTTCACCTGTCAATAGTTCATACAGTAGTGCACCCAGTGAATAAATATCGGTTCGTGTGTCAACATCGGTTGAACCTCCCGCGGATTGTTCCGGCGACGAATATTCCAAGGTGCCCACACGCGCGTCAAAGGCCGTGTGTAACGACAGGTTGGTCAACTTTTGTCCAAGTGCTTTCGCCAAGCCAAAATCAATGACTTTGACTACCGGTTTCCCTTGCACTTCTTCAACCAACACGTTGCCAGGTTTGATGTCGCGATGAATGATGCCTTTTTGATGGGCGTGCTGGACCGCGTCGCAAGCTTGTTGGAACAATAACAGTCGTGCTTGGGGAGAGAGTTTTCGGGCGTCACAGTATTCCGTAATGGGTCTGCCTTGAACATATTGCATAACAAAAAAAGGCCGACCGTTGGCCGCCTGGCCGGCGTCGAACACTTTTGCAATGTTGGGGTGGTCCATCACGCCCAGCGCCTGGCGCTCGGCATCGAAACGGGCGAGTATTTCGCGAGAATCCATTCCGGGTCGAATCAATTTGATCGCCACGCTACGGCGTGGGTTCAACTGTTCGGCCAACCAGACGATCCCCATTCCCCCTTCGCCCAGTACTCGAACCAGTTTGTACTTCGCCACCAGAATCGTGCCGGCACCGTCGTCGGGTCCAATCAGTTCCAGGTACGAAACCAGCCTTTGCAAGTCATTATCGAAATCTGGCTCGGGCCGAATGGGACGTGAATTGAGGTTCGCGAGTCCTTGGATATCCGGAAACTCGCTTAATTCGACCTCGGCTAGGTTTAGCGCATTCGCGACAGGCACCGGTATCACAGTGTGGCCGGACTCCAATGCCAATCTTACTTCCTCCCGGACATGGTCGACGCTGGCTTGAAGTTTGCGATCTAGCAAACTCGTCAGCCAGTTGGGACCGATAATGACTAGCACGACATCAGCGCTCATTACCTCCCGGCATAAGCGTTCCGGAAATGCTTCGCCGGGAGGAATACTCTTGTGATCGTAAAAGATCTCCCAGCGAGGCAGCTCTTTTCTGAGCCGTTCATCGATCAGCTTGACAGTGTCCGGACGGTCCGTACGGCGATAGGAAATGAAAATTCTTTTTTTACCGGAATCAGACATCAACAGACCCAAATAACACACCAAACATCCCAGCGATTTGATTCTTGAGCCAAGGGATGATCAATCCGATTGGAGCAAAATGGCGGACGCGTAATCCAATTAGAGAGTATATCACAACGGGGAAATGCCAACAGAATTCTCGTTGGACCGTTTCGACGCCGCCGACCAGGCCTTGCTCCGCCGACGATTATCGAGTGATCGACTGTCCAATCACACAATTGCCATCAAGAACTCGACTTCGGTATACTCGCCACAACACAAAATCGTTGCTGGCATTCCCGCAGAACGACCCTGATTTGATCGAGATCTTTTTGGCGTTCCAGATCCAGTTTGTCCCAGGGAACCAGATTGTGATTTGATTTGCGTTTATTATTCTGGACAATTGGTTTCTCGTCCGTAGGCTTTGGCGCATACCGCCAACCCGAGAGAAGTCGTTCAGCCACCCAACGGTTGTGTTCCATGTGGGCCAAAACTCCCGCGTCAGATAGTTTAATACTCTCGAAATACTGCGGCCTCGGTCCAGTCCCCACGTTTCGTTGCAACCGGAAACCAAGCATGGACAATTTAATTGCCAAGTGATCGGCCGCGACGCGGCTGGATTCACGAAAATCGTCGCGAGTTGCTTCCCATGGTGCCGCGAATGATTCGACGCTCTGCATCGTCGCCTGCCTTTGGTAGTCTTGATGAATCAACATCCCGATGGTTTCGCGCAGTGGATTGGTAATCTCCTCGTAGCTCGCGGAAACTCGGCACTCGCCGAATCCCACGAACTGCTCGTCCCCGTCTCGGGCCAGCATTTCCGCCAGGGCCGGTTGTCGCGGAAGCCAAACGAAGATCGGAACATTGGGTTGATCGAGGAGAGTCAACTGCTCGCGCAATTGAACAGCGGTCTCGAAATTCTCTCGATCCTGCTGGCCGCAGACAAATACAATGGGCTTGACGTTCGGATCAGCAAAGAGGCTCGCCAGGCGTGTCGAAAATCCTTCATGGCATCGTCCCTCGGGAAGTTCCACAAACTCGGCATTGCAAACGTATTGGATCGCCTCGTCGCTACTAACCCTCAGCTCTGCTGGTAACGGATGGTCATTCCAATTCCATTGATCGGACTCCTCTGAAAATGAAGTCACGCCGTAATGGTCGGGATTCCAGCCGGTAAATCTCCCAAAACGGGATAGGAAACGAGCCGCCTCTTGTTTTATGTGGCCATCCGCAATCGTGAAACGACTGCGTTTTCGATTTGGGAAATGAGCAAGTTGCGCCAACTGCAGGGCCAGTGTTTTTCCCATGTTGCCAAAGCCCAGAATGACGAAATGTGCAACCTGAGGCGGCAATTGGGGCGCGAATTGCCAGAGTTTCTCCGTGACCACGCGCGTCGCCGCTGTTTTCGCAACGTTGAAAATATGCACGACCAGCAACGGCGTGTCGTGCAGAATTTTGCTATAAGGCTGAATGGTCATGGCAAAACTGGTATCCACAATATGCACATAGAGATTGAGCGGTATTGCCCGGCCAGGATGCTTGGCAAAAAGAAGCGAGAGCTCGGCAACGACTTCCAAATTGACACCATCATCTCCCGTCACGACAAACGCTTCTCTCGCATAGCCTACTCGGGCTTCCGACAACGTGTCGGCCTTTGTTGAGTCGCCGATTACGACATTGGCTCCTAGGGAACGGGCATAGTTCAACCAAGGATTCGCCGCATCATTCTCGATGATGATGACTCGATTAGAACGTTGCTGCTGATGCAAATCATCCAATAGATGCAACCCGATTTGCCCCAGCCCGCAGATGACGATATGGTCGGATTGACCCAGCATCCGCGGCATGCTGCGGACGTCGTCGAGCACGCGAACAACGATGGTTCCCGATACCGTTAGAAAAAGAAGTGCCGCCGATAGCCGGGCGATCGTCAACAACACGTTACTGGGATGAGCTTGATCATCTTCGGCTCCCGAATTGAGCAAAAACAGTTGAATCGTTTTGAACATCGGGATCGACCAGTCGGCAGCTGGTTCCGTAGACACAGAGTTCGTTTCCAACGATGCCCGTGGACGTGGGGTTAGCGAACTGTATTGCCATGTGAAACCAACCAGGCCGCAAACAAAAGTCAGAATCCCTAACAAACAAACAACGGAAGACAGCCAGCGCTGAGCAAAAAGACGCCAGCTTGGAGTTCGGTAACTTCGGCGGGCTGGGTCCATGGGTGGGTACTTCATGATCCGTTATAACTCAATCCTGTAGCCTAGAGCCAATACGACCTTGAGCGTTTCAATTGCCGTGTTTCGATCATATTCCTTTTCCGTTTCCGGAAGTTCAGCAAATGGTATCAGGCCGGGATGTTTTTGTGTTTGGTCGTCTCTGGCGGATCCAAACGTCCAACCCTCTTTAATTCGCTGAGCAGCCCAGACTTCGTGAGTATTCCGGGCCAAGCCTTCCAGCAAGGGAAGTAATGTTGCGGGGAGCTCAATTCTGGAAGTGTCGATGGGCAGTGGTATGTAGTTATCCATAATCAATTACAAGGGAAACGCTTGAATTCAAAAAATTTTGCTCGCCGTTCATTCCAATAAATTAGGGAGCCAATGCGAACAGATTTTGTCCATCTAAAATGGACTAAGAATCAGGCATCGCAACGGTCGCTAAAATTGGGCGACGACAACCGGAACTGACATTTCACGATCCTAACAACGCTCTAGAATCAACGCCATGCCTTGGCCGACTCCGACACACATCGTACACAAAGCGTAGCGTTGTTTTGTGCGGTGCAGTTGGCGAATGGCAGTTATCACTAACCGCGCGCCACTCATCCCCAGTGGATGGCCCAGCGCGATAGCTCCGCCCAGCGGGTTGATACGCGGATCATCATCGGCCAAGCCCAATTGGCGCGTGCAAGCCAGCGATTGCACGGCAAAAGCTTCGTTCAATTCGATCACATCCATTTGATCGAGAGACAGACCCAATCGTTGCAATAATTTTTGCGTGGCATAAACGGGACCTGTCCCCATAATGCGCGGCGGGACGCCAGCGACGGCACTTCCGACAATGCGGGCTTGGGGTGTTAACTGATGACGAGTCGCCGCGGCGGCTGACGCGATCAATAACGCTGCCGCGCCGTCATTAATACCCGAGGCGTTGCCAGCGGTCACCGATCCTCCCGATCGGAACGGCGCTTTTAATTTCGCCAATTGGTCCGGAGTACTCAAACGCGGGTGCTCGTCTGCCGAAAAAACGCTGGGATCGCCTTTAGCCTGAGGAATCAGGACAGGCACAATCTCATCGGCAAACGCTCCCTGTTGTTGCGCGAGTGCCGTTTTGGATTGGCTCCAAAAAGAAAACTGATCCTGGTCGATCCGCGAGATCTGCATTTCCTCCGCCAAATTTTCGGCAGTCTCTGGCATCAAATCAACGCCATATTGTTGTCGCATGGTTTCATTGATGAATCGCCAACCGATCGTCGTGTCGAACATTTCCGCAGTTCGCGAAAAAGGCGTCGTCGCTTTGCCCATCACAAAAGGAGCGCGCGACATGCTTTCCACTCCACCGGCAATCAACAAATCGACTTCCCCAGCTTTGATCGCGCGGGCTGCCGTCGCCACCGCATCTAAACCGGAGGCGCACAATCGATTGATCGTCGCTCCAGCAACGGTCAGGGGCAGCCCCGCCAACAACAGCGCCATCCGGGCGACATTGCGGTTGTCTTCACCGGCCTGATTGGCGCAGCCTAGGATCACATCATCAATCGCTCCCCAGTCGACCGCCGGATTGCGGGCCAGTAACGCTTTCAAAGGGAGCGCCGCCAAGTCGTCAGTGCGGATCGAACTCAAAGCACCGGCGTATCGACCGATCGGAGTCCGAATGGAATCGCAAACAAATGCCTCAGACATAAACCGGAGCTTTCGTACATCTTGACAGGGAATCGACGAAAAATTTGGAGTTGTAATTCGTTCAGCGAGATACAACTAGCCGATGTCGCTAAGCCAACATCGGTTTAATTTTGCAAAATCCGCTTAACATGGCCTCGGCCAACCGCCCGATTTCCTTCTCGGTCATTGGCGTCGACAGGGTGCCGGAGCAAGTATTGATCAACATGATTCCCGAATCAAAAAGATGATCCACCAATACATTTAGCACTTTGCTTTGCTCGGCATTGGCATAACATGTGCGATAGTCCATCGGAGCTGTCGGTGTTAAATGCACTCGAAAAATTGAGCCCATGCCTGTAACGCAAGCCGGGATATCCGCAGTTCGAATCGCATCGGTAATTTGTTCGCGGGCTAGCGTTCCCAACCGGTTCAATCGCGCCACCGCATCGCGATCAAACAGTTCCATGGCCGTGCGCCCGACCACCATGGTCATGGCATTGGCGGAAAACGTGCCGGAATGAGGCATTGGCAATACTTTTTGCGACGGGTCCAGCACCCGCATCACATCATCGCGACCACCAAACGCACCCACTGGAAAACCACCTCCGATGATCTTCCCTAATGTCGTCAGGTCAGGTCGAATCCCGTAGTTCTGTTGGGCACCACTATACTGACTGCGAAACGTGATGATCTCATCGAAAATCAACAGGGCCTGATTCTGTTTGGTCCAGTTGGAAATCGCTTCAACAAACTCTTGGGTGGCAGGAATAAATCCAACGCGATGCGGTAACAGGTCCAGCAACACACACGCAATCTGTACGGCGTTTTCGTCCAGAATTTTTACGGCCCGAATCGGATCGTTGAACGGCAGGACCACGACTTCTTGCAAAACGCTGTGAGGTGTACCCATCGAAACGGGCGTGGCGGCCGGACGATTGATGTCGCCCCAATTCGACGGTGACGCCGCTTGGCTAACCTCCGCGTAATCGTAGCCACCATGATAGGCGCCTTCGACTTTGGCAATTTTTGGCCTCCCCGTGAACGCCCGCGCGGCTTTGATCGAAGCCATAATCGCTTCGGAGCCGGAATTTACGAATCGAATTTTATCGAAACCGGGCACCCGGGCGCAGAGATGTTCAGCGTAGAGGACTTCGGCTTCGGTCCCAATCCCAAAAGCTGTCCCGCGACTGGCCTGATCGATAATCGCTTGCACAATGGCCGGATGCGCATGCCCATGAATCAACGAGGCGACGTTATTGGAAAAATCGATCCGCTCGACTCCCTCCAGGTCAGTCAAATAGCAACCGGTTCCGGCTTTCGCATAAAACGGTTGGGGAAGTCGAAAAATCGTGTTGCGACTGATTCCCCCCGGTAGGACTTTTTTGGCGCGTTGATAAATCGTTTCGCTCAGGCTCATGTTTAATCTTCTCAGATAGCGTAAAGTTCTCAAAAAATTTCATGGATACTCACCGAATTTCCACTCAGTTCAATTTGCGAAACAGCGGCGCTCCGGTTTTGGATTGGACGTAGTCAAAACCGACACCGGGCGCCAATTCGGAAACCACGAATCCTTGCTCACTTATTTCGATAATCGCTAAATCGGTATAGATCCGATCGACGACGGACTTTCCGGTCAGTGGATAACTGCATTGTTTCACCAGTTTTGGTTGACCATCGCTGGTGGTATGTGTCGTCATCACGTAAATCGTTTTCACACCGGCCACCAGGTCCATCGCTCCGCCTACTGCGGGGATCGCGTCCGCAGCGCCTGTGGACCAATTCGCCAAGTCGCCGAATTGAGAAACTTGTAATGCCCCCAGTACACAGATGTCGATATGTCCGCCGCGAATCATCACGAAGCTATCGGCGTGATGAAAGTACGCCGCCCCGGGATTCGCCGTCACGGGTTTCTTGCCCGCATTAATTAATTCCGGATCGAGTTGAGCGGTGGACGGTGCGGGGCCCATGCCCAACAAACCATTTTCCGTATGATAAATGAACTCGCGTCCTGGCGGCACAAACTGTGCAACCAGTTCTGGAATTCCAATTCCCAAATTTACATAGGAACCATCGGCAATGTCCAGCGCGACGCGTTGCGCCATTTGCTCACGACTCCAACCGATCACCGTCTCTTTCGTGGTGGTCATGGATAGTGTTTTCCTTCGCTTACCAATTTTGATTCCAATAGGGGTGCAGGTACTTCGACCACACGCTTCACAAAAATTCCCGGCGTCACAACATTTTCCGGATCGATTCCACCCAGCGGGACAACCTGCTGGGTTTGCGCGATTGTACAGCGCGCCGCGGTACACATGATCGGTGCGAAATTCCGCGCCGTTTTGTTATAGATCAAATTTCCATGGATATCTGCCATGCGACATTTGACCAAGGCAAAATCTGCCTGAAGCCCAAATTCCATCACATAATCGTAATCACCAAAACGGCGGACTTCTTTACCCTGGGCCAAAGGTGTATCGATCGAGGTGCGGGTATAAAAAGCCGGAATGCCAGCTCCACCGGCGCGAATTCGCTCGGCCAATGTCCCTTGGGGAACCAATTCCAATTCAATCTTTTTCTGCAGGTACAATTCCGGGAACACGGTTGAGTTGAGCGTGCGTGGGTAGGAGCAAATCATTTTGGCTACTTGCCCGTTGGCAATCAACGCTGCCAGTCCGACATGCCCGCTGCCCGTGTTATTATTGATAACCGTTAGCTTACGGGGCCCTAAATCAATCAAGGCGTGAATCAATTCGATCGGGCTGCCAGCCTCACCAAATCCCCCAATCATCACAGTAGCGCCCTCGAAGATATCGGCGACTGCTTCCGTTGGTCCGCCAACTACTTTGTTGATCATCTAAACTATTACCTGACTGATTGCTGAATTCTCGGAGATTACCGTTGCCTCGATGCGTCGACCAATTCAAAGTAACGAAAAAAGCATCGTTGGCGGTCCTATCAATCTTTCCTTAGCGATCGACAGCCCTTGGCATAGCACTGTATTGGAACATTTTTCGGTGTTACGTACACTATGTCACCTACATGATGATTTATCAGAACAACTGCGGTTGGCTCGACGAAACTAGTCGCGTTAATCCCAAAAATAGCGATTTTCTTGGGTTTGGATTTGCCAGGCCAACTGAGATTGTGCGACATTTTTGACACTGAACGCGCAATGTGTCGACGACCGGGTGCCTAATTTTCAAATGGATTGATAGTTAAAATCGGCTGTTTTGACCGATAGGATTTAGAGATACTGCGAGCATTAATTCGCAGTTGACAACCTGGGGCTCGTTGGTGGTTAACGGTTATTAACCACTACCGCGAGTGCAGCCTGTATCGGCGACGCCTACAATCAAGGCAATCCTAATTCCCGGTGTGGAACGGTTGTTGACAACGCCGACAACTCACTTAAATTCAAAAAAATGGGATGAACCCAAACTGAGACTCAGTATGACTGGAAAGAAATTGTATTATCTGCTCACAGTTATTCTCACCGTGGCAATCGCCTACCTCGGATGGAGACTAACGTCTCGCAGTGCCTATGAGTCGGCCGAGTACAGTGTACTTGAATCGAATGGTCCATTCGAACTCCGCGAATACGCGGATTTGATGTTGGTTACCACGGCGATGAAGTTTCAGTCACAGGGCAACGACGGCAGTTTCGGTCGGTTGTTCGGATACATTAGTGGCAGCAATGATGATGGTCGCAAAGTAGCCATGACAACACCCGTGTTCATGGAGCCGCAAGTTGCGCAAACAGAGGGTCAAATGGGATTCGTGATCCCCAAACAAATGACCGCCAGTATTCCCCATCCGCAAAACGAATCCGTCCAGATTCGCCAACGTGCCGGTGGAAAATTTGCCGTTATTCGGTTCACAGGTCGCATGGACGACGGGGTACTTGCCGAAAACGAAGGCAAATTGCGAAATTGGATCGACGCAAAAAAATGGACTGGCAGCGAGGGAGTGGAATTCGCTGGCTACGATCCCCCTTGGACACCCGGCATGTTTCGCCGCAACGAAATTCTTATCCGATTGAAGTGAATTGACTCGAGCGATGCTACCAGGCTCGTGGGATGTTCTTCCCGCGCGCTTTGCCGCGGTTCGACGAACGAGCTCAATGTGCACATTTTAGTTGGCCCGCGAAAAGCAATGCCTCGAGGAATACTTTTTTCGCGTTACACTGCCGCCCAATTGCCGGTTTGATCAATTTAGTCATTGAAACGTTCACCTCACATCGACAGCGATCCAAATCAGGAAATCAATCATGAATTCGGGACATACCAAAAACTGGCCGGACCTGGCCGTCGCACTTTACGAACGACTGACCGGCAATAACGCTGAGATCAAGTATCAATTCGAAAAACTACATGTACATATTCCCAGTGGAACCGGTGCCGAAGCCGAGCATGCAGAATGGGTTTTCGATGGATCGATGATCATTAGCACGCAGGAGAAAGGCTCATCCCCAAAGTAACTTGGGCCGGTTCTCTCGATGCGACTTGTTCCGGCCGCAGGACTTCGATTGATTTCGAGGGTGACAGAATTCTGTTCCGGTTAAGCAACCTCTGGTCGGTGCGTCTATGGCGAACTGCACCCATTCCCCAACCGGCATTGCTGGGTCGATTTTTATTAATTGCCGATCTAAAGGTTTTTGCTCAGATAGGCCAGCGAAAGCCCATCGAGTTATTTCCCAAGCCGAGCTGGATCGTTCGTTGGCTGAGCCCTGCAGTCCGGCGTTTGCTTCTCGCCAGACGATTGGCGCGTTAAAATTTGGACATAGTTGTCTCGTCCGAAACGAAGTTATTTCAAGGCTCCAACATTGTCACCTGACTCGGCTTCCAGAAAAATTCTCTTGACCGGTTCCAGCGGATACGTTGGCGGGAGACTGCTGCCTTTACTGGAAGCACAGGGGCTGGCTGTTCGTTGCTTGACTCGGCGTGTCGGGAGGCTGTCTACGTCCATTGCTTGCAATACCGAAGTTATGACCGGGGATGTACTCGATGAGCAATCTCTGGACCGAGCACTCGACGGAATCGAAACCGCGTATTATTTGATTCACTCGATGGGTGACAACGAAGATTTTGAGAAAAAGGATCGTCGCGCGGCGGAGAATTTCGCCCAAGCCTGTACACGTCAAAACGTAAAACGAATTATTTATCTTGGCGGTCTGGGGAATCCCGATCATCAACTCTCGAAGCATCTGCGAAGCCGTCAAGAAATCGGCGATATTCTTCGGACGTCAACTGCCAGTGTCACCGAATTTCGGGCTTCGATCATTATCGGCTCAGGCAGTCTCTCGTTCGAGATGATTCGCGCATTAGTCGAACGATTGCCGGTCATGATTTGCCCCAAATGGGTCCGCGTCATGGCACAGCCGATCGCCATCGAAGATGTGTTGGCGTACCTGGTTGAAGCCTTGCAAAAACCCTTGGGCGAGACCAATGTTTTCGAAATCGGGGGTCCAGACCAAATCTCCTATGGCGAGATCATGCAGCGCTACGCTCGTCAACGGGGTTTGACACGCTGGATGATTCCAGTGCCTTTGCTCACGCCCTATTTGTCCAGTTTATGGCTCGGATTGGTTACGCCACTCTATTCGCGAGTCGGACGCAAGCTGGTCGACAGTCTCCGAAATCCAACGTTAATATCCAACAACGTCGCCGATCGGTACTTTACTGTGCGGCCGCGATCGGCCGATGAAGCGATTGCCCGAGCGCTGATCAATGAAGATCAGGAGTTCGCGGCAACCAAATGGTCAGATGCCTTTTCAGCCGGCGGCGAACAGCGTAGCTGGGGCGGAGTTCGGTTCGGATCGCGGTTGGTCGACTCCCGAACGCGGCAAGTCGCCGCCTGTTCAGCAGACGCTTTCAAACCAGTTCGCCGCATCGGTGGCACAACCGGTTGGTATTATGGAAATTGGCTCTGGAAGATCCGGGGTTTTCTGGACCTGTTGGTCGGTGGCGTGGGAGTCCGGCGCGGCCGCCGACATCCGGATGAATTGCGGATCGGCGACTCGCTGGATTTTTGGCGCGTCGACCAATTTGAGGAAAATAAATTGCTGCGATTAGTGGCTGAAATGAAAGTTCCTGGCCGGGCGTGGCTGGAGTTTGAAGTTACCGAACAAAATGGTGTTAGCACCGTCAGGCAAACTGCAATCTTTGATCCGGTGGGCTTATTTGGAATCGCTTATTGGTACGCACTCTTTCCCTTACATCAATTTGTGTTTGCGGGTATGTTGCGGAACCTCTGCCGGGCGATTGAAACGAAGCCGTCGGCGATTGAAGGTTGAGCATTGCCGAACTTCGCAATCGAAGCCTCGCTATCAGCGACAAGTTGCACTTTCGGGTCTATGAGAGCACAATAGGCTGACGCAGAATTGAGGTCCAAGCAGGTTCAAGGTTAGGCAGGATTGTGGAAATCGAAAAATTGACCGGCGACGTGATCCCAGCTCCGGCAAATGTTGAAACTGGATCCATTTCTCCACTGGGTCCGATTGGCCGTTATTTGGTGATTGCATTAGGCTTCATTTTTCTCATGTTTGCCTGTTTGGGAGCTGCCTTGCCACTCATTCCCTGCACGCCATTTGTATTATTGGCCGGATATTGTTTTGCCCGTTCGTCGCCACGATTGCACCAGCTGTTATTGCGTTCGCGATTATTCGGCCAACTAATTCAAGATTGGCAAATGCGGCGGGCGATCCATATCAAGACCAAACGATTCGCCTTGTTGGTGGTAGGACTCACGCTGCTGGCGACACTCAGTTTGATTCAACCAAATCTGCCAACCGCGATTTTAGTTGGCGGTTTGATGACGGTCGGCGTGATTGTCATTGCGCGGATTCCGTCCTATTCCTGACACCGCGGCATCCGATCATCCGACCAAAAAAGTTCCGGCTTGAAAAAAGATTTGGCCGCACTGTTTACCCCTAATTGGTGTTAGCTTGGCAGCGGTTCGGATTTTGTTTCGGTTCGGATTGTCGCTGTCGCGTTAACGAGCTCTTCCCACAAAGAAATCTGGCAAGTTTTTTTACAAAAGAATGGGGCCCGGCAATTCCGGCGCTGGGACACTTCCAGTACTGGAAGTTTTTCTCGACTCGAACCGAAACCTGACGACCTGTGTTGGGGTAAAATCGCACTGGTGAAACGGCGGCGTAGATTAGGCTCAGCTAAACGCGAGCGGCGATTATTTACGATTGTTTGGCGTACGAATTTATTAGCAGGAATTTATTGATGAACCAGGCAACGAAATCGGTATGCGCAGGTTTGGGTTTATGGCTCGGCTTGTGGGCACATCCAATGGCCGCCCAACAAACTGAAACCTGGCCACAATTTCGCGGGCAACAATTCAACCCGGTCGTTGAAAACCCCCGACTGCCGGAAAAATGGTCGACCACCGAGAATGTCGAATGGTCGTCTGAAGTTCCTGGTCGCGGGTGGTCTTCGCCAATTGTTGTCGACGGAAAAATTTTCATCACGTCTGTCGTGACCGACGGCGAATCAAAATTGCCCCAAACCGGCACCAACTACAGCAATGAATATGTGGACGAGTTGATGAAACAGGGACTCACCGAAGAAGAAGTCAACCAGAAAGTAATGGACCGGGATTTTGAATTACCCGATCAAGTTTCATTGCACTATTGGCTGTATTGTCTCGATTTGAATTCGGGTACCGAAATCTGGAAACAGGAGTTTCACTCCGGTAAGCCGCCGGGTGGACGACATCGCAAAAACAGTTTCTCGTCCGAATCGCCAGTAACGGATGGCAAACTGGTTTATGTGTACATCACCAACCTCGGGTTATTCGCGTATGATCTGGCTGGCAAGTCGGTTTGGTCGACGCCACTGGATACCTATCCGGTTTACATGGAGTTTGGCACCGGCAGCTCGCCCGTGTTGTGCGACGACAAATTGATCATCGTCAACGATAACGAAAAATCTTCATTCATCGCAGCGTTCGATAAATCGAGTGGTGCACAATTGTGGCGAACCGAGCGGGTAACTCCGGCGGATCATCCGGCGGGAATGCCCAAATCGGGTTGGGCCACGCCCTATATTTGGCGAACGACCATTGCTGACAAACCGCACACCGAAATCGTGACGGCGGGACCAGGTCAAGCGATCAGCTATGACCTCGAGGGCAAAGAGCTTTGGCGACTGACGGGGATCACACCAGCGCCGGCCGCCAGTTCGTTTGCGATCGATGATGTGTTGTATCTCAACGGTGGACGGGGCAAACCTTTTTACGCGATTCGATCCGGAGCGACGGGTGAGCTGGCCGTAAAACCGGACGCCGACCCGAATGAGTTTGTGCTGTGGACTTCTCCGCTGACCGGGACTTACATTCCGACTCCTGTCGCTTACGACGGCGGCATGTACATTCTCAGTGACAATGGCATCATCACCAAAGTGGATTTAAAAACGGGTGAGAAAAAGTTCAAATCGCGAGTCGATGCAGTCGGATCGGCGGGAGCTGATTTCACAACTTCTCCGTGGGCCTATAATGGCAAGGTGTTCTGTCACAGCGAACAAGGTGACACGTATGTGTTCGCGGCGGGTGATGAATCGAAGTTGCTGCACGTGAATTCGCTTGGCGATCTAACGTTGGCTTCCCCGGCGATCGTGGGAGATCGCGTGTTGTTGCGAACCGAAAAACGATTGTATTCAATTCGTCAGGCTAACTAGCCAATCGAAAGCGCGACGACGCGTCGTGCGGTTAATTATTGCCTTACTCGAAACGCGGGATATGCTTCCAGCTGTCTTCCGCATGTTGCAAAAAGATTTCGGGTAATCGAAAAAATTCGAATGGTTCAGGCCCTTCCTTCCAAGGCATTGCGGCTTCGACGATGAATCGAATCACGGAAATTGTCTGGGATTTGCGACCTATTCGATCATTTTCAAAAAAGGTTTATTTTTTTCTGGCGCAGGGATTGCTAAAAAAAAAAAAAAAAATACTCTAATGTAACATAACTCTCTTAAGTTTCTATTTCCAATCCGTGTCAATCTCAATCTTTTGGGGTGATTTGTGGATTTTCAATCGGCATCCACCGAGTTGACTGGCGCCATTAAAAAAGGTGCCTCCGGGACAGATGCCGAAGGCCATAACGCCGAATCCGTGTCTGGAGAAAACTCGACGGGGCCGTTGGTAAGGATTGTTGAAAATATAAGCCCGCTGCGCAAGCAAGTGCACTTCTTCCGAGCAATAACGGTTCACTTGCTTGCACAGCGGGCTGGTATTGCTCCGACGATAAGTCTTGTTGAACGGCTGCCGTTTTATTTGATCGCCAGTTTGCTCTCGGCCCCGGCGATGGCCAAAGTGTGGATGTTGTTAACCGATCCATTCGCGGATATTCGCGCCGGGATTCCCAAGGAAATATTGTGGGGCACAGTTGTTTTTGAACTTTGGCTGGCGTTTGAGAATTTGCGAATCCGCGATCAACGCGTTCTGGCGTCGATTGATGTGTCTACTTTTTCTGCATTTGCGATTTTTGCCGGAGTTCGCTGGGCGCTGGGATACGCTTCGTGTGGTTGTGCCGGAAATTTCGAAGTTCCACCGTGGTTCTTTTTGTTGATCGATATTGGGATTGTCCTTGGGTTTCTATCGAGTGCCCTTCGGCGATCGCTCGTGTTCGACGGCTGGCATGAATTAGCGAATTGGTGGAACGGGTGGTCTGCTGCTGCCCGTGGCCGGCTGGCTGGACTGCTCTTTTTCGTTGGGTTTATCGGATTCCTGCAATTGCCAATCGCGGCGACGCTCAGGGCATCAGTGTTTGGTGAGCTACCGATACTAGCGACCGTGAAGTTAGATGGGGAGTTGATAGTGGGAAAAGAGTCAGTTGGCAACGTAGAAATCTGGAATCGCTCCGGTCGTCCAGCCAAAATCATTGGTCTGGAACGTTCCTGTAAATGTTTCGGTCTTACCGAAGGCCCAATTGCAAAAATTATCGCGCCAAACGGACACATTTCGGTCTCATTGGTTATTAGTCCGGAGAACCCCGGCCCGCTACATCAGCGTATCGTTTTGTTTTTGGATCATCCGACACAGTTTCGGATGGACATAGATGTTTTTGGTTCTGTAAAAGGAGTAGAATGATGAAGAGTTTTTTGCTGAATTTGGTGTTGGGCTTCAGTGTATGTGTTGCATCCTTAGGCAGCTTATCTGCAATTGCAGCAGTTGCGGTTCCTCTAAAGCCGTGCAATGGGCCTGTTTGCGATTCTGGTTGTTCTGCTACCGGCATACCATTGACAGGTGGTAATGCGTTGCCTTGTGTTTGGATTGTACCTCCCTTCCCGGCTCCCGTAAATCCTTGCTTGGTGATTTTGGGAAGGTGCGAATGCACAGGGTGTATTCAATCTGGCAACAACATTCTTACCGCGACTTGCACGTGCATGAGCCAATGATGTCACCGATTCCAGTTTCGGAACATTGTCGGATGCGAGGTCCTTTGTCTGTGAAGAGCTTCAATGCCACAAGTTGAAATTTCAAGAAAAACGAGCTTTTTATGCAAGTTGATTCAGTTTCATTCGTTCGTTTTGCGTGCTGCTTTTTTTTGGCAGCAAGCTGCTTGGGGGGGCAAGGGTTTTGTAATTCGCAGCAGTCAATCGACGAGCAAGTTCCAACAATTGAACAACTTTGCGATTATTGGGAATCAGCTCGTACTCTGCGTCCTGTCAAAGTCGAGATGAAACAGTTTGGTTCGGGGTTCGAGAGCAAGAGAACCCTTGCATACACCGGCAAATTCGGAATGGTGAACGATGCCATTCCGAATGGTCGGCAGGTGATTGCCTGGAATGAGGATTACTGGTTCGAATTGAGATCGTCGGTTTCCAGCCCATCCACCTGGAGCTTGGAAGGTGTAGGTCCAATGCCGCTTTCGGAAAAAGTACAAAAAAATCGTGATTGGTTTCTTGTGCCCGATCTTGAAGAGGGTATTCGGATCTGTAGATATCCACTCAAGGAGTTTTTTACTCATCCCGCCGTGACGATAACTTCAATAAAACACGTCGATGAGAATTCGGATCTGATTGAAATTTCGTTTGTGGTTGACCAAACGAAATTGACTGAACCTACCCATTTGCCAAAAATGAGTGCAAATAGCGGATCGCTGCGACTGTCGGCAGCCAGCGGTTATTCTGTAATTGTTGGGTTACAGGTAACGATTAAAACACAATCGATATCAGAAGTTTTGTCCGGTTACAAATTTGAAGATACTACAACAACGCTTCCAAAGAAGGTCGAACAATTCGATAAATCGGGTAAGCTCGTTTTCAGTCAAATGAGTGAATTGTCGTTTGAACCGCTTGACCCCAATGAGTTTCGGTTGCCTGCATTTGGCTTACCCGAGCCAAACTTTCCGTCAACCTCTCGCTTTCCTTGGAAGAAAATTGTCTGGCCGGCTGCAGCCGCTTTGATCATCGTTTCAATAATTGTTTTTCGCAGGGTTAAGAATCGCTAAAGGCCAAATCCTTGCCGAAAATCGGAGGGTGTCCGGTGCGTCTTCGGACAGGTAGGACTGCGAAACTGGAAGTCCACGCAATGGAATCCGATTATGAAGAAATTGCCTCGTTTTCAATTTTTGATCCTTTTATGGACTCCGAGAACCACCATGGAAAGACGGTAGTTAATTCTAAATCCCCAAAAGGCTAGTTAAGAGTGACTCTATGAAATCAGCCCGACACGGATTTACGCTCGTCGAACTTTTGGTGGTTATTGGCATTATTGGAATCTTGATCGCCATGCTGTTGCCAGCGGTGCAGGCGGTTCGTGAAGCGGGACGACGGACGGTTTGTGCGAATAATGTGCGGCAACTCTCGTTGGGGTTGTTGAACTATGAATCGAGCAATGGTCAGTTGCCGGTCGGGCTGGTGGGGTTGGGCGGCAGTCCTGGTGCAAGTGAATTTTTGGGGATGAGCTGGATCACCCGGATCTTGCCGTTCATCGAACAGACTCCGTTGTGGGACCAGGCGCTCGAAGACTATCGACTCAATCCAATTCCGTTTCGCGCGCATCGTGGCATGCAGACTCCTGTTGTGACGCTGGGTTGTCCGAGCGATCCCGAGGCGGGAAAAGTTCACTGGACGCACGAAGGTTACCTCGTGACTTGCACGAATTATCTGGGAGTCAATGGGACCAATTATCAAGCGCGCGACGGACTGTTTACGTTTGATCAATCGACTCGTTTAGGCGAGATCGCCGATGGACAATCAAATACGCTGCTCATCGGCGAACGCCCTCCGTCAACCGATTTCTGGTACGGCTGGTGGTACGCGACGGGGTCAGGGAGTATTTCGACCGGGGATGTGACGCTGGGAGTGGCCGAACTCAATCCCTCGGCAACACTGCCTCAATCCTATCTGGAAGATTGTCCGCCGGGACCTTATCGCTATGGACCTGGTCGCAACGAGCAGTGTGATGCGCTTCATTTCTGGAGCTACCACTCGGTCGGAGCCCATTTCGCATTGGCCGATGGTTCGGTCCACTTGATTCCCTACGGCATCGACGACGCCACGATGCGAGGACTGGCCACGCGCAGTGGCGGCGAAATCGTTTCCCTGCAATTTTGAAGTTGATTCGCGAATCGCATAGGCTAAGGCTGGGCTGCTAAAACTTTGGGGTTGTGGGTGATTTTGATTTGCGCAAATTTTCATCCCGTTAGGGATTTAAGCCATTAGCCGGCGGTTGAGCGAGCGACACCACCGGAAGCTAATTCATATACTAGTCCCGACCCTGAAAGGGTCGCAGAGACTGCGACCCTTTCAGGGTCGGGGATTTTTTTTTCGTATCCGGGGGTACGCTGCTTCGCCGCGACCCCCGGCTAAAAGCTCCCAATCCCTATCGGGATGGAGACGAAGCAATGCCGAACAAAAATGGAATAATTTCGGCCGATGGAAAAAGCGTGTCAATCCCGAATTTTTAGCAGTCCAAGCTAAGGCGAGCCGAAAAAAAATTGCCTGCAAAATGGACATCCTGGTCCGGTTTTCGTTGGTTACGTGTTCGACGGTTAAGTATGTCCAGTTAACAATGTCCAGCGTACGGATGGTAATTTTTCATTTGCCGCTCGTTGCTAACCCTTGCGCAAGGAGTCGACGATTTTCAAGCGAATTGCGCGCACGGCCGGGAACAAGCCGCCGAACAATCCCATCACCAGCGCCATGATCATTCCGCGCGCCAAAATCCAGGGGCCGAAGCGGAATGAAAACGTGATTTCACTGAACGTAGCCCAGTTGGCTGTGCCGGTCGAAATTCCATTGAACGGCAGGGTAGCCAAGCAGCCCAATAGTCCGCCCAGCAGACACAACATCATCGATTCGATCAAGAACGAGAACAGAATACTGGACCGACTAAAGCCGATCGCGCGCAGCGTACCGATTTCGCGACCGCGGCTGGCGACGGCCGCGTACATCGTATTGGCCGCCGCAAACATGGCGCCGAACGTCAAAAATCCGCCGATCAAATAACCAATAAAACTGATCGCGATCGACGCCGACATTTGGCTTTCGAAATAGGCAGCTTCGGTAATCGCTTTTAGCTTGAATCGTTCGTCTTCTTGTAACTGGGTGATCAATGCATCGCGGCTGGCCAGATCGCGGGCGCGAAAATTCACGATGGAAATGGCGCCTTGCACGCGACGGGCCCCGGTCAAATCACGCAGGTCAGTCCACACTTCCGATTCCGCCGCACTGCCGCCGGCTTCAAAATAGCCGACCACGGTGAAATCAATTTTATTGACTTCCAGTTTCTCGCCGATCGCCAGATTTTCAAACCGGGACGCCAGCTGTCGACTCGTAATAATCTCGTTCACACCGGACTTCAAATCACGGCCTTCGACGATTTTGAAACCTGGGCGAAGATCTCTCGCCACGGAGTCCACGCCGCGCACGATCAAGTTGGTCGTACCGCCGTTGTTTCGCCGTGGTTTGGTCAAGATCGTAACGAATTCCGTCGAACACTGCGGCTGATCGCCTGCGCCTTTGGCAATGCCGGGGAGATTGGCGATTTCGCGGGCGGTACTGGATTCGATGGCGCTGGAGGTCTCTGAATCACTCCCTTTCCGCATCACGATGACATCGAGTGCATCACCGCTGATCCGCAGCGCATGTTCCAAGCCATCGGTCATTCCAAACGTCAGAACAGTGGCCCACACAACCCAGCCGGTGGCGATCACGGTCATCAAGGTCGTCACCCAACGAACACGCAGATTGCGAATGTTATATTTGATTGGGACCATCGATGAATTGCCATTTTCCTTGGGGTTGCAAGGGAGACTTCAAAAAAATTTCAAAAACTCAGATCACTCGACGCAGGCCATCGATCACGGACAATTGAGCGGCTCGAATTGCCGGCACAATTCCGCTGATGAATCCGATACCGGCGGCGATCGCCAACAGAATCAAGATCCACGGTCCCGCCATTTCGAAAATCGAAAACGGGAAAAACTGAGAGCTGACGCCATGCAGTGCCTGTAGGCACAGGCAACCAATTCCGACTCCCAACAGTCCGCCCAACAACGCAATCCAACACGACTCCCCGAGAACCATCCAGAGGACACGCAGTTTCGAAAATCCAATTGCCTTGAGTACGGCGACTTCCGTCGTGCGCTCGCGCATCGACATGGCCATCGTTGTGGCGGCAACCAAAGTCAACGAGAACGCGACGGCCAAGCCGATAATCAGAATAAAAAGTTGAATATTCCCGACCATGTCCGCGAACATTTGAGCAAACGCCGATTCCGTTTGCGTTCGTGTCGGGTTTTCGGAACTGGCGAATCGTTCATCAATCGCTTTACATAGGGTTGCTGCCGACGAACCTTCGTCAGTTTTCGCAAAGATGGTTCCGGCATTGCCGGCCAATTCACTGGAGCTGCTTTTTAGTCCCTCGTCGAGATACGTCCAATCAAACCATAATGAATCAGTATTCTGCGGCGACTCAAAGGTCCCCACCAACTTGAGATCCAGATTGAATGTCATAAAGGTCCCTTGCAGCGGAATGCGGTCGCCGATTTTCCACTTCATGCGTTCGGCCAGACGTCGATCCGACACGCAGGCCTGACGATCTTCCTGAAAGGCTTTTAATTGATCTGCCGAAATCCGGTACTCCGGCCAGACATCGAAAACTGCTTTGGGGTCCGTTCCAAACTGGGCAAACGCCATTTGCTGATCCTTGTAGACGCCACCGTACCAGGCATACGGAACGGCGGCCCGCACGCCGTCCATGCCGCGCACTCGATCGAGGTTGGCGATCGGCACGTCGCCGGCGAAGCCCATGGTACTCATGACAACGATGCGGTGATGTTTCGAGGCTTCGATTCCCCATTGATCCTGCATCGCCATATATCCATGGAGAATGGTCATCAAGGCCAGACTGAATCCGACCGACAAAATCGTCAGCGATGACCGGAGTTTGTTGCGCATCACGTTGCGCCAAATGTATTGCAGTGTCTTCACGCGGATGCTCCCACAATTTTTTGATTGGTGATTTCGTCGACCAAAATGCCTTTTTCCAAATGTAGAATACGTTTCGACCTTGCCGCAGCGTTCGGGTCATGCGTGACCATGATGATTGTCTTCTGAAACTCTTCGTTCAATCGCCGCATTAATTCCAGGATCTCTCCGCCGGCTTTGGCATCCAGATCGCCGGTCGGTTCATCGGCCACGATGAGGGTTGGGTCCGTCACAATGGCCCGCGCAATGGAAACACGCTGTTCCTGGCCACCCGACAATTGTCGTGGATAGTGATTCTGGCGATCGGAAAGTCCGACGACTTCCAGCGCCGCCTTCACATGTTCGTCGCGTTGTCGCCGACTCAGTTTCGTCAGCGTCAATGGCAACTCGACATTTTCATAAGCGGTCAGCACGGGAATCAAATTGTACAGCTGAAAGATAAAGCCGATATGTTCCGCTCGCCAACGGGATAATGCCCCTTCCGAAGCCTGCCCCAAGTCGGTTCCACAAACCACCACGGTGCCTGTCGTCGGCTTGTCCAAACCAGCGACCAAATTGAGCAAGGTCGATTTACCCGAGCCGGAAGGTCCCATCAGCGCCATGTAATCGCCGCGCTCCAACGTCAAATTGATGCCGGACAAAACAGGAATCACGAACTGCGCACGGCGAAATTCCTTGGTTACATTTTGAATTTGGACGATTGGACTATCGTTTTTTGTAGTGGTCAAAAGAACCGCTCCCTATCAGTTACACCTGAATCTATTCCAATTACTCCGAAAGCTTGACCGCTTGGTCGACCGTTAACGTCGGAGGATTGCTGACAATTTTTTCATTTCCCGTCAATCCATCTAAAATCTCAACTCGACCGTCTTTACGTTTGCCACTGGTCACTCGGTTTTTTTGTACATGTGTCTGGTCATCAACAATCCAGACAAATTCGCCTTCATCATCCTTTAGCACAGCATCCTCTGGACAAAACATGCGCGGCGCTTCGGTAACGGTTTCATCCGGGTTCGGTTCGGGCAGGAAATAGACGGTGCTGCTCATATCCGGAAACAAGCGACTGTCTGGGTCGGTGATCGTAACTTTGACTTTAATGGTCGCTCGAGCCCGATCACCCATCGGGATGACTTTTCGAATCAATCCATGATAACGTCGCCCCGGGACGGCATCGACCGCCACTTCGGCAGTCTGGCCGGATTGGATACGACTGATGTAGTCCTCTTTAACGTCGCAATCGACTTCCAGATTATCCAAATCGGCAACTGTCACGGCTGAACCGCGACCTGAAGCGTCGCCCATCCCACCTGGCAGGATCGATTCTCCGACTTCCGCATCTTTCGAAATCACGGTCCCATCAAACGGGGCGCGGATGAACATGTTTTCTTTGAGTTGCTCGGCTTCTTGCAGTCGCGCTTCGGCCAATTGGACTTCGGCTTTTAGCGATTCCATTCTGGCGATTGCACTATCGAACTGGAATCGCGATTGATCGTATTCAGTGTCCGAAATACTTCTCGAGGCCAAAAGTTTCTTGGACCGTTCGAACTCTCGTCTGTGCTGCGCGATCATTACGTTTTGTTCTTCGATTGCAGCTTTGGCACGCGAGACGCTGGCTTCCGTGGCGGCGAGTGACGCGTCGAGATCCGCATGTTCGAGGACGGCGAGAATCTCGTCTTTCTTCACACGGCTGCCCTCTTCAACCTTGACTTCCTGAATGCGGCCCGGCGCTCGCGCGCCGATCCTGGCTTGCCGGCGAGATTCGAGATAACCTGTGGCGACAACCGTTGCGTCGGCCGAACGACCGGATTCGGTTATCGGACGAACGAGGCGAACTTCCGGTCGATTCTTCATGATGTCTGGGACAGCGAACCAACCGCCGGCAGTGGAAGTTGCCGGAGCCAACCAGCCGAGCTGAACAGCTCCCAAATACGAACCGCCGGCGACGAGCGACAACATCAGCAACACAACCATTCGCCGCAGCCAAACACCTCCCGAACGCGGACGGCGTTGTTCCGTGCGGTCAATTCGAAGGGCGGAAAGCGCGTCGCGCGATTGCCCTGCAGGTACCTCTTGCATCTTGTCCAATGTTGTTTTGATTTTTAAGATTTCCGCCAACCGCGATCCTCGATTGTAACAACGGGGGCTCGATTCGCAAGAAGAAAGTGCATTCATCAAAATTCGATTCCCCATTATTCGGGGATAATGAATTCAACAGTGAAGTCTGAAGCCAGTGGTTTGGGTGGTGGTTGAGTTAAGTCGACCTCAAAAGGGCGCGACAGACGGTTGCCGGCGAGGTCCTCGATTTCCGAATCGAAGACGACCGCATACTCGGCAGCTTGCCAAGGTTGCTCAGGAGTAAATTCGCAACTGGATTCCTGGTTCAGTACTTCAATCGTTCCCGCCACTTCGCGACCAATTGTTTTGATTCGAATTGCTTCGAACAACATCCCTCGATTCATCGGTCGATCGAACCGGATTTTCAACGGCGACCGCTGTCCGGCATGTAGGGGAAAATCAAAATTCCAATTCGGCAACTCGAGTTGAGTTTCCAGTGGCGGATCAACCAGAAACTCTTTGCGGGCCCCATCCGCCAACCGATTTCCTGTGGCATCTCGCCAAGTATTTTTGACCACCAAGGTATAACGCTTTCCCGGTAGCAGTGGCGGACCCAAATCGCGACGGGGTGACAACTCTTTTTTGATACGGCCAGGATCAAACAACAGGGAAAATCTCAACTGCTGCGGATCCCAAAGTTCCTGAGGAAGTTCCAAAAACGGCGACTTCACGCGGTTCCCGTCGGAGTCTTGTAACTCAATGTGCGAATAGGAATCGCCTCGACTCATCGGCTGCGAAAAATGGATGTAGAAGCGCAGCACGTTTTGGGGCAGTCGCTCGCCCGACGGGAAGATCGCTGTGACCAGCGTCGGTGCTGGTTTTTCCGCGGCGACCGGTCGCTGTAAATTGACCGTCACCGCCGTCGATTCGATCATTAGGACGGCGGTATATTCCACGCCCGGTTTCAATGGGAACCGCGGTTGGAAAATCAGCTGGGTCGCTTCGACCCGGCGGGTCCCGAACAACGGTGTTTCATGCTTGGAATCAGAACGTAGATAAACTGAAAACAGCTTTTCCGCTCGCGCGTTGGAAGAAGTCAGTTCATTCTCGGCGGACAACAACTGCGATTTCGTTAGTCCATCGACGACAACGATGGTGTGGTTACTGATTTGCCCCAGCTGAATCTGGCAAGAGGGTTCCTGAGCGTTCGCCGCGCTGCGATAGTTGGCGCCGGCGACCAACCACAACAACAGCCAAATCCAAAACAGGAAGGCGTACTTTTTCATTCAGCGATTCTCCGTCGATTTCTCCGTTGTTTCCATCAAGGTTTGGCGAAAACGAATGGACCAATTGTCCAAACAGGTTTTTGACGATCACACCAAAACCTGCTAGTAAGTATCCGACTCTTGGCTGAATAGCGCTACAAAACAGGTAATATTTGTCAGGGCAACTTGAACGTCAACAAATCAAACGAACCGTCGTCGTTCTTTATGATCGCCACGGCATGTGTCAGATTCAAACGGTCAAGTTGGACTGCGGTCTTGAGTTCCTCCACCAACTTGAACGCTTGCCCGGCCACGCCGCCATTGGAGACCGGTTCCGTGATGCCCACTTCACGGCCAATGTCTGCAGTGTCGATCTTCATCATGCCGCGCGCCGAGTTGGCCATCAAGATGTACTCCTTGTCGTCGGCTTCATAGACGATCATATCGAGCGGTTGATTCCAATTGCCCAGTTCGGCAACCGTAGTACCTTGAATCTTCTTACCCTCGGCCAGATCGCTCATCGAAAACCGAACCAACGGCGTGCAGGTATAGGCGGCAACCACACAGGGTTTGTCATCCACCATGATCGATGTGAAAGTTCGAATGGGAGCATTGGTTTCGTATTTGCCGTGCGCTCCGTGATAGACTTCCACGGCCGTTCCCGTCGGAGTCGACGAGAAAGGATAAATGATCGCTCGCAAGTTGGATTCAAATTGTTCGTTGGACAGGCCTGCGACAACGACTTGATTGTTGATAAAGGAAATGTCAGTGATCGAAAACGCTCGTTTCGAATTACCACGTCGGTCTTTCTGTTCGGGACCTGGAGCGTTTGGCAATTCGGCCTTGGTAAACTTGGCCTTCGATAGATCGAGTTCGGCAATTTGATTGTCGCCACTGATCGTCAACAATACCGGAATGGAATCCGGACCCTTGCCACGGGAAACCGACAGTACAATCACGCCGGATGTCGGATTGACCGCCATGTCTTGAATCAGAACATCACTCGCTTCGACCCCCAAGGCCGCCGCGATTTTTTTGTCCAACCCGTCGATTGCATACGAGACGGTTGCGCGATCAACGGGTGCTTTGTTTGCCGTCGGTTCAATCGCGTACACCGCCGCCGCGAGTGGGTCACCAACAAACAAGACACCATCGCTATTGAACGTCAACGGTCCCGCGGAACTCAATTTCAACTCCTGCGACAAGCCCGTCTGAATCGTCATCAACGCAATCACAATACCACACAACTCGATCAGTTTTGATTTCATGGCTCGGCCCTAACTAATTAATTGATTCTCAATATTCCAATCGCTTGCTCACCCCGGTCCATCATCCGTGTACGAATAGCGACTTGTCAATCGTTCTGGCGAACAGTCTTTTGTATTCGATGAGTTGCCAGCACAATCGCCCCGGTTAAGAACTGGGGTGCTTATCACGGCGCAGTTTCAACTGTTAGAATTGTAACCGATTCGAGTTCCAGTCTGATTTCTAAATCCTGACGTGATCATACATCCTGACCTGATCGTACAGCAACGATTCGAATTTGGTCGGTCTTGGCTGGTACTTTCAGATTTCGCCTTAGCGGTGTTGCTGGCGTAGCGACTGGCGACTGGCGAATCGGAAAGTTGAGGCATTGGAAACAACCACAATCGAAATTCCGATCAAGATGAGCTGTTCAACCGACAAAAACATTAAATTTGTGTTCGCTATTTGACCAAAATCCGCTCTCTACTTTCTTCAGGAGTTACGTTTGGAAACGAATGTCACCGTCATCATCAAAGAACAAAATCAATGTCGCCTGGGAACGACGCTGAACGACGACGGCGCGTTGACGCTGTTTGCCGTCGCTTCGGAGGATCCTACTACCTGGGATGACATTACTGCGTGCTGGTCCCGTTATCGCAGCCCCGCTGTGCCAGAATTTGCGGATGGCTTGCCGCTGCGCGTTGTTGATTTTGCATTGACCCGGCAAACGATCGATAATACCGATGCTTGGCTGGTGCTCGATCTAGAAAAAAAGCGGATCGTTGCCGGATCGGGATTAATGCAAGTCGGGAGAGATGCGGTTCTGACGATGGGGGATGAATCCTCCGAAGAACGTCGGGAGTGGCTGGTAAGTATCCACCTAGCGCCGTGGTGGGAATTGCACGAATCGGCCAAGCCGGAAATCGTCGACCAAAATCGCCAGACGCCGCTGATCGTTCCACAAACGGATCGCGGATTCTTGTTTGGCCGACCCTTCCATGCCGATTTAACGCAGCGCATGGTCGCGATTTTCGCTTCCGAGGCATGGCAGTCCGTCGAAGCCGGAAAAAATCTGCGTGCACGTTATCCGTTTACTGTTACAGTCCATCGAGAATGGCTGATGACACCTCGTTCCGAATTGGGTGGCATAATTCCGCGTCAGTTGCTGCACGGTGCCCATGACTGGCTCGAGCGAGTAATCGCCGGTCAACACCACCGCGTTCAACCGGGACAGGAAATTCAAGCGATCCCCGATTCGATCACCGGTTTTGATCGAGCTCCCATGGGGAGCGAGGAGTTGATTATTTATTTTGACTTGTGTCGCGCCCTAATCGATCGAGGTTGGGAATGGTTGGTTGAGCAAACTGCTGAAAGCGTTCATTGCAGTTCCGGTCCATCGAAATCGCTGGAGCAAGCATTGGTCAAAGTTCTGGAGTCCTACCAACGAACCTGGCTTAATCAAGCGGATGAAGAGGGTGAAATTCCACAACTGGCGATCGAATACAGTCGCCGACGGGTGCCGCGAGTGCTGGGATATCAAGTTAGCGGAATGCCCGAGCTAGAACCAGACGCGCACCTTCCCGATTGCAACTGCCCGATTTGCGAAATACTGGCCGATGGAGAAACGGGACCGGTCTTTGTCGGATTCGATGGACATCACCTTGAATTGGACAACGAATTCGCTTTTTCGATGTCGGAAACTCGCGAGGATTGGGAGTTGAATGAAGGAATTCATGACGACGATGAATGGGATGATAAATGCGATGTGGATTGTGATGCGGACTGTGATGGTGAACACGCTGCCGAGCATCATCATGACCAGATGCACAATGGCGAAGTGAATCGACTGGACACCGATAGCGATGGCGGGAACGAATTCAAGTCGGTCTGGTCGGGCCAAGTGACTGATTCACCGATTCCTGGCGATTCGCAGAGGCATTTGAAACTGTCGTTTTTGTTAGCTGAAGTGATCGGGATACTGGAACAGCTCGATGCACCCAAGTCGGAAATCAAAAGACTGAACGCTTGTTTCAACGAGTTTCGACATAGCGATGCGGAAAACCTGGGCCACCACGGCAGCCAATTGGGGCAGCACTTGGAATCCATCGCCCAACAGCACCACCAACTGGTCTCCCGCGTGGCCGATTTCCAAAGCCGAATCGCAGATCAAGTCCGCTTGAAAACGGGATAGCCGACGCTTGATGGGTTGGCTGGTGCTTTGTTGCAGATTGAATTTCGAATTAGCCGGAACGCGCTAGCGTCCGGTTGTTTTGGAAAAAACCGTGGGCGAGCGCCCTGCGGCTGATTTGTGACTGATTTGCGGCCGTTTGGTGACTCGAGTTATCGTCTGGCAATGGATTCCCGGACCTGTAACCAGAATGATTCCCAATTTTTCCGTTCAGTCTCCGTCAGGGAGTCCAGCGAGACTTTTTCGCGAACCGATTCCAAGTCACTATCAGCCAGCCAATGAGTCAACGACTCGATTGCAATGTCGTCCGACCCTCGATCGATATTGGCAAGTTCGCTTTGCAGCCACGTTAACCCTTGACTGCGCCAATCGGCTGACTCCTCAATCGTCAGCGGAACTTTGCCCGGCGATTTCCCAACTGCCGCCAGAATCGCGCAGCATGCCGCATCATAACCGTGTGCCAACTGTTCGTCCGGGTTGGTGGCAAACAACGTCTTGTATTCGTTGGCCGCCCGCCGAAATTCGCTTCGATGGTAGCAATATTTGGCGAATTCAATTTGTTGTTTTACGTCGGTTGGCGAATCACCGCGGGCCAATAGTTCATCCCAGCGACCGGCTTGTTCCGCCATTGCTCGCGATTGGGCAACTCCTTGCCCAATCGTCGATCTAAGTCGCCCACTATCGAATTCAAGGGCTCGTTCAAAATTATCGACGGCCTCGGCGTAACGCGCCAGCCCGTGCAACGCTTGTGCTTTGCCAACGTAAGTGTTGGTCAGAAATGATTTGCCGGTCAAATTTGCCGGTTCCTCGGCCAAGACTACCTGTAATACAGTCTCGGCTTTTTCGAAACAAGTCAACGAATCCAGAGGCGACCGCGTCTTTACGAAGTTGCCAAAGTCACAATAGTTGCCTCCTAAACCTAATCGATACTTGGAAATGTTTGGAAACTGTTCGATCAATTGTTCCCTGATGGCGAGAGCGAATTGATGGTTCCGTTCGGCCTCACTTCGAAGTCTGCGATCACGTAGCACATTTGCCAAATTTTGGTGGTAATCCGCTAGCTCGCTTCGCACATCGGGCACATCGGGCATCAGCTCAACAGTTCGCTTTCCGGCGTCGACCGCATCCTGCAAATATCCTCCGGCAGTTTCCAGATCGCCCTGTTGCTTGGCGAGTGCGCCGAGATTTCCAAAACTTCGCGCCCACCATCTTCGAAACTCCCCATCGTCGGGGTATTGCAGAACCAGTTCACCGCGTATTTTCAAGGCCTGTTCATGGTAGGTTTGTGACGTCTTTGGATCGTTCAGGTTGATCATCAGCAGGCCAAGATTATTGAGGCTGACCGCTTCGTCAAACCGGTACCGTGGGTTGGAAGGGTAGTTCGCTGCCAACTTGGTACGAACGACGAGTGCCTGCAAAAAGTGTTGCTTGGCGGTTTCATAATTGCGAGTATCTCGAAAATACGAACCGAGCGTATTCAGACACATGCCTAATTTTTGTTGGTACTTCGGGACCGTTGGAAAATCTTCAGCCAATGTTTCCAACGTTGCCAAGGCGGTTTCGTTAGCTTGCCGCCCCTCGTCGAGTCGACGCTGCATATTAAGTAGCAGCCCCAGATTGACTTGTTGACTGGATACTTCAAAACGATAGTCGGGTTCCAACGGCAATCGCGAGACCAACTCCGCGCCGACCTGAATCCCTCGCTCGTGGAACTCGACCGCTTGTTCGTATTCGCCCAAGCTCGTCGATAAAATACCGATCGCGTTATTGATTTGGGAGAACCCAATTTGATATTCAGGTTTCTCCGGGTAACGGTTCGCCAAAGATTGCCAGATATCAAATGACAACTGATATTGATTTCGCGCTTCCGTCCGGTCACCCTGCTCTTTCGCCACGGTAGCGAGATTGTTGTAGGCTATCGCCAATCCCATCTGGTACTCCGACTCGTCAGGATACCCTCCAACAAGCGATTCACTAATCGACCGACCGAGATCGTATTCGATGAGTGCTTGATCAAGTTCACCGAGATCGCGCAACAAGGAACCCATGATGTTATGTCCATCAGCCAGTTCGCATTGATATTGTGCGACGGTCGGGTGCTGTTGCGATAGTTGCTGATAGGTTGAAATACATTCCGTAAATGTTGCGCGGGCCGTTTCCAATTCGCCGTTCAGTTTTTGAATCGAGCCCAAGCGGTACAAAGCATCGGCTCGATTGGCTTCGACCGTCTGATCGCCCGGCTCCTGGGATCGCAGACGCTGATAAAATGGCGTCGCGGAATCCAACAACTCCTTGCGCAAATCCGTGAAATCGGATTCCTGAAGTTTTTCATTTTCCGTAGTGCGAACAAGAAATTCCTGGACCGCCCCGCGGGCAGTGGAGAAATTCTGTTCAGCCTTCGCCCGTGATTCACGTTCTGCAACATTAGCCGTTGCCAATTTTTGATTGCTTACCGAAAGCACGGCCAGTCCGATACCGGAAACAAGCAACAATAGCAGCGTGGCTAAACTGGCGGTCACGCTTGCCGCGCGATGCTTGCCCATCCAACGCAACACTTTGGTGGCCGATGAATCCGGCAGTACGCTGATTGACTCCGACGCTAAGTAACTCTGTAAGTCCTGCGCCAGGGCCAACGGATTTTGGTACCGCAGGGTTGGGGATACATGCGTCGCCGCACGACAGATTGCTGCGAGCGGACGGGGAACTGACGGTGGACAGTTCACGAGACTTTCCTGCTGGTCACTGATCTGTTGGAAATACTCTGCCGAATTTGGGAATTCGACGGGCAGCTTTCCGGTCAACACGTAATACAACGACGCACCCAATGAGAAGACGTCGGATCGGTTATCAATTTGGTCCGAGCGTCCGAGAAGCTGTTCGGGACTGGCGAACGCCGGCGTTCCCAGAACTTGGCCGGTTTTTGTCGAAAACGGAACATCCGTCGAAGCGTCGTCATTGGGCGAATTATGGTTCAATCGCTCCACGACGATTTTCTCCGCATTGGTTGCCAACGATCTTCCGCGAGCATTTTTGTCGGGAGCAGGTATTTCCTGATCGAGGTGATCCACACGGGCCAGTCCCCAATCCATTAGCAACGTCTGTCCGAAGGGACCGAGAATCACATTCGACGGCTTGATGTCTCGATGGATTACCCCTTGATCATGAGCATAGGCTACGATGTTGCACAGCGCCACGAAATGCTGCAACAATTGCCGAAATTCCATTGACGCAAATCGTCCACCGGATTCTGTTGATTTCCACTTCTCATGGAATTCTCGCGCGCGCTCCTGCAGCGTTGGACCTCGCACGAATCGCATCACATAACACGGTTGGGATTCGTCGGCAATTTTGAGCGAATGGACCGCCACGATACCAGGATGGTCCAATTGCCCAGTGACCCGCGCCTCTCGTTCGAAGCGCGCAAGTTGTTCTGCAGACAAACGAGTCGCGCGAGGAAACTTAATCGCGACCTGTCGATTCAAAACAGGATCGGTGGCGACAAACACATCGCCCAAACCACCGCTGGCATGGTGCTGGTCGATCTGAAACGTATTGGTAATTTGAAACTCTTGGTTGATCCGTGCCGCGATTGACGGATCACTTTGCCCCGAAGTTTTCGCGATCTGGGAATCGGTATTGCCAAACTGTAACTCGACCGCTTCCAAAGCGCGAATATGCCAGCGAACTTCGTCCAACAGTTCCGGGTGTTCCCGGCACAACTCATCGGCCGAGATCGTTTCACCGTTTTCCTTGCGATGTTCCCAAACCGATAGTAGTTCGTCCAGATGATCCATCAAAAGCAACCCTTTTACACGTTACCATGTTCTGAAGTGTCATTGTTTCATGACGAAATCTCCGGAATATTGTAGCCAAAAAAAATCAATACTGGATGGATCTGGCAGTTTTTCAGCGGACAAGTCGCGTGTTGGCCGCTGAGCGTTTGAATCGGTGGCTGACCGGCCCAAACGGGCTGGATCATCGCCAGCAATTATTCCTGGAACGAGATCAAATTCCTGTGGTTGGGCGCAAGAACGACCCGTTGGGTTCGTTAAAGTTAGCAGGGGCGACCAGAAACAACCGCGGTATCAACTGCTCCGCCTGCCAAGCACTCCAGTTTTTCAGAAGAAAGTTCGCGATGTGGAATGGCCCAATCAATCGAGTCAATCGAGTCCATCGAGTTGCCTATTTCACGTTCCTGTGGTTGCTATTGGGTCCGCCGACCAGCGCCTGCACAATACACAACATCACCGATTTATTATCGGCCGAGCGGCCGGTGTCCGGGATTGTGATCAAGGACATCGCGGATGGCGGACCGTTTTCTCAACTCCAGGAAGTCTCGCCGTTTCTAGTTCAACCCGATGTGCGAGGAGACCGGATCGCCTTTGTTTCAAGGGGTGATATTTAGTGTTATGGGCAGATGATCGACGGTTCCACAGTTCGGACCTCATTATCACACAATCTGGATTGCACGACATAGCAGGATGCAGGCGAAAAAGTCGGCGTACAATCCGACCTTGAAGTTGCGTTGACTCCCGCTCTCGAGTTTTCGATTCACGATGAGCAAATGAATCAGGCGATCGAAATTTTGCTTTTCAAAATAGTTCCCGGTAATTAGCCAGTAAAAACGAGAGACTGAATTCTGGTACTCTACTCACTTCCTGTATTACATTAACACCAAGAAGTATCCCATGGGCCGTTGCTACCTTTTAGTTGCCTGGTGTTGTTTCT
Organism: Mariniblastus sp.; assembly: GCA_031409295.1. Classification (GTDB taxonomy): domain Bacteria; phylum Planctomycetota; class Planctomycetia; order Pirellulales; family Pirellulaceae; genus Mariniblastus. The sequence continues at coordinate 40,190 of JANNWZ010000201.1, forward strand.
CCCAGTGTTCTATTCCTTTGGCTCGGGCCTGGCCGCAAGAGAATTTGACCGTCGAAGACTGGATTCGGCAGTCGGCAGTTCTATTTGACGACGAGCAAATCGACTTTGGTTCGCTGGAGGAACAATTCTCGCAGGCGCGTGTTATCGCATTGGGGGAAGCAACCCATGGACAACACGAAGTCTTTGAAATCAAACGTCAGTTGACCATGTACCTGATTCGGAAACATGGGATTCGGTTGGTGGCGTATGAGGCCAGTGCTTCGAAAATGTTGGAGGCGAACGACTACGTGGCAGGCAAATTTGACGACCGCAATCGGGCGATGGGCGGATTGGGAATGTTGATTTGGCAAGTCGAAGAAAACGCGGCCTTGTTGGATAATCTGCGAGACTGGAATCTCCGTTCTTTGGAGAAGGACCAGGTCCGGTTGATTGGAATTGACTCGCAGGATACCGACGCTGCCATGCAGCGACTGCTGCGGTTGATCGGATTGGACGACGCCGATACACGATTAAAAATTCAGGAGTTGGCGTCCAGAGCCAAAGATGCAATTGGCGAGTTAATGGCGGGCAATCGCGCAAGCTGGGAGTTGGTTGTCAAAGAAATTGAGGAATTGAGAGCTGCGTTGCAAACGCAAACCCCACACGATCCAGCTGATGTGGCAGAGTACGAACTGCGCGTCCAAGAGTTTCTGTTCTCGCTGACTATTTTCAGCTCACGCGGGGGGCGAGACCAAGCGATGGCCGAGTTGTTGCTTAAACAACTTGATCAGGCGGGGGTCGAGTCTCGTTGTGTCGTATGGGCGCACAATGCTCATATCCAGCGCAGTCCTTTGCGATATCTGAACTCAACCGATTTGGCCATGGGCGGCCATTTGGCCAAGCGACTGGGCGATCGTTACTACGCATTGGGAGTGGCTTTTGGTGAAGGAGAATTTCAGGCCAATGCACCGAGCGCTGACGGCCATTGGGGATTTCGCCGATACCGATTGTCGCGCGCTCCAAAAGGTTCCTTGGAATGGACTTTGGGAACTGCCGGTCATGACAGATTCTTGCTCGATCTGCGAAATGCTCCTGACAGCGATGGGGTGCAACAGTGGTTGCGCTCTGGTCATGGGCAACGTTGGTTCGGAGGATATTCGGTACCGGATGATTGCGAGGCAATCACACGCGATGCTGCCAAGCTGTTGCCGACGACGCCTCGCGACGATTTCGACGGCCTGCTGAATATTGACAAAACGCAAGCAGCGAGACCAGTCGATGCGAATTTGGTACTGCCGAAGGTTTCGAAATGAAAGGCAGAATTCCCCCGAATTGGAATTTGTGATCTGGTTTTAATTGCCGAAACGCATGCGCTGGCAATCCTGGGCTCGTTGTCGTGGAGCTGTGACCAGGAAGCGGCCGATGTCACTTTCGGAAATGCCGGTCGGCGAAATTCATGAACTGCTCCCAATCGTAGGCCAGCAGTTCGTGTTCTCCGTCGCGCAAATGATAGCCGATCCGCTCTCCCAAGGGCTGATTGACGGGCGGAAAATCATTCGTCCCTAATCCCGATAATCCAAACAATTCAAACGCCGGTCCTGCGTGCACGGCTGACAGAAACTCTCCGCGTGGGTCGGCCCATAAATCCTCCGAAGCGCTGCAAACATAAAGTGGCCGAGGCGCAATGAGCGCCATTAACATGTGTTGATCGAATGGGATCGCGTCTTCGTTCTCTCGATACTGATCGAATCGTCGACAAAACCAATGCGGAAATGCACGAGTGATGCGCCCCACTGTCTCGCCAAATTTTCGTCGGCTGAGAGCTGCTCCTCCGCAGCCGGAATCATTGGAAATAACCATCGCGAATCGTTCGTCGGAAGCGCCGGCCCACAGCGCCGTTTTGCCCAATCGGGAATGTCCGAGAACCGCGACTTGTTTTGCGTTGACTTGTTCGTCCGTCTCCAAATAATCCAGGGCCAAACTCAGTCCCCATGCCCAGGCGGCCAATGAGCCCCACGCGTCCGACGGTCGTAATCCCTCCCCATCGAAGTGCGGGTGGACTCCATTCTTGAACCCGTCGTCGAAATCGGGATCGATATCACCGTAGTAGATCGTGGCGACTCCATATCCACGTTCAATGATCCGATCGATCGGCCAACGATAGTTCATTTTTCCACGGGAGGCCAGGTTGGCACGATGATCGGTCGTATGCAGTTTCGTATCGTTAGGAACCCAACCCTCCGTTATTGGAATCTCAGGTTCAGCGCTGACCGTGTAGTTACCGGCAAAGTTCAAGCCCAGGAATACTGGGACCGGCTGAGAAACAGCGCTCTGGGGGAGATACAGTAATAGGCTCATAGTCGGTCCAGCGGCCGCGTTCGTGAGCTTGATGCGGACCTGTCTGCGGATCGCCTTACCCGCAAGGGCGTTCTCGGTCTGCTCGAAAATTTCAGCGGTGAGCGGCGGCCTGGCCGGACTGCGTCCGAACATCTCCTGGGAGAACAAATCCAGCATCTCAGGTCGTCGTGTTGAACGCCAGATGTCTCGATCGGTGACTCGCGAGCCGTCCTGACAAATCAACAGGTCCGGAAGCAAGTACGCAGGTATTTTGGACTCGTCATAGTTTGGAACAAACTCCTGCGCATTGGTCATTGGGTGTTGCATCACAATGAAGGTAACTCCCAAGATCAGACTCCACACCGATGGCATGCCGAAACTCCGGTGAGTTGCGTTCCAGGATTTGGCCAACTGCTTTCCCAGAACAGTCTACTTGTTTTTCACTTTGTCAGTTTACAAAAATTTGAAGGAAGTCCACCCTGGCTCCGTCAAATTCAATCGCCAACGGACTGCACCGCAATCCTACCAAATACAAGGCGCTTCGGATTAGCCGGAACGCGCTACCGTCCGGTTACTGGGGAAAAACCGGGGGCTATCGTCTTGCGGCTGATTTCGCCAACCCGAAAACTATGGTGTAACGGTGCACTGGTTCCGGAAGAAAAACAATTCCTGTCCAAAGACCTCATCGGTTGCTGAGATGCACAGCCGGTGGTCAACGGCCAGGATTTTTCAACTAAAAGAATCGTCTTTTTTTCAATACCGATGAGCCGCTGGTTGAGTCCGGTTCGAGTAGGGAACTTATTGGTTGAAGCAATGGTGCCACTACTCCGCCACAGTTATGCGATGCCGTTCACGTAGGCCATAAAGAAGAGTCTACCATTGACATTCGTGACGATTATGACGGATTCGAATTGAATCGCCGATGTAGGAAGTCGCCGGCTCCCCTGCTTTCATCGTTTGAATTCATGGAATCCAAACACGAACAACCAACCCATCGCAATCACCGAATTCACTTCGACGGAGCGTCTATTCAATGTACTAAAGTCGGCAATTTGAATTCCTTCGCTCGCTCGATCACTTTGCCGGTCTGGCGGCAAGTTCGAACTTCGACTGGGCCGTTCCAAAAATCATCCATAATCCGGTGCAAGTCCTGATCGATACTCTTGAGTCGAAATTCAGCTTCGTAAACCAAATGCTGATCGTCAGGACAAAACCACTGCAATTTGTCCGGTCGGTCAACGGGACGGGGGAATTCGACGATCAACCCGATGGTGTCGGCGGGACGTTGCGGCCGATGCGGCACATTGCGCGGGCACAGCCACATCTCGCCTTCGCGAATGATGACATCATGCGGCGGCGTTCCATCCAACGGACGAATACGAACCGCGACATCTCCCTGAATTTGATAGAACAACTCTTCCGTCGGGTTGACGTGGTAATCGTTGCGGGTGTTCGGGCCCAGCGACACAAATACAATGACATCGTTGGCTTCGCGATAGAATTGCTTGTTCATCACCGGCACTTTGAACTCGTGTCGATGCTCTTCGATCCATTTCATCAAATTAAACGGTGCTGAAATTGTCATGCTCGTCACCTGCTACTTCCGTATGAAAATTTGTTGAACGAAATTCAAATGCGCGACCCGCGATCGTTGGCCCCAGCGGTTTTCCGCAGTGGCCAAGATGGTTCCTGCCCGACCAAATCTATTGGATGCGAACCGCAAAATCAAGACAATCATCCATCGTTCATCCGGGTGCTTGAATCGATCGCCTGAGACCCCAATGGCAGAATCTCAAGCGCGACTCCGATTGAAATGACGCCCGCACAAGCCTCCGTATTCCTATCCTGGGGCATAAAATGTGAGTTCCCCCAACTGGATTTCATCTATTCCGTCAAAACACCGGTTTTGGTACTCTCGCCCGCGCGTGCGACACCTTCGGCTGCACTTTTGCCATTAATCAAGGAGCAATCCATGTCACTGAAATTCCAGACGCTATTCAATTTCCCAGTCGTTGCGATCATGACTTGGCTCGCGATGGGGATGGTTGCACAGGGCCAACAGAAATCCGAACAAGGTAACCCACCAACGGTAGAAGCAGAATATGAGATTGACATTCGAATTCTCCAAATTCCAATCGAGAAAGGGAGTAAGGAGTTGCCACAATTACTGCAATCGATGATTTTGAATCTCGATTTGGAAGATGTCGAAGTCGTCGGTGGAGCCGAGAAAAGCCTGTTGACTATCTATCCAGAAGAAGGGCAGTCTCCAAAAAACGAAACCGAATCAGAGCCCGAGAAAACGATCGCTGAGCCCAGCGATTCAAATCCGTCGGCACTTTGTTTGCGGTTGGGTCGTAATGAATTGCAAAGTTTCCTGAATTATCTGAAGGCAGACGTGAATGCAAACTGCCTTCAGGCACCGACCGTTACGACTCACCCAAACGTGCAAGTTATGATTCAAGATGGCGCCAATAGGCCGTTTGTAACTGGATTAAAAAAATTGCAGAACGGCGAAAAGGTGGGCTTTCAACCGGTGGTCACGGCATATTTTGAGGGTTTAGAAATTAAACTGCAACTCAATAATGTTCGCGGAAGTCAATTGGATCTGGTCGGCAACTTACAACGCTCCGCAATCAAAGACGTGAAGGTGATTTCCTTGAATAAGGGGAAAGTTCCTGACGCCGCCGACAATCCTGAGCAGCAACTCCTGCAAATCCAGTTTCCAGTAATGGAAGTAGTCAACTATCCAATCGCCGAGACAGTTCGACTAGGCGATGGAACGCTAATCGTACTGGGAGAGCGAGATCAAGAAGTAAATTTGAAAACGGCTGACCAGACATCTGAATCCAAAAAATTCTTCAAAAAAACATCCAGCGAATCCCGCCGATTCCTGGAAGTCATGTCCGTACAAGTGACTCAAGTGACGGCAGAGAGAACCGCACAGCGGGACAAAATCGATGCGTTGCCAGCCGGTTCAAGCCTCCCGAAAGCCTACACAATTCACAAATAGCGAAACCCGAAAAATCAATGGCACATAGCCGTTGAGGGAGTTAACGAAAATTTGGCGGAACGAGTAGGCTGTCGAACAAACGGATAATCCTAACAGCGTGTGGGCCCGCGACAAAAAGGGATGAGTATTCCTGGTGGCAGGTGGGGCCAATCGCAGTTAGACTTGAGATTCACCAACCCCTCAGAACAACGGTGTGCGGACATTTGAACGGAAAAGTTCAAATCAATTGGCTGTCAGCTGCGACTGCCGATCGAAATCAACTCGGTTTCGATCGCCAATTTTGTGGTAAACAAATATCGTTGTGACGAGCTCCACTCATTCAAGGCTCGACTGTGACCACGGCAATCATCCATTGTCACAATTTGGAGAAGTGGTACGCTGCGCAAAACGTGCTGCGCAATGTTGATTTCCAAATCGAACCTGGTCAGCTGACCGGGTTTTTAGGCCCCAATGGTGCCGGTAAAACGACGACCATTCGGATTTTGCTGGGACTTCTAAAACCCAGTTCCGGTTCGTCAACAATTTTCGGCAAGTCATGTCAGACGGACGGCAAAAATATTCGCCAAGAAGTCGGCTACCTCCCGGGTGACGTGCATTTCTATTCCAATCTGACCGGCCGGCGGACTTTGAATTTTCTGGCGCGCGTGCGGAAGCGGGACTGCACGGACGAAATCCATCGTCTGGCTGAAGTGTTGGATTTGGATTTGGAAAAAACCGTCAGAAAATATTCGACTGGGATGCGTCAAAAGCTTGGGTTGATACAAGCTCTGATGCACAAGCCAAAATTGTTGATCCTCGATGAGCCCACAAGTGCGCTGGACCCTTTGATTCGAAAATCCGTGTTTGATGAACTTCGCGCAGTCGTGCGCGAGGGGCGTTCCGTAATCTTCTCCAGTCATTCACTTAGCGAAGTCGAAGAGTTGTGCGACGAAATCATAATTCTCCGCAACGGACAAATTGTGGAACAACAACAGATTAGCCATTTGAAAAACAAAGCGTTGCGCCGAGTGAAGATTGTATTTGCCTCGACCAACGTAATACCTGGTCAGTTCCCGCTGCCTTTGCATGTGCTAGTTGCCGACGGCGCCACGTTGATCGGCACCTGGACTGGCAAGACGGCAGATCTGGTGCAATGGCTAGCCACGCAAAAAATCGAAGATGCAATGATTGAAAAACCTGATCTCAATGATTTATTTCTGACCTATTATCGCGACGCTGAGTCGACCCAATGATCAATCGAGCTATCTTTCGAAAGACAACCAATGACTCGGCGAGCCTGATTATTGCCGCAGCGCTCGGCATCATCGGTTTTGTCGTCCTGTTTGTTTGGGCCATGTTGAGCGTGGGCACCGAAGTCCTGGATTTCGTATCCAAGTTTGCGTTTTTGAAAAAGATCTTTGAGGCTGGATTCGGTATCAAAGTAGACGGCGAAGTTTCAATTAACATCCTGTTTGCCGTCTGCTTTACGCACGCCGTCGTCCTAGCGCTGTCCTGGGCCGTCATCATTGCCATTACGACGCGCGTGACAGCCGGCGAAATTGAAAAAGGGACAGCTGATCTGTTGTTGACTCTACCGGTCACCCGCAGCGAAATCTATGTTTCAACTTCGTTGGTCTGGGTCTTGGCAGCGATCGCATTGGCGGTTTGTCCCGTCATAGGAGTCTGGATTGGCTCGCGGGTGTTTGTAACTCCCGAAGTCGTCGATGTCGTTCGCTATGGCAAACCAGCACTGAATTTTTTGTTCTTACTGTTGGCGATCGGCGGCATTTCAAGCCTGGTCGCCAGTTGTGTCGATCGACGTGGTCCGGCGATCGCCGTGGTTGTCGGAATTGTACTGTTGTCCACGGTCTTGAATTTTGTGGAACCGTTTATTGAGTCACTTAAGCCGCTGCGATATTTTGGGTTGCTCAACTACTTTCGGCCCGTGGACGTGTTTCGCGCCGGGACGTGGCCGATCACGTCGATGATCGTGTTGTTTCTGTTGGCGTTCGGCGGCTGGTCAGCCGGCCTAATAATATTCTGTCGCAAAGATATTCCGACGGCTTGATCCGAATCCCAGCTGGTGAAGTTTTCGATATTCTTTTTGAATCCGATCAATTCCGCAATGAGAGTTGGTCTAGTGAGCCTTGGAATTCGCGCCGTGAAAGAAAAAACGATAGGCGGCTTGGCAACCGATAACGACAATTAACACCAGGGTTCCAATCAACACGCCAATCAAACCGTGGACCAGCATTTCCGTGAGCGGAGCGAGCAACCAACCGAGCAGTTTCCATTGTTCGACACCGTGCACCAATTCTTCGACCCAATGATGTAGTGCTGGGATACCATGTGCTACGATTCCTCCACCGACTAGGAACATTGCGGCCGTGCCGGCAATTGACAAGAATTTCATCAGGAAAGGTGCCGCTGCCAAAATCGCGTGACCACACCCAACTCGAAACTTGGATAGCCGACCGGCCCGCGTTGACTCAATCAAATACAAGCCGAGGTCATCCAGTTTCACGATGCCTGCGACTAATCCATACACACCAACGGTCATCAGCAATCCGATCGCGACCAAGACCATCAATTGAGTCATGAATGGAAAGGCTGCGACCGTAAAGAGCGTGATGACGATAATCTCCGCCGACAGAATGAAGTCGGTTCGGATCGCTCCAGCGATTTTAGTTTTTTCGGCTGCCACGATATCAATCTTCGCATCGGCGACAATCGTTTCGTGTTCGTGGCGATGTTTCGCTTCGTCTTGGGGATGAAAAAATTTATGCGCCAGTTTTTCACAACCCTCAAAACAGAGATACGCTCCACCGACGATCATCAACGGAGTGATCAACCAAGGTAGCAGCGCGCTGAACAACAGGGCTGCCGGAATCAGAATCGCTTTATTCAACAACGAGCCTTTGGCCACCGCCCAGACGACGGGCAATTCGCGATCCACATCAACGCCGCTCACCTGTTTTGCGTTGAGGGCGAGATCATCACCGAGCACACCGGCAGTTTTTTTGGCTGCCATCTGGGTCAGTACCGACACGTCATCCAAAATTGAGGCGATGTCGTCCAACAACATTAATAAACCACTGGCCATGTTTCTGCTTACCTGATTTCCAAGGCTTACCCTGTAGCTGGGGCGGCTGGCAAAACCCATTGCGTCGCCATTTCTCCAGTCGGATTGAGTGACGACCACTGTACCAAGGTCACCGCGGCAAAAAAAGTGGAAGCAAAATTCGAGCGCCCCATTCGCACTGGCGTTATCCTGCGAATACGCCTACGGCGGCAGCAAGAAAAACTCTACCGCTTTTTTGAGCTGGGGAATTAGAAAAGTGGTGACTCCGAATTAGACAATGCCCGTAGAGTCCTTGTTGTGCTGGTTTTCGAAAGTCATTGGAATAAAGTGTATTGCTGTCCGATCTTAACAAAACTACCCGGCATGGCGGCGACGTGTTGCGGCGCAACTGAGGTAGATGCGGTAGCTTGAGCTTGATTACAATTTTTTTGATTCTTTGTTTGTTTATTTGCCGATGACTGGACTCAATTTTCACGGCAAGGAATTCTTGCCGGAAAAGGACTTGACAAACAGGGTCCCATCAAGACCAATCATAGTATGGACCCATCGCCACTAACTTCGATCGAACTTGCGAACGAGACTAATCGACCGGCGGATGTTCCATTGTCATTGTCGCGCGAGCCAAGCCCTAGTCTAACCGCCGACCCGGAACGCTGGTTGGAAAACTATGGTGATGAGTTGTTCCGATTCGCCCGCTGGCGATTGCAAAATGAACATCTGGCAGAAGACTTGGTACAAGAAACGCTGGTCAAAGCATTTCGGGGTTACGAAAAATTTCGACACGAATCTTCCGAGCGGACTTGGTTGTTCCAAATTCTGCGAAACGAAATCAATTCGCATTTTCGATCGGCGGCAACTCGCCGCGTTGTCAGCGAATCCGCCTCGGAGTCCATCCCGATGTCCGAGTTGATCTGTCCGCATATTTCTGTCAAGCAATTTCAATCGACGGTCGAATGCGAAGAGTTCTGGGGCATGATCCAACAGTGTTTTTCCAAGATTCCAGCCCGCTTGCTGGAAACGTTTTTGTTTCGCTTGGCCAATCCAGATGGAAACGTCGAACAACTCAGTGAACAGCTTGGCATTAGTGTCTCCAACTTTAGCGTGCGTCTGTTTCGCACCCGACTGTTGTTAAGAAAATGTTTGGAATCTACGTGGTTCCAATAATGCAATATGGCAAGGAAACTTTATCAGAACTTGAAAAAAAGTGATTAACGGGGCCACTCAATTGAAACAATTTGTTCAACAGATCTGGTTGATCTTGACCTTGGATTGTGAGCAGTCGGCTCACTTGACCAGCGAGTCGTTCGATCGCCCATTGAATCGGGCTGAATCGGTGGCGCTCACGATCCATCGATTGATCTGCGCAAAAAGTCGTCGATTGAATCGGCAAATGATTCAATTACACCGGGCCATGCAGCGGGCGTTATCTGAATCGGACTCGACAACTCAGCCCGTATCTGAAATTGGTTTTTCTACTAATTATGTGTTCACCGAAAATGCGCACAGCGGTCTTCCTCCGTCGGCGAGGGCACGCATCCAATCCCGCCTCCGACAACTCGATTCGGAACCAAATTAGAACTGCTTACCGACCCGTCGGTGCCAAGGGATCGGATTTCGTCGCAGGTAGCTTGGCCGCTGAACGTCCATATTTCAAACGAACAACGCAGTTCGTTACCTTCCGGGCCGAACCCACGTTCGGGGCGACGGGATCGGCTGGTTGCGATGCGGCGGCCGCCGACTCGGTGGTAACCACAAACAAACTGTCGTGCTCGTCATGAGCAATCTGAAACGGAGGGGTTTCCGCCAGTTGACCGGCGATCACGCCCGCTGTATTGGAGTGTCCGACAATCAACACGACCTTTCCTTGGTTCTGCGATTTGATTTCATCGATCCAGGCGGTCGAAGTTTCCGCATATTTTTGGACTTCAATCCCTCGCGCCTGGGCCAGCAGTTCAACAGTACCACGGGTTCGCTCTGTGTCAGTCGAGTAGATCACAGCGACGTTCAGAACTTCGCCCAGTTGTTTCAAGTCGGCGGCCCGCTCCAATCCGGCCAGTGACAGCCGATCTGCGTCTCCTTCTCGTTCTGCGTGCCTCAACACCAGCCATGTTGTCTGAGTCGAGCGAGTCGGCTCAACGGTGGCTACCGGCGCGGGTGAATTCGGCGCCGTCTGAGCCTGTACCGGCGGTGCTTCTCCGATCGCCATCAAAAACAAACTGCAGGCAAAAGTAGTCCAGCCAATCGAATTTGGGATTTTCATCGAGACTGCCTCCGAGACTAAATAAACAAGTGATAACTCAAAATCGACAAGTCAACTTTTTTCTTACCGCGACGACCCACTGTCGATCCAAAACGATCGGCATTGCCGTTCGACTAGACGCTCCGAGGCAAGGCCGAACTCGACGCGATGCCCTCGCGGTTGTACCACAAATACAGAACTCGCATGAAGGTCGGCGGATGGGTATCGTTCGCGGCGTCAGCAGGCAATTCGTGAAACAGGGGAACTCCGGGATGATCCTCGATCATTTCAATGAGTTGCGCCAGTGTTTCACCGGAAAAATTAACGCGAGTCGGGTCGGCCAAGAGAGATTCCCAATCTAGTCGCGGCATAGCGCGAAGACGTTGGTAGGTTTTGGCATACTCTTTCAACTCGTCTTCCATTTCTGCCTCGGCATCGCCCTGCCAGGCGTACTTAAGAAACCCGCTGAGACTGGGGCCTTTTCGGGCGTGCTTGACCAACTGAGTTTGCACTGCTTGTTCGAGTTCGGTTTGAGAAACGTGCCCGTAGGGAATTGCCTGCTGCAACGTTTCGAGGATCTCCGGGGCCGAGAGTTTAGCGAACTTGTTTGACAGCAGCGATTCGAAGAAGATCGTCGTCTCGATTTCAGCCGCTGCACCCAGTTTCATCAACCCATTGATGCCTGCTTCAATGCCATTCACATGGGCCCCAAAATCGTCACACAGATACTCAATCGCGTGAACCTGCGCGACGCTTTGCCGCGACGTGAAATAGAACGCCGCGCTGGCGCAAACGGCCAACGACAAATAACCAACGATCGAATCCAATCCCACCCACTGGGTGATGCCGATCGCTGACACCATGCCTAACAGACAGGACAACAGATAATAGCGCGTGGATTTTAGATAATGAGCATAGTAATGCCCCAGCTCATGCCCCATCGTGTCCTGGACTTCTGCCGGTTCGAACTTATGCAACAGTTGCCGGTTGAGATAGATTCCATTCAATTGCGGAAATAGAAACGCCAGTCCGAATCCTAAATGGCTTGAATAGGCGTTCATGGTCCGATCCGCCGTTACATAAACGGGTAAGTGAACTTGTGGCAAACCAAGTTTTTGCAACGTTTCGTTGAACAGGACGCGGAGTCGGTGTTTATCAAACTGGCCAAAACGAGTCGACTCTTTGAGGTCGCCGATTTCTTTTCTTTTTTGAGCCAATTGTTGAAGTATCTGCAGCGCGAATGGGCCGACGACGACTCCGCTGGCGATGACGTACAACAGGGGGCGGTTGATGACCTGTCGCCAATCAATAAAAAACGCCAATGCCCCGATGGTGACCACATGCAATAACATCACCAACCCAACATACTGATTCGCCTGCTGAATTTTCAATAACAGATCTTCTCGGCGGGGCACCAGGTCGCGGAGTTTTTGGTTAGCGCTCGACATCGTAATTTTACATTCGGACAACTTGCTAAATCGCCGCCTAGAACATCGTCTCGAAAACACGCGTGAATAATCCGAATCCAGGCTTACCTCGAGTCTGATAGTACAACCAACCCGGACCGGTATACCGGTTGATCAAACCTTCTCCACTGAGGATTGAATCTTTGATACTCTCCGTTGCTTTGACTAACTGGTACTGAATCGTTTGGGAAAAAGCGACCACAAAACGGTTGTCGACGAAAAAAGTCTCGCCCTCTGCCAACTCCCGCGCGATCACCGAACCGTGCGTTTGGCAAAACAAAGTTCCGTTTCCACGCACGGTCAACAAGAACAATCCTTTCTTCGACATCCAGCCTTTGAAGCCTGAATACTTCACTCCCAATTCAATTTCACCCAGACTCGCCAGATAGGATCCACGAGTCAAGTACATCGAATTATCGCCACTCATTTCGATCGGCAAAATTTCGCCAATTGTATCAGGCGCCAACCAGACGCTTTGGTCGTCTTTTTTGGCTCGATAGATGGCTGTAAAGAAATTTTCGCCCCCCGCCAAGTTCTTAAAGCCTCCCAACCAGCTGGATTTTCCGGACTGATTTCCCCCGACGGCAGCGCTGATCACGATACCGTTGGTCATCGAAAGCATGCTATTGGGCTGTGCGCGCACCGATTCATCGTGGTCCAGTCTGACCTCCAGGACCGAAAAGGCGGGCGCGTGCGAGATGCAATAATTCATTAACAGGGAATTCTAGTCGGTTGCGTTCAATGTAATACTTCGGCAAACCAACGAAAACAAACCCGACCTAGTCTTCGACGCCGGGTGCCAGGCGTTGTTTCAACAGATAGCCGCCTGCCGCAATGGCAGCAAGAATTCCTAAAAAGATAAATAAAGCCACCATCCGCGAAACACCCAGCGTTTCTTGAATGCCGGTGATGCAAATGTCATAAATCACGATTCGAATGAACCAGCCGATCATTGACCCAATCCAGCCACCTCGACCTCGTACGGCCAGTAATGTTGCAAGCTGCATGTTGGTTTCTCCGGTAAAGGCTTCGATTAGACTGGTTTGAAAAATCGGCGTCAGCCGAGCCAAGATTTTAGTTTCTGTTTTCCGCGCCGTCAATCGTAACCCCAGTCAATTTTCAGCCTTCTCAATCGCTTCTCCCCATCCGCCGGCTGCTTGGCGCATCATGGGAATCAACCGGCGTGCAATCATCCACCGGAGGGTGTTGGACAACAATTGAATCTGAATCGCTGCGCGACTTGTCATCGCCTCCGGCTGGCCGTTAAACGTTGTTGCGCGACTTCTAGCAACCTCCGGTCCGGCTTACTAGTATGTTTCCAGGCGCTAACAGGTCACAACCGAGAGTCATGAAACTGAAATGTTGATCCGATCCGGTACCAAAGAAGACGCTCCGCGTATCAGCGCACTCGTAACTTCTATCGCTCAAGAGCATATCGCAGCGACGCTATCGGACGTCGGTCTGAGGCATCTGCTGTCTGGGATGTCCGTCGAAGCAATGCGAGATCGGCTCTCCCAAGGGTACAAATTTTTCGTCGCTCAAGATGGCGAAGAGATGATCGCGATCGCGGCGATTCGATTGCCGTCCCACCTCTACTATTTGTTCGTCAGTACGGAGTATCAGCGAAAGGGCATCGGCAATAAACTCTGGCAACACGCGCGGAGTTGGTCGGTCGAAAATTCCCCCGCCCCTCAGATTACAGTAAACTCCTCGCTGAACGCTGTCGCTGCGTATGAACGAATGGGTTTTCGAATTTCTGGCCCGATCGAAGAATTGCAAGGTGTTCGCTACCAACCGATGTTCTGGGAAAACTTGCCATAGCAAGATATTCTGCTGCAGCGGCGTGCGATTTGGATTACTTGAAAACGTCCTGATGTTTAACACTGTTCGCTAAACGGCCAGCTCGCAAACGACACGTTCCTAGCGTCCTCAGCCTTTTGAATCAAACATCATCCGAGCCAATGGGCAAACACTGGTGGCGGAGCCAGCAAAACAATGGGTTGCGAGGCAGAGTCCCCCAACCAGATCATGTCGATCAGCGAGAAGTTTCCCTTTTTCATTTTTTGGACGGAACGAACCGACCTGGCCAGTCATTTGCAATTCCGGAATCGAATTGCCAACAATGTGCATCGGCAAACGAATACCGCTAAACATGGCGTAGTGTTTGTTGTTAAACTGAGCCATCGTTATTCAGACCAATGGAGGAACAAAATGTTTGGTATTGGACTTTATGAGCTGTTGATACTACTCGCAATTCCTGCTGCCGGACTTTCTGGTCTGCTGGTGATTTATGTTGTTGTACGGGCCGCAACTGGTTCGGGAAATCGCGACAAAAATTCCGAGAAGTGACCTCCGTGCCCATTGAGCAACATTACGACCATCACGGACGCTGGGCAGAAAACTCTTAAGAAGTGGTCGTTTTTCAATGATCGAAGGACAGCGCAATAACGAAGTTGACATCATTCGAATGATTGCCTTGATCGGCATCTGTATCGTGAATGTGCCGTTTATGGCGCAACCGCTGGAAGCAGTGTTTCGAGCACCGGAACTTTGGTACGACCGGCTGACTGCCTTTGCGGTCGAAGGCCTGTTTCAGCTCAAGTTTTTTTTGCTATTCTCTTTCATCTTTGGCTGGGGCATGTCGGTTCAGGCAAAGTCAGCGGAGCGCGCCGGTCGGAGTTTTCCCCAACGTTTTTTTCGCCGCATGGCTGGACTGGCGATCATCGGAGTCTTGCATGCCACCTTGGTTTTCAATGGCGATATTCTAGTACTCTACGCAATGTTGGGTGTACTGCTGTGGTTGATCCGCGGACTTTCGCCGCGTGCACTGCTGCGGTTTGCCGCAGCGATGATTCCTTTGAGTATGTTGTGTTTGTCGATTTTGGCAGTGGTCATCGGTGCTGCTATGAAAAATGGATTGCTGGAGTTGCCGATCGATGGCCCCAGCCTGGGGGGTGGATTTTTCGAAGCGACGCGGGCTCGCATTAATGACTGGCCAGCAACTTTTGTCTTTTTGGTCATCGTGCAGGCACCATTGGCGATGGGCGCATTTGCCTGTGGTTTAGCCGCGGCCCAATCCGAATTTTTCACACCGGGGAGTCGCGAGTTTCAACGACTGGGCCGGGCCGTCCCTGGGCTATTGCTGGTGGCGATTCCCTGTAACCTGCTCTATGCAGCCACCATGAGCGAGATGATTCCGAAATCCAATGAGCTTCTGGGCTTGATCGGATTTGTGTCGATCAGTCTTGGAGGTCCTGCTCTGTCAGCAGTTTACTTGTATCTCATTATCCGGATGGCGTCATGGGTCAAGGTGCCGAAAATGTTGGTTTTGGCGGGACGCAATTCACTTTCGACTTATGTATTGCAAGGCGTCATTACCGGTCTGTTGTTCGGGGGTTATGGGATGGGATTGTTTGGTCAGTTCGGACTGCTCGCGTTGATTCCATATTCGATCGCGATTGCGCTGGTATCGATGCTGCTGGTTGGCGTCTATGCCACGATATTTGGCCGGGGCCCACTTGAACCCGTCTTACGTTGGATCAGCGGCTAATTGTGTTTCCGGATTGATGGCGCGGCGCTGAAAGAACTCAAGGAGGACCAGCGAACCAATGAACAAGACTCCCGAAGCCCAGTTCAGATAATTTCCCCAGCGAGTGAATACCGTCAATGTGCGATGTTCGATCGGGACCGTAACCGCCAAGTCAACTTCGTCGAAACAGGCGGTGGATTCAAGAATTGTTCCAGTCGGCGAAATCAATCCGGAGATACCGGAGCTGCCGCAACGGACGAAGTACCGATTGTTTTCAATGGCCCGGAACCGGGCGAGATTGAAATGTTGCCGCAGGGCGATTTCGGAGTTGAAACACATACCGTTGCCCAGCCCAAACAAAACTTCGCCCCCGCTGTGAACCAATTCCCGTGACAGCCACGAATACATGTCTTCGCTGCAGAGCAACACGGCAATCGATAAGCCTTGTACGGACCCAATCGGCTTGAGTCCGATGCCGCGGGTGAGCGATGCCGGATCGATATCTTCATCGTCGGCGGGAGCCGACAACCAACGAGCTAGCGCCGGAAACCAGACTTCGCCCGGCTTGTATTCGCCACCGGCCATCAACTCGATCTTGTCATGACGCCCGATGGCGGTTTCGGTTTCGTCAAACAAATAGGCCGACACATATTTGGTCTCCAATTTTTCCTGGCCGGGTTTTCGCGTCCATGAGTAACCCCCCGCCAGTAATTCACATCGCGGGTTAGCCCAAGGACGAATCGTCGGGCCATTGTCAGCGGAGTGCAGGATCACTTCGTTGTCGTCAGCGAAATGGGTCAACGAGCGTTCGTAGTGTCCAAGTGAACATTCCGGCCACAAAATCAAATCGCATGTTTCCGCCAATCTATTGGACCGTTCGACAAAGTTACGATGCGAGGAAGCGTCTTCCGTGTCGCCTTGGACGATGCCCACGCGCAATGTCGGAACGGCAAAATTAAGCGTCGTGGTTTCGATTTGCTGTATTCGATAACTACCCCACACGAAATGGACCGTGGTAAACGCTGCGATCGCAATCAAGCCACGGACAGCTGTTACCTGCGAGAGACGCCGGGTCAGTGCGGCAAACAGCAACGGTACGATGCCGGCCAGCAAAACGGCTTGCAGCGTTACACCCGTTACACCAAAAATGCACGCGATCTGCGTGAGCGGTTGGCAATCAAGTAGTAGACAGCCTTGTCGCGTTGGAAACATCGCGGGATAGTTCGCTTCGATCAGTAGCCAGATCGCGGGGGCGAGCAGCCAACCGGTGCACAAGTTTTTGCGTCCAATCCACCAGAGAGTCCCAAACGCACAGAACATCCCACCGTGCCAAACATGTGTGCCTTGGGTTACCAAAAACGTTTTCCACGGGGATGACTCAAGTACTGACTCGATGGACCACTGCATCCATGGATTCGCGATCAAAAAAGCTAAGTAGCCCGTCAAAAAACTGTGAACAAACACAGTCCAAAATTTTTGGTAGCGCCATTGCGCGGAAAAGAAACTGCCTAAGCCCAGCAACCCGACCCATCCAAAATGTTCCCAACGCCACGCGAAACCAACGCCCGTTGCTGCAATTCCAATGGTGCCAAGGAAAAAGAACGCTTCGCTAATCCATGCGAAGCGATTTTTCGATTTATGCGAGAGCGCACTCACCCGTCTATCAGACTGGTATTTTCTTCTGGCGAGGTCTCGTGAAATTCGATTCATATCGGACTGACGGGCACTAGTTGGTAACTATGATACCGCCCGCGTTGACATTAATCGTGCGGTCAAACCCATTCACCGTAGTGGTTGTCGAGCCCAACAGCGGAACGGACGCAAAAGCTACAGGCGTGTTGTCTGGTCCAGCCGTAATCGCTGCATCAACGGTGTAGATTTCGTAGGTACCGTTCTTAAGTTTACTTGTTTGGCGAATCTCGCCCGGCCCGGTATAGATCAACTTGGAACGAAAGCCACCCAAAGTCGTCGGAATTGGTTCACCAGGCACCCGTACGTAAATTGCGATGCCGATTCCACCGGCCGGCACAGTGCTCTTAAAAATCATTCGCGCTCGGCTCTTATTGCCACCGCTAACACCGCCGCTCGCGGCGACAGCTGATTCAGCGCACAGCAATACCGAACAAACCGCGACCAACCCGAACACAATCAAATTTTTCATTTCTCTATCTCCAAAAAAACAGTAAACAGCAAACTACTATCGACGCAAAACAGATCGCGTCGTAAAACTCCAAGGGACTCGTCAGATTCAAAAGGCTACATCCAACTCGTAGCCATTACGTGTGCAGAGAGCTGCCACGATTTCTGGTAAAAGGGTTTGATTAATAAAATGGACGCTGCCGTCGCAAAATACGGCATTGGCGCCCGCCGCATGGTCGCTAACAATCTCGTCTTCGGGCCGGTCGGTCCCGTTAACCCCCGCTTCGTCATGCGTAAAGCAGTTCAGTCCACAAGCCCAGAAACCATGATTGATTTCCAGCACGGTTACTCCTTCGGAGACGATGATGGTCTGGCTGGTACCGTCGTAGACGGTACCGATTTCAATGGGTCGTGATGTCGCAAACGCCGCCGGGTAGAGCATGCCATTGAGGTCAGCCGAATTCATCGGAAACGAAGTCCGCCAGGAACCGGAGATGCCGCAGTAGTCGGTACAACCATCAAACGACTTCAGTGAAGTTGGGCACCGGAACACCGGCAGCTTTTGTCGCGAGATGGCTTGGTTGATTCCGACTGCGTCCCAGGATTGCGACCAGTCGATTTGATCGTGAAGCGTCTTTTGTTCCAGCCACGGGAGTATCTTCGCACCCCAGGAGAATTCCGTTCCGAAATTCGAACCATGAGGGAACGAACGGTGGGCCGACTCGTAGCTGAGCAAACCGAGTCCGAGATTTTTTAAATTGTTCGCACAGGAAGAAAGGCGAGCCGATTCACGGATCATCTGTACCGCGGGAAGCAACATTCCGCTCAATAAGCCGATGATGCTGATCGAAACCAGCAACTCGACCAATGTGAAACCAAGGTTGGGGCGTCCGCGGCGCGGCATTCGACCAGCCGTCGAAAATTCTCGACGGGAAACGAAAGGGCGATTCATAGGTATATCTGCTGGAAAGTGGTTTGTCCTATCTACGCGTGAATTGCCGGATAATCCTCGAATCTGATTTAGATAATTTTGGTTTTTGAAAAAAATTTCGATTTCAGAACTCGCGTCAGAAAAAGTTTTGGTCAAAATGAAATCAGATTTTCGTTTTCGACCGCAATCATCCATTAGCCCCTTCAAACTTCGTGACATCGACACAAACCCAATCGAGCCTGCTGATTCGCATTCGCGATACCAGCGACACGGATTCCTGGAGCCTGTTTGTGCGGGTCTATACTCCGATCGTCTATCGTTTTTTGATGAACAAGGGGTTACAGGATGCGGACGCCGCTGATGTGACGCAAGATGTCTTGATCGAGGTTGCGCAGTGCATTCGTCGATTTGAATACAAGCCCGAACAAGGCCGGTTCCGCGACTGGTTGGCGATTGTCACAAGGCGGAAAATGTATCGATTTTGGGAACGAGGTAAGCCGGTTACCGGCTTGGAGGCGATTGTCACCGAGCCGGCTCAGACTCATGATGCCGAATGGATTGACATTTATCAGGGCGAGCTATTGCGAATTGCGTTGGAACGAGTCAAGCAGGACGTGGAGGCAACGACTTGGTCGGCGTTTTCCAAAACCTGGATTGACAACATTTCAGCAGCGGAGGTCGCACAGGAATTGAAGCTGCCGATTGATTTGGTCTATAGTGCCAAATCGAGAATGCTGAAACGACTTGAGGTAGAAATTCGGATGTTGGGAGACGACTGTGGCTGGATCAAAGATTGTTGACGCTAGTTCCTGTCCCAATGGGCCAACACTAGCTGCGCTATTGAGTTTGCCGGCCGACGACTCCTTGACGATCAGTTTGCGAAATCATCTCGCACATTGCGCCGCCTGCCAATACCGACTTGATCAACTCACCGATTCACCCGAGTTGGCGGGCGTACTCGAGCGTCTGATTCCTGATGCCGACGGCTGGTCTCATAGAATTGATGAAGTGGTCGCGCGAATCAACTCGCGCATAAATTCGGCAGTCAGCCAACAGGAGTTGTCAACCACCGCTCATTTGGCGAGACCGTCTTTCCTCGATACCAAAGACAACACCGCGACCACAACTCCGATGGGTGGCATCCAAACGTCCGAGGGTCGTGAGCTGGAGATTTCGCCGCGAGCTATCGCAGAGCTCCCAACGAAGATCGGCCGGTACCCCATTCTAAAAACCCTCGGCGTTGGCGGGATGGGCGTCGTCTACCTCGCATTTGACGAACAACTGCAGCGCAAGGTCGCGATCAAGACGATCGACATTGCTTCCCGCGATAAACAACTGAGACTCGAACGCGAAGCCATCGCGATTGCCAGATTGGATTCAGCCGAAGTCGTACGATTGTATTCTGTCGAGCGAACCGAGACAGGCGAGACGTTTCTCACGATGGAGTTCGTCGATGGCCTGTCGTTGTTGGATCAATTGCGGAACGGGCCACGAGTCGAGATTGATCACGCCGTAGATATTTGTTTACAGGCCGCGCGGGGAGTGCACGCCGCTCATCTTGCCGGAATTTTGCATCGCGATATCAAGCCTGGCAATATCTTATTGGACCGTACCGGTCGTGCCAAAATCGTGGATTTCAGTCTGGCCCAGTTCACTCAGACCGATGCCGCGTTGACACGCACCGGAGTGGTGGTGGGCACGCCGACGTATATGAGTCCTGAGCAGGTTGCGGGCACCCCGCTCGATCCGCGCTGTGACGTGTACGGCCTCGGTTGCGTATTGTACGAAGCGCTTACGGGAATTCCGCCGTTTCAAGGAACGACTTTTCAGATCCTCCGACAGATCACCCAAGACGAACCGATTGCGCTGCGGCGACTGAACGAACAAATCCCACTCGACTTGCAAACAATTTGTCAAAAGGCGATGTCCAAACAACGCGATCAACGTTACCACTCGGCGGACGAATTGGCCGCAGATTTGACGCGTTGGAAATCCGGAGACGCCATCTTGGCTCGTCCGACCTCCGCTTTCGAAGGACTGATGCGATGGACGCGGAAAAATCGTCGAGTCACCGCGCTGATCAGTACGATCGCTGCGTTGTTGCTGGTCATCACCTTGGGTTCCGTGTTTTCGGTTTGGCTTATCGCCCGGGCGAACCGAACGATAGAGTCCGAGAAAAATTTAGCGCTAGCTGCCGAAGTCCGTTCGGCGAACATGGCCGACGAAGCCTCGCGCCAACGGACATTGGCCTTGGAGACGTTAAACGATCTAATTTTTAAGGTGCAAGAGCAACTAAAAGATACGCCGCGCTCGTTAGAGACACGTCAGACGATTTTGGAATCGGCCTTGGTCGGATTAAATCGGGTTGTCGATTCGCCAAACGATACCAGGGTTGATCATAGCGCGATTGTCGCCCATCAACGCATCGGCGATATTTTGATGAGGCTGGGAGATTCCGAATCAGCGAGATTACAATATGAATTGGCCCGCGAACTTGCTCGAGCAGCCTACCAGTCGAATCCGAAAGACCGACGTGCCGGGCGCGACCTCGCCTCGTCGATCAGTTCGTTGGCCGGTCTAAAACAAGAGGCCTTTGAGATCGTTGATTCGGAATCGTTGTTTCAGCAGGCGTTAGAACTCCAATCGACAATCATTGCGATGGGAGATGACGACCCGTTATTGCGATCCGAGATGGCTCACACACTGATTGGGTTGGGCGACGCGCGAAGTATGATCGGAGGTTCAGGAGCTGCGGATCTGTACCAACGTTCTTTCGAATCGATGCAACAACTAACTCGCGAGTTTCCCGAAGTTCTGGAATACTCACGACGCCTGGCCACCGCTGTCGATCGGTTGAGCAATCTTGCCATCAATGAGGGGGACTTCAACGAAAGCGAACGACTCACGGAACTTCGGCTTGACTTGGCCACAGACATGATTCGGCAACAGCCGCAAAATTCGACACTTCAACGAGAATACGCCCGCAGCCTGAATCAACGCGGCCGCGCACTAGCAATTCAAGACCGCCTGGAAGAAGCGTTAGAATATGTTATCAAAGCGACGGAAGTGTTCCAAGAAATCGCGACGGCGGACCCGACCAATGCGATTGCGGAATCCGATGTGGGTCACCAATGGTTTTGCCAAGCCTTGATTCGATTTCAGGCCGATGAAATGGATCAGGCACAAGCGGCGTGGCAAAAGAGTTTGGAAATTCATGAGCGATTGTGGAAAGCGCAGCCCACCAACACGCGTTACGCCTTGCTGGCGGTAGAAGTACGGACGATGATCGGCAATGCGAAAATGCACCAGGGAGATCTCGCCAGTGCAGTCATGGACTATGACGCAGCCATCGAATTGTTGAAGGAACTGCCCTCCGAGATCGGAGGGCAAAACAAAACGGTAAAACTCGCTTTGGCGATCTGTCTCCCTGTGCGGGACGCACTCAACATGGCTATCCAACTTTCCGACGTCCAGCCCCAGAGCATTGAATTGGCCTCGGACGCAGAACAGTTGGCGATTGGCTATTACGCACTCTATCAAGATTTGGAAATGGGTCAGACATTGGCACGCAAACTATTGCGCGTCCATACTAAAGATCCAATTGTACGCCGACATCTGACGTTTAGTTGTGCCGTCGTCTTCGCGCGCTCCTGCCAAGCCGAATTCGAAAAACAGGCTGGCTCGCGAAATCTGGATTCGGAGGCGGTGCACAACTTAGGCGACTCGTTGCGAGAACTAATCGTTCTCGATCCGACAGTGAATCGAAACGGACTGCTGCAGGATCCTAACTTCCGTGTGCTTCGCAGCCTGCCAGAATTCGACATTTTGTTCTCAAAAAAATAATCGTGAGGCCGACGATCCGTCAAGATCAACCGCGCCAAAATCAACTGCACGTTATAACTTGACCGCCCGGGTCGCAATGAACACATCGACGTACGAACTGAGTTTATCATTCAGGGCCCAACCGTCTTCGTAGAATCCGGACAACACTAGCCCGGCCGCCAATTGCTGTCCGATCAAATCGGTCAACGAATGTCCGTATTCCCGCGGTCGCGAATCGCCAAGCACGCGTTTACGTTCTTCCGGGGACAAATCAAAATCGCTGTAGGGAATTTTATGCCGGACGATCAAACGGTTTTTGTCCATTTCGACCGCGTCAAAGAGATAATACAACGGATTGATAAAACCTGTGATCAACGTACCCCCTGTTTTCAAAACGCGGGAACACTCGGCCCAAATCGGCGGAACCGCCGGACAATAACAAACGGAACATGGATTGACGATCAAATCAAATCGTCGATTGGGAAAGCAGCGCAGATCCGTCATGTCACCGACGACCGTTTCGATTTCCAATTTTTCGCGCTCGGCGATCGCGCGATCGCGAGCCAGTTGTCGGTCGCTTAAATCAAACACGGTAACTCGCGCTCCGGCTGCCGCCAGCAACGGCGCTTGAAGTCCTCCTCCACCGGCGAGACATAACACATGGCGTCCGGCCAGGGGGCCAGCCAGTCTCGGGGGACCGTTCTTTGCGGTGTGATGCGAATTTTCCATTCCCCGTATCGCGCCGCGGCAATTTGCTCCTTCGTTACGGCTCGGTAATATTGATTGCCGGACCCAGCCATTTGATCCCATGCCACCTGATTGAAACGGACCGGATCAGATTGATCGGCAAAGTCGTCGTGATTTTCGGCTGACATCTGCGAGTTCTCCCGTCGCAATCGAGTGGTGCGTTAGATTTCCTACAGGTTAGGGTTTCAGCCGGAGGTAATTCAATTGGTCGGAGAAAAATCACAGTGACTTGCCACTACCATAACTGGAATCGGTCAGCTAATCTGGTAATGAATTCGCGACGGCGTCGTTCGAATATCAACGCAAACAAGCTCGCACATGTTCATTCGAGAATACTCTCATGCTAAAAAACACGGCACTCGGTTGGTTGGCCTTTGCGTTCACCGCAATTCTTACGAGCTCCATTGTCCGAGCTCAATTTTCAGCAGTTGAACCTCCACCCAAGGAATTGGCGGCTGGATTTAATACCATCTCGGCGGAACAAGCCAAAGAATGGCTGTCGGTATTAGCGGGGCCTGAGTTCGAGGGCCGAGGGACCGGGCAAGTCGGTTACATCAAAGCCGCGCATTATGTTTCCGGCAAGCTTGCCGAACTGGGATTGAAGCCCGTCGGCGATGGCGGAACGTTTTTTCAAATGCTGCCGATGCAGCGACGCGTCGCGGAAATGAGCGAATGCTCGATCACGGGTCCGAAAGAACTGAATCTGCCAGGCGAAGGCAATTTAGGATTCGATCGTTTCACAGCCGCGCCCCAAACTACGGGCGAAGTCGTGTTCCTAAATTTCTCGGGCGGTTCGATGGACATTCCGGAAGAGTTAGTGCTCCGCGACAAAATCGTATTTTATCTTGCGGACGAGGCATCCGAAGCCAGTGCACCACGCGTGCTTGCGCGAAAGCGCCCGGCCGCTGCAATGCGGATTATCACCGGCGAACCTAAATCCATTTCTCAACTGGTGCGCGGAGCCGGAGCGAATTCAACCAGTATCTCCGGGACGATCAAGACCGCAGCCGCGCGAAAAATTCTGACCGCTGTCGGCGGAAAATCGACGTGGATGAAGGCCTCAACGGTCGCGGGCGTCACCGTTCATCCATCCGGACAAGAGGTCACCATCGCGATGAGAATTCGCGAAGAACCTGCCGCAGTACCCAACGTGGTCGCTTGGTTGGAAGGTTCCGACCCGACTGTCAATCACGAATTTATTGTGATCGGTTCGCATCTGGACCATTTGGGTGTTCGATCCGGCACCGTCTTCCCCGGTGCGGACGACAACGGCTCCGGCTCGACCGCAGTTTTGAGCATCGCCAAAGCGTTTGCCAAGAACCCGACTCGTCCCCGCCGCAGTATTCTGTTCATCTGGTTTGCGGCCGAAGAGGTTGGCTTGGTCGGCTCGAAACATTTTTGCGATAATCCATTGTTGCCATTGGAGAACATGATCTGCATGTTCAACATCGACATGGTGGGTCGCAATGAGGAAACTCCCAACGAAACAGCGGCGGAAAACGAAGGATCGATTCACCTTGTGGGTAGCAAGAAAGGGGAAAGCGATATTCATTCCCTTGTCGAAACCGCTAACAAACACGTCGGCTTCCGCTTCGAATTCGACCAGGAAGATGTCTTCGGTCGTAGCGATCAAATCAATTTCTACGAAAAAGGCGTGCCTGTCGCATTTTTGTTTGGGGGCTTTCATCCGGACTACCACCAGCCGTCCGACATGGTTGCCGCGATCAATTTTGACAAGATCGCCGCCGCGGCCCGATTATACTACGTCGCCATTAACCTGGCTTCCGAACACGGACGATTTGAGATGAAGGCCGCTGAGGAACCAAAATAGTCTTTCAGCTTGTTGAGTAATTTTCAACAGACTATTCATCTTCGTCGACGTCGTCATCGACGTCTTCGTAGTCGGAGTCGTCTTCGTAATCATAGTCGTCCGAGTCCTCCGCTTCGAATTCATCGGCAGCGTCCTCGACGTCATCTTCCGATTCGTCTTCCCATTCTTCGTCCTGCGACTCTTCGTCGTCATCTACTTCCGCTGGGGGAGAGATTTTTTTCGGTTTCGCCGGTGGGCCCGCTTTCGGAGCGACCGCTGCGTTGGCGGCAATGTTAGTGGTCAATCCGGTTTCTTTTTTGAGTTCTTTGAGGGGCGTTTTCAAAGTTGACTTTCCATCATCCTCCGGCCAGTCTTCGTCGTTCACGGGATTGGGGTCGCCGGCCTGGATCAGCGCCCATTGACTGTCGGTCAACAGGACATCACGGGCTTTGGACCCATTGTAAGGACCTAGATAGCCATCTTCAGCCATGAAATCGATCAAGCGGGCAGCTCGGCCATACCCAATTCCCATGGCGCGTTGCAGCAACGAGCAGCTGCCACGCTGCTCGCGAACCACGATGGTAATTGCCTCTTCATACAATTCATCGCGGTTCTCCAAGGCCTTTGGTCCTTCGGCTTCCGTTTCGCCTTCCACGGGAACTTTGATGTTGACCAGTTCATGCACAAAGTTCTGTTCACCGGTGCTGACTGTGTCGGTAATCAAATCGATCTCTTCATCGCTGAGATAGGTCCCCTGGCCGCGTAGGAGAGTGCTGGTGCCCGGCCAGAGAAATAACATGTCGCCCATCCCCAGCAACTTGTCCGCCCCACCGGCATCGAGCACCACGCGACTGTCTGTTTTCGACGCAACCTGGAACGCGATCCGCGCGGGCAAGTTCGATTTGATCAAACCGGTGATGACGTCGACGGTCGGTTTCTGGGTCGCGAGAATTAGGTGAATTCCGACGGCGCGGCTTTTTTGAGCCAAGCGAATAATGTGCTGTTCGACGTCTTTTCCGGCCGTCATCATGAGGTCCGCCATCTCGTCGGCCACGATGACGATGAACGGGAGATTCGTTGGAATTTCGGCGCGCTCCGAATCAGATTGAGGCTGCAGGCGATCCATAATTTCTTCTTCGCCCATCTGGTTGTACGAAGTCACATGTCGCACACCGGCGCGCGCCAGCAACGCGTATCGCTCTTCCATTTTATCAACGGCCCAAGCCAAAATCGCTTCGGCCTTTCGCATATCGGTTACGACGGGGTGCATCAAGTGGGGCAGGCGCGCGTAACCACTCAGCTCCACCATTTTCGGATCGATCATGATCATGCGCACTTCATCTGGTCGCCGCGTCATCAGAATCGATGCGATAATCGCGTTTAAACAAACTGACTTACCCGTTCCCGTACGACCGGCGATCAACAAGTGCGGCAGCGTTGCCAAATCCGCGACCAAGGGAGCTCCGACCGCGTCGGCTCCGAGAAACAGCGGGATCTTCATCTTCTTGATTTGCTTGTCCGATTGCTCCATTACTTGACGCAGTGAAACGATTTGCCGGGTCTCATTCGGGACCTCGACTCCCACAGAATTTTTACCGGGAATCGGCGCGACAATGCGAACACTCGGTACGCGCATCGCGATCGCCAGGTCGTCGGCCAAGGCGTTAATTTTTTGCAATCGCAGACCAGGCGCCAATTCGATTTCATATTGTGAAATCACCGGTCCCGTTTCGATTTCGACAACTTTCACTTCGTAACCGAATTGCAGACAAGTTTTTTCCAGAACTTCAGCGTTCTTGAGTGCCTCCCGTTTTTGGCGTTCGAATGGAACGGCTGCCCCTTTGGACAACATTTCAATTCGCGGCAACTCGTAATCGGCGATTGCTTCCCGATCGGCAGCTTCATTGAGCGCGCTGATCACGACTTCCCGCTCGGTCGGCTCGGGATCAGGTTTGGGTTTTCGAATCTTGAAGTGTGGCTTGGGAATCGTCACTTTCGAAGGCGTGATCGCAGTCGGACTGGCAACGGCTTCGTCGGCCAGGCACTGAACGGGGTCCGGCGCTTTGGCTGCCGAACTGATCGATAGAGTCGCTACTTCCGAGGCCACGGTCTCATAGGCGTCTTCTTCCTCGTCTTCGTTCTCGTTTTCATCGACAAACGATGCACCTATTTCATCGTCCTCAATTTCAGCGTCGAGATTTTCATTCTCTTCGTCGAGTTCAACCTGTTTTTTAACGTCTTGGTCTCGACGACGGAATCGAATCGTACGCGGAGCCGCTAAATCATGTTGGTCATCGATGCGAATGCGAGCCGGCAAATCATCAACAATGCGTTCGCCTTCTTTGGTCTTTGTCGATCCATTAAACCAGCGGGCAAATCCATACACCAATCCGAATGGCAAGAGCGAGGTCGCGGCGACAAATGCCGGCGCAAAAACGAGGCGGCCGGCGCGGAAAATCAGGTACTCCGTCCACATCATCATGCCGACCAAAAACACGCTGGACGTAACGATGAAGCCGCCGGTCGTGCCGAGGTGCAATGCCAGCATTGATTTTCCTAGCGCGCCCAAGTAACCTCCGCAACCGATCAGGGGACGAACGATACCCGTTGGCAAAACCAAACTGCACATGGCCGTCAGACCGATCAAGCTGATTGACCATCCCAACGTCTTCAACCAGGGTGACGCGATCGATTGTCGTTTGAACAAGGCGACTTCCATCGCGATCAGACCGATGACCAGGTAGTACGCGCCCAAACCCAGCGCGTGTAATAGCAGATCTGCCGTCCAGGCTCCCCAGCGGCCGCAAGCATTGTGGAAGTCCACATTGGGAGGATAGACCAATTGATCTGGTTGGTAGATCGAGCACAGTAGCGACGATGCTTCGTAAGCGCGATCGGCTGGATCATAGGTCCCCAGGGCCGCGACCAAAAAAACAATTACGGTTAACAAACCGACGGCGACAATATCGTTACGAATTCTTCGATCTTCGGACATGTGACCACACGAATGGGTTTGAAACGCCGGCAAGCTCCTGCGGTGCCAGTTCTCCGCGGCGCATCCTTGCCAAAATTCGATCCTTCTTGACCGTTGCAATTTGACAAATCGACGGCTATTCGTTGCCATCGGCAGTTGAGCTAGCAGAGTTCAAGCCAGCTGAGCGTTTCTGAACAAATTCGCTGCCCCGCATCGCGTCGATTGTCAGAATCGGCACAGCCATTAAATTGCAATCGCGAAATTATCCGCGGGCCGCGCGGGTAAATTTTTCGAACTTGCCCAACGTCTCGCTACTGACGTGATGCTCCATCCCCTCGGCATCAATTTCGGCGACCATAGGGCTAACACCGATCGCCAACAGGAAATCGACAACTGTCTTGTGGCGGGCTTTTGATTCGACGGCCACACGTTTTCCTTTGATAGTCAATTCGATGGGACCATAAGGTTCGCTGTGCAAATACCCTTCCGTTTTCAATCGCGAAACGATCTTGGATACTGTGACATGGCTGACAGCAAAATGGCGGGCCAAATCAACGACTCGGCAAACCTCCTTTTCCAGCAAAACATCCGCCACCGCCTCGACATAATCTTCGGCGGTTTCGGTTTGATGGTCTCGTCGGGTGCGCTCGTGTCGCCGCGATTGTAAGGGAGATTTCAAAGGTTTTCCTAATTATGAACGGGACGGAGGGCGCTATTGACACTAACATCTTCGATTGTATGATAAACAAAGTCAAATTGTAGCCATGGCTACAAATGTTCGAAAAGCCCTGTCAATGAACTCCATTCGAAGAATTACGAGTCGCGTCCTGTTCGCCGTTCGGCTTTGCGCCGTAGGTTATTGGGCTTTGCTCTGCGATCTACCGGTAGTCGCCGCTCAAAATACTCCGGTGGCAAAAAAGGTCGTGGTCTGCTCGACCACCCAAATCGCGGACTTTACACGACAGATCGTCGGAGACCGTTGGGAAGTTATTTCGGTATTGGCCCCCGGCGAAGATCCCCATACCTATGAAGTTGGCAACGATGATTTGCTGACAGTGAAACGGGCGGATTTATGTTTGGAAAATGGCTGGAACCTTGAAGGCCATGGCTGGATGAATAACCTGGCCCATTCGGCCGGCAAACCGATTGCGACTTGTGTTCGAAATATTCGCCCTTTGGTGTTACCGGGACAGGAGTCGCCGGTCAACGATCCGCATGCCTGGTTCAATACGACCAATGCCGCAATTTATGTGCAAAATATCTTGACGGCGGTCAGTCAAACCGACCCGGAGCATGCGGCCGAGTACCAATCGAATTGCGCGCGATATCTGTTGGAACTGCGACGACTGGATTGCTGGATAATGGAACAAGTCAACATGATTCCACGAGGGCGCCGAGTGCTTGTGACGCATCACGACGCCTTTGGTTATTTCAGTGCCGCGTATGGATTTCGAGCGATCAGCCCCGTCGGTTGGACGACGGGCGAGTTAACGGATGTCGCGGTCGACCAGCGCCAACAAATCATCAACCAGATTCGAAGCTTGGGTGTAAAAAGCATTTTCGTCGAAACCTCAATTAATCGGGAACTACTTGACGGCATTGCCCGCGATACGGGGATCTCAATCGGCGGTGAACTTTATTCCGACGCCATGGGCGCAGCTGGTACGCCGGGCGAGACCTATCTCGGCATGATGCAGGAAAACGTCAAGACCATTGTCAAGCATTTGAAATAGAGTTGAGAGACTTCCATGCGGCCATTCCTGACACTTGCGATTGCCGGCCTATTGTTGGGAGGAGTATTTGCCTACACCCGGTTTGCCGCCTCGATTCAACCGGTAGCGACCACTTACCAAACCGAACTGGCGACCGAACCCTACTCGGTAGAAATTCGGCGGACCTTCATTGCGGCGCCCCTTCAGGATCCTGTCGGGTCAATCGACGTTCGTCCCGAAACGGAGTCTCTTTCGCAGACTTCTGTCGCGGCGCTACAGGTGCATTTCAAGGGAGTGCCGATTTTGCACCGCTCGGATGAAATCCAGCAAGAAGAACCGATTGTGATTCCGTTACTGGAGGGAGTCGAAATCGGCGACAACGAGCTGTTTATCTCCGCCAATCAAAAACTGCCCAACGATGTCACTTTCGCGGCGCTCCAGGTGCGGGTCCTGCAAGGCGCCGTCACGATTGCGGAGTCGACGTTTACCAGCGTGCGTGGTTCGCCGTTGATTTATGGTGTCCTAGTTTTTTCGGCTACCCCACCTCCAGAACACGACGTCCATACCCATTGATGAAAACAAATCGAATCCATCGTTGAATTCATGATCACAGAAACGAAACCGAAACCGCCAGATCAAGCCAATTCGCCGATTGCGATTGAGGTCAAGCATTTGACGGTCAGCTACGGCCCCGTACCGGCGTTACTTGATATTTCGGTCGCTATTCCGGCCGGACAATTAGTAGGCGTGATTGGTCCCAACGGATCGGGCAAATCAACTTTTATCAAATCCGTTTTGGGTTTCATCAAGCCCGATGTGGGCCAAGTCGAGGTCTTTGGCGACGACGTCTCGCGCGCTTCAGGCCGGATCGCCTACGTCCCGCAACGTGGGGCAGTCGATTGGGATTTTCCGATTACCGTTCGCGAGGTTGCCGCGATGGGACGCTATGGTAAACGTCGGTGGTGGCAGGATTTGACACGCGAGGACTATCGTTGGGCGGAGGAGTCACTGGCCAAGGTTCGGATGTCCGAATTCTCTCATCGACAAATCGGTCAGCTGTCCGGTGGCCAGCAGCAACGGGTATTTCTGGCGCGAGCACTGGCCCAAAATGCGGAAATTCTTTTGCTCGATGAACCATTCGCGGGCGTTGACGCCGCGACCGAGCGCGCCATTCTCGATGTGCTCCAGGAAACCAAATCCCAAGGCAAAACGGTAATTGTCGTACATCATGATTTGGCCACCGCCGCCGAGTATTTTGATTTGTTGATTTTGCTCAAACAGCGACTGTTTGCTTTTGGTTCACCCAAAAAAGTATTGAATCCCCAATTGTTGTGCGATGTTTATGAAGGCAACTTAAAAGTGTTTGCCGAACTGGCCGTGGCCGGACTGCGGCCAGCAGTGCCGCCAGCCACTGGCCATCAACTCGATCACCAACCGCGGAGTCGGAAGCCATGATCGATTGGTTACAGCAAATTCAATTGGATTACGGGCACATCATTCGGCCCTTACTCGTTGGCACCCTGGTTTCGATCGTCTGCAGTGTCGTCGGCTGTTTTATTGTGCTGCGGCGGATGTCGTTTTTGGCGGATGCGATTGCCCACTCGATGCTGGCGGGAGTGATTGCCGGTTATTTGTTGATCAAGATTTTGTTTGGCCAGGAAGCCCAACTTGGTGCGATGTTGATCGGCGCGATTTTGGCGGGCATCATGACGGTAGCGATGGTCGGATTTGTGACCCAGTTTTCACGAATCAAACAGGATACGGCGATTGGTATCATGTATACCGGCATCTTCGCACTGGGGGCGTTTGTGATCTCGATTCGCTCATTTGGCCAATTGATCCATATCGATATTTATCATTACATCGTCGGCAGTGTGCTGTCTGTGCCCGATGAAGAACTGTGGTTGTTGGCGATCGTAACCTCATTTGTGTTGGGTGTCGTGATTCTGTTTTATCGGCCGTTACAATTGACTTCGTTCGATCCGATCATGGCCGCGTCGATCGGAATTCCGGTCCTGGCCGTCGAGTATCTGCTGACGGCATGCACGTCGTTGGTCGTGGTCAGTGGAGTTCAAATCGCCGGAGTGATCTTGGTTGTAGCGCTGATTATTACACCGGCCGCGACGGCTTATCTGTTGTCCGATCGACTGGACCGGATGATCATGCTGTCGATTGTCATCGGAGTGTCCGGGTTCGTGCTGGGGTTCCTATTGGCGACCTGGGCGGGGGCGGCGCCGGGAGCCTCCGTGGTTGTGACGATGACCACTATTTTCCTCACGACTTTGGTGTTCGCTCCGCGGTATGGATTGCTCGCTGATTGGATCCGTCGCAAAAACAATGTGCCGCAGGAAATCATGGAAGACGTACTCGGTTCGATATTGCGTTCGTCAGAGAAAGTGGTATCCATCGGCGAGATCGTGCGAAACCTGGGGAATCCGCAGGGACGAATCCGGCGGGCAATCAACGTATTAGCGCGGCGTGAGCTACTCGAAATTGACGAAGATCAAGTGCGATTGACGGATGATGGTCGCATTGAAGCGGTCCGTTTAGTACGGGCCCACCGGTTGTGGGAAACCTATCTCGATCAAACCGGCACGCCCGAAACCGAACTGCATCAGAAGGCTCACGTATTGGAACATATAACGGATCAAGCAACCTTGGATTACCTGGATGACAAATTGGGTCACCCGATTACCGATCCGCATGGTGCCGTCATTCCGATCGACGTCAGCCACTTGAAATCGGACTGTGATTTCGTACTGAGTCTTTTACGACAGGGAAACCGAGCGACAATTCAGCGCGTCGATCCAGCGGCCGAATCGCTCGGCTTGGTTGCCGGCGAGGCAATTACAATCGGTCCGCGTGGCGATCGTGGAAAGTCCTGGACCTTGGTAACGGCGAAGGGGAAAAAATTTGAATTGAGCCATGACCAAGCCGACGCGGTCATTGTCCGCTTGATTGAATAGTTGCTCGGAGTGATTAGTCCTAAAACGCAGTACTCTGCTTGGGTCGGTTAGGTTTTAGAACCGGAATCATCGTTCCAGCCGCTGCGACGAAGGGAGCGGAGGTTGCAAGACTTCGCCATCGACGACTCCTGTTTCGAAGCTCTCGTTTTCAAAAATCTCACGTTGACCGTCCAGCGATACCATTTGAAATTTGAAATTCCGCTTAAACCACTGAGTTAATCGAGCTTTGTACCAACGACGACACCTCGGAATCAACAAGGTTAAACCCACCGCGTCAGTGATGAAGCCAGGTGTCAACAATAGGCCACCGGCAAAAAAAATCAGCGCTCCATCGGTCAACAGCTCGGTTGACAGCTGATGGTTGATCGCACTGCTTCGAAACTTGTTTAGCACCGATTTGTAGGAACGCTTTGCCAGCCAGGCACCGACAATCCCCGACAAGATGACCATCGTGACTGAAAAGGGCCAACCGGTATACGACGACAGTACCATTAGCAGAAACAAATCCGCCATGGGCACCAGGATAAACAACAGAACTAATTTGCCAAACATTTAACGCATTGCTCCCCACGCATGTTACGGGCTAGCGAGCGACACGGCAAGTGTTAACCGGCCCCGGATCAACACGAACTTGCGCGGTGATCTGTTTGAGTCTGCCGCGTTTCGACGGCTAGATGTTTGGCAGATTTCTAAACTGTTTTCGCCAATCAGATTACATTCACCGCACGCCAAAGTAATCCGAAACAAGTAATTAGACAGGGCTCGTTTTTTTCTTGCTTTTGTTAACGATTTTCATGAATTCCTTACTTTGGGCCAACACCGGGTTTGCTGCCACGAGCCACTCGAAGTTTGCTGTGGCCTCCTTATGTAGTTTAGCGGTCACGAAAACGTCCGCCATTTCCAATCGCAAATCGTATTCGGCTTCGGATGGTCCTGCTGCGATAGCGGCTTTATAAGCCTCGATGCTCTCGTGGTAGCGCTTTCGCGCCCCCAACAACTGTGCCCGCAACCGGTGTGGACGAAACGACTGGGCATTTAGCAGGCTTGCTTCCGCGTAGCTGCTGAGGGCTTCATCCACTTTTCCTTGCAGTCCCTCCAACGCGCCGCGCAGCATCACGTGTGCGAATTGACAATGCGGTTCTCTTAGTTGAGACAGTATCCCTTCGCAAAACTCCGAATCCTTGGCTGCGTAGAGCCAGTCGGCAACGTTGTACAAGAACGACACGCAGTCAATCGAACGCATGGCAGGATCGTCACTCGCGAACGTCGTCTCACCACTCTTCAATGCCACCGTAGCGTCGGCCGATTGCTCTTTCAGCTTGGCAATGATGTCGCCAAATTGTGCGGTTTCAAAGATCTGCCCTTGCTTGCAAGAGCTGCATTCTTTATGAGTCCGCTTGCGAAATCCCAGTGGGATGACCGGCACAAAATAGAGATGAAAAAACAGCATGGCGTTGTAGCTGCGAATTTTTCCCAAGCGATCGCACGACGGACAGAATCCGAATTGAGTTACTTTTTTCGATCGAAAGTAACGCTGTGTGCCGAAAACAATCATGCTCAATCCATGTTCTTCAGGGGCTGGCTAAATCTCGCTTGAAATTGGGTGCGAGCGGCTAAATCGAATGGCCTGGATCAATGATCGCACGCTATTCCTCAATTGTAACACTGGGTGAGTCCGAGAATCCATCGTGTTGGTTTGCCGTAGGATTGTGGAATCTGACGCCAGCGGCATGCTCTGGCGGTGTCCGTGGTTTTTGGCGGGCGGGGAGTTTTCGAGCAACTGACGCCGGGACGTAGTCACCACAGCTTGTAACGTGCTCCTTGGTCTCCAAAAATTTATCTGTAATGAGTTCTTTTTAAGGGATATGAGATAGCCAGACCGGACGGATTTGGATAAATTATGGGACTGGGGCTGGAATGGCTGGTTCAGCGGTTTCAAGCTTCAGGGTTTTGCGAGATTCAGTCAGGAATTGCCGCAATGTTTGCGGTGCGGTCGGGCCCAGTAGCAACGATGCCCGGCTATTTCCTTTTCCAATCCACGATCGTTCATGTTGCTTAATATTCACCAATTAGGCGGTTGCTCAGCAGCTTTCCTCACGTGGACGATTCCTCGCCTGTGATGATAGGCATTTGAGTCATGAACGTATTTAGTCGAGCTTACATCGACAGTCTGTATGAAGATTACAGGCACGATCCGCATTCGCTGCCACCCGCCTGGCAAACGTATTTTCAGAATTTCGACCCGTCGGTTTCCGAAATTAATCCCGATTTGCTGCCCAATAGCTCGGCGGAAAATTCCTTGGCGGCTATCCAGGGCACGGCGGAATTGGTCGTCTTGCAAGATCGTGTTGATCAACTGATCCGCGGTTTTCGGGTGCGTGGTCACCTGGAAGCCAACATCGATCCGCTGCAACGGCCGCGCGATACGAACACGGAATTAAGCCTGGAATCCTATGGTTTGTCACCGGCTGACTACCAGCGAAAATTTTCAGCGCGTACCGTCGATGGTCAGAATTTTCGGACCCTCGAAGAGATCGTGGATCTGTTGCGGCAAACCTATTGTCGTTCGATCGGGGCACAATTCATGCACATCGATGACGCCAATGTGCGGCACTGGTTGCAAAAGCGAATGGAGGGTTCGCAAAATCGTTTGCAGCTCCATCGTGAAACTCAAATTCGCATCTTGACTCGACTCACCGACGCAGTGATTTTCGAAGAATTCGTCCGAAAAAAATTCGTCGGTGCCAAAACGTTTTCGTTGGAAGGGGCCGAGACCCTTATTCCGTTGCTGGATTTGGCACTCGAAAAAGCGGGCGATCATGGTGTGACAGAAATCGTACTTGGCATGGCCCATCGTGGTCGCTTGAACGTGCTGGCCAACATCATGGGCAAACGCGCCAAGAATATTTTCTGGGGTTTTGATGATCCCGATCCGGAAACCCATCGCGGTGGCGGTGACGTGTTGTACCACTTGGGATACAGCAACGATTGGACGACCAGCAAAGGTAAACCAATTCATATTTCGCTCTGTTTTAACCCCAGCCACCTCGAATACGTCAATCCCGTTGCCATGGGGCGTTGCCGCAGCAAACAGGATCGGCGCGGCGATACCGAGCATCGCGAAACGATGACCGTCTTGATTCACGGTGACGCCGCATTTGCCGGTGAAGGGGTCGTGCAGGAGTCGCTGAATCTCAGCCAACTCGAAGGCTACAAAGTCGGCGGCACGTTGCATGTAATTGTCAATAATCAGGTCGGCTTTACGACCGATCCGGAGGAAAGCCGTTCGACCACTTACGCCAGCGACGTGGCGAAGATGTTGCAGATTCCGATCTTCCATGTCAACGGTGAAGATCCCGAAGCAGTGGCCCAAGTCGTCAACCTGGCGATGGAGTTTCGCAAGGAATTCAGTCGCGATGTAGTCATCGATATGTATTGTTACCGACGTTTAGGGCACAACGAAAGCGACGAACCGCGGTTCACTCAGCCGGTCATGTACGAAACCATCGACAAACGACCGACCATCCGCGATAGCTACCTGAAGCGTCTCTTAAAAATGCAAGAGGTGACTCTGGAAGAAGCGAATCGGATCGCGGAAGTCCGCCGGGAGAAATTGCAGACGGAATTTGATTCCGTCAAAAGCAGTTCCGCTTTTACACCCGACACCCAAACCCTCGAAGGGCTGTGGTCTCGATACTACGGAGGCGAAGAACGCCGCGACGATGATATCGATACGGGTGTGCCGACTGGCAAGCTTTCATTTGCGATCAAACGAATGTCAGAAGCCCCAGCCAATTTTCACGTTAATAAGAAATTGCAGCGCGTGCTGGATGCTCGAATTGAATCGGCGGAAGCCCAACGCCCCGTGGACTGGCCAACCGCTGAATTGGCGGCGTTTGCATCACTGGCAATGGAAGGACATGCCGTGCGGTTGTCTGGACAAGACTCGGAACGGGGTACCTTTAGTCAGCGCCACGGCGTTTTAATCGATGCCGAAAACGGATCGCGGTATCGCCCGCTGCAGCATCTCTCTGACGACCAAGCGGCGGTCGACATCATTAACAGTCCTCTTTGTGAAGCGGGTGTGCTGGGTTTCGATTACGGCTATAGTCTCGACGCTCCCGACAGCTTGATTATCTGGGAGGCGCAATTCGGTGATTTTTTCAATGCCGGACAAGTGATCGTCGATCAATTCCTGATCAGTGCCGAAGACAAATGGCACCGTCTGAGCGGTTTGACCATGTTGCTGCCCCATGGCTTCGAAGGCGCGGGGCCGGAACATTGCAGCGGACGGCTGGAACGATTTTTGACTTCTTCCGCCGAACACAATATGCAAATCGTCATTCCAACGACCGCCGCACAGTACTTTCACCTACTGCGGCGACAGGTCAAGCGATTGTGGCGAAAGCCGTTGATCGTGTTTACGCCGAAGGGTTTATTGCGAGAACCTTTTGTCATGTCTCCGTTAAGCGATTTTGCGACGGGTAAATTTCAACGATTGTTGCCGGATGTCGAGGTGACACCGGAAGACGCACCGCAACGGATCTTGTTGGCGGCCGGCAAAGTCGCTGTCGATCTTCTGAAGCGTCGCGCCGAAGATGATCGCAAAGATTTTGTTGTGATTCGGGTCGAACAACTCTACCCACTACCGCACCGGGAAATTCAAGCTGAATTGTCGCGCTTCGCTACTGGCACCCCGGTGTATTGGGTGCAGGAAGAGCCCTGCAATATGGGGGCGGGCTATTTTATGAAAATCAAATGGGAACAGTTTGGCTTGTCCGAACGCTGGCCGCTAAAAGTCGTAGCGCGCCCCGAGTCGGCCAGCCCCTCCACCGGGTCAAAAAAAGCTCATTATCTGGAACAGGAAGAATTACTATTGGCTTCGATGGGTACAGCATTGAAGCGTTCCACGGCCACAGCTTAGTTTCCCTGTCGCGAATAACACTCACGGTAGATTCCTTCAACCTTTGATTGCCGGCTGGAAACTCGCTGCAACGCATTGCCGATTTTCCGCCGCCTGCCAATTTTTACCACACCCTTCAATACTTAAACTTCAACCCCTTCGGTTACGATCATGTTTGAAATCAAAGTCCCTTCGTTCGGTGAATCGATTCAGGAAGTCCAAGTTGCCAACTGGTTGAAACAACCCGGTGATTGGGTCAACCGAGACGACGAAATCGTCGAACTTGAATCCGAAAAGGCATCACAGGCACTGACAGCCGAGCGATCGGGAGTGATGGGTGAAATCAAAATCCAGCAAGGCCAATTTGCCCATATCGGCGATGTGTTGTGCATTCTGAATGAAGCTGATAAACCGGTTTCCGGCACGACGGTATCCAGCGCTGCAACCGCCGTTGTCGGCGCCGCAACCGCGGCAGTCATGGCGACGTCGCCGGCTGCACGGAGTTCCACCGACTGGATCATGCCAGCCGCCGAACGCGTGTTGAGCGAGTATCAAATTTCGGCCGATGCAATTACGCCAACTGGACCCGGCGGAAGATTGTTGAAGGAAGATGTCTTGAATTACGTCAAACAAACAGGCTTGAAGCCAGGTTCACAACCAGCCATCGTGACCCCAGCTTTGGTTCCCTCAATGGCAGCGCCGACTTTGGCGATCCCCAAGCCGGTAGTGGCCGATGTTGGAGTCACGTTGTCTCCGGCAGCCAGTTCCGCAGCGACCAACACGTTGCGTCCCGCTCCGCCGGTCGCGATACCGTCGGGTCCCAATTCAACCGGAGGCAATTGGTCGAACCCGACAGCCGGTGCCAGTCGAGAGGAAAAATCGGTCCCCCTCAGCATGATTCGCCGCACGATCGCCAAACGATTGGTCGAAGCGCAACAAACGGCGGCACTATTGACGACGTTTAACGAAATCGACATGCAACCGGTCAAAGAACTGCGCACGCGTTACAAAGATCAGTTCCAACAAAAACATGGTGTGAAGCTCGGCTTCATGTCGTTTTTTGCGAAAGCAGTCGTTGAGGGATTGCGACGGTATCCAGCGATCAATTCTGAGATCCGCGAAAACAACGTGATCATGAAAAACTATCACGATATTGGCATTGCGATTGGCAGTCCGAAAGGATTGGTCGTACCCATCTTGCGAAACGTCGAGCGGATGAGTTTTGCCGATGTCGAGCGCGCCATTGGGAACTTTTCCACAATGGCCGATCAGAACAAAATTCAACCGACAGATTTGCAGGGCGGAACTTTTACGATCAGCAACGGAGGCATTTACGGTTCGCTGTTATCAACGCCGATTGTAAATCCACCGCAGAGCGGCATTCTTGGTTTGCATTCGATCCAGGATCGTCCGATTGCGTTAAACGGCCAGGTCGTCATCCGTCCGATGATGTATGTCGCGCTAACGTACGACCATCGCATCGTGGATGGTAAGGAAGCGGTCGGTTTTCTGAAAACGATCAAGGAAGTCCTCGAAGAACCCGCTCGCCTATTCCTCGAAGTCTAGATTTCAGTGTTCAGTTCGTTTTTCAATTTTCAAACTTTCACATCCAAATTACAAACTATGTCCTCAGAATCTTTCGATCTCATTGTTCTCGGCGGCGGTCCCGGCGGCTATGTGGCTGCCATTCGCGCGGCTCAACTGGGTTTGAAAGCCGCAATTATTGATGAGAACCCGCAGTTCGGCGGCACTTGTTTGCGGATCGGCTGCATTCCGAGTAAGGCATTGCTCGAGTCGAGCCATCTGTTGGTCGAAGCGCGCGATCACATGGTGGACCACGGCATTTCTGCGACCAAGCTGACGGTCGACCTCGGAAAAATGATGGAGCGCAAAAACAAGATAGTCGACACGTTGACCGGCGGGATCAACATGTTGCTCAAACGTAATAAAGTCACCACGTTTGTCGGTCGAGGGAAATTAGTCGGCAACCAGCAAGTTGAAGTCTCCACCGGCGATACGGTGACGGCCAAGCATATTTTACTGGCTACGGGAAGCGTTCCCATGCTGTTGCCTGGCATCGAGTTCGATGGTGACTTGATCGGCGACAGCACCACCGCGTTGTCTTATCCCAATGTGCCGTCCCGATTGGTCGTGATTGGCGGCGGATATATCGGCTTGGAGTTGGGGTCTGTCTGGAGTCGGCTGGGTTCTCAAGTCACGATCCTCGAAGGAATGGATCGCATCCTGCCGGGGCTTGATCAGGAAATCGCGAAACTCGCGCGCCGCACATTTGAAAAACAGGGCTTGGAATTTCAGACTTCGATGTGGGTCGAAAGTGCGAAAAAAACCGGACGCTGTTGCGAGGTCAAGTGCAAGAACACGCCGGTCATCGAGTGCGATCGCGTATTGGTTTCGGCGGGCCGCGTCGCGAACACGAAAGGGATTGGTTTGGAAACCGCTGGTGTTCTGACCGACAAACGCGGTTTCATCGAAGTCAATTCCGACTGGATGACTTCGGTTGCTGGAGTCTACGCGGTCGGCGATTGCATCGGCGGCGCGATGTTGGCGCATAAGGCTTCGGAAGAAGGCGTCGCCTGTGTTGAAAAAATCGTCACTGGGCATGGTCATGTCAACTACGATGTGATCCCGGCCATCGTCTACACTCATCCTGAAATTGCGATGGTCGGTAAAACGGAAGAGCAATTGAAAGAAGCCGGTATCGAGTATCGCAAAGGCTCGTGTCCCTACGGAGCCAATGGTCGCGCTCGCGCATTGGGTGACGCCGACGGCAAAATCAAAATTCTGGCGGATGCTCAAACCGATCGCATCGTGGGCGTACATGCCATCGGTGCGCGGGCCGGCGATCTGATTTCCGAAGCCGCGGTCGCGATGAATTTCGGTGCGACCAGCGAGGATCTGGCTCGCTGTTGCCACGCCCACCCGACCTTGTCCGAAATCATGCAAGAAGCCGCACTCGCCGTCGACGGCCGCGCGATTCATACGTGATAAGCTGGCGCTGGATGGCTCAACGATTTTGCGCTCACTTCTGAGGCGAACGCCAGCGTCCGCCGTGCGGCCGAGCGCGCCGCAAGATTGGCTGAAGAAAACGGCGCTGTTGATGTTGCCGCGCGTTGGTTTATTTTCAAGTCTTCTTTTTCCGTTCCGGATTCGCCCTCGCCGTTGTTTCTGGCGCCAAAGATTGGTGGCCCCAATCTTTGCCCCCGATTCTGTCAGCTCAATTTTGACTTTAATTCCTTGGTGTGGCCCCAATCTTTCCCCGCAAACACGCATCAGTTTCGTCGACGCTTTGCGATGGTTGAAATCGGCCGTGAGCTAACGACCAATTACACATGTTGTTTGTGGCAAAGATTGGGCAAAGATTGGGGGCAAAGATTGGGGCCACACCAAGCGGTTTCCACCAAGCGGTTTCCATTCTTGATCACGGCCCTTTTCCGCTCCAACCGGGCCAATTCATATTCATGCGTCATGCTAGCAGAATTTTGACAAACGCTTGTATTACTGTACAACGATTTGCGAATCATAACCGCCGCTTCAAGATGTTGATGGCTGATCGTGTTTGTTGGGACATTGGATCACAAAGATTGCGCCAATGTCGCTCCTGCTGAAAGCCCTTCCATGGCGCGTTTTGATCGCAATCAATCGGTGGATCCCACCGAAATCCAAGTCCTGCATTTGTGGAATCGCTGCGTCCGGCGCTCGTTTTTGTGCGGTTATGATCCGCTCACTGGGATCGATTATGAATACCGCCGCGAGTGGTCCCGCCAACGGCTAATCCATCTGGCTTCGGTCTTTGCGATCGAAGTCTTAACCTATGCGATCATGTCCAATCACACGCACCAAGTCTTGCGCAGCCGCCCGGATCTGGCTCGGGCGTGGGATGCCGAAACGGTTGCGCGACGATGGCTGAGCTTGACGCCGCGCGGCTACCATGTTGACGGCTCCGCCAAAGCGCCGTCGGAAAAACAGTTCAAACGGCTGCTGAATCAGCCCCAGCGAATCGAGCAATTGCGACGGCGATTGTCGGACGTCAGTTGGTGGATGAAATACTTTGCACAACACATTGCTGTCAGAGCAAACCGGGAAGATCAAGTTACCGGACACT
Organism: Mariniblastus sp.; assembly: GCA_031409295.1. Taxonomy (GTDB): domain Bacteria; phylum Planctomycetota; class Planctomycetia; order Pirellulales; family Pirellulaceae; genus Mariniblastus. The sequence goes on from JANNWZ010000201.1 coordinate 81,938, forward strand.
TTTGGGAAGCGCGATTCAAGTCCGAAGTCCTCGTCGAAGATTCTTCGATTTTGCGATGTATGTTGTACGTTGACCTCAATCCAATTCGGGCCAAGTTGGCATCAACGCCAGAAGAATCCGATTACACGGGGGCCAAAGATCGAATCGATGACTGGCGGATTCACGTGGCGGTGGCTTCTGGCGACGGGGTCTTGAATTCGGCAGATCAAATTCGGCTTTCGCTGGACGAGTCGACGGCGGTTGATCGCTGGGAACGATTGGACCACGAACATAGTGGTTGGCTCAGTCCGATCGAGGTCGATCAACGGATGGATCCGCTTGGTCCCGACCCTGATCCTCTCGGTCGGCGCGCCAGTCGCAAAGGGATATTGAATCTCTCGCCGCTGGACTATTTCGAGTTGCTGGATGTTGTCGGTCGAGAACTGCGCGCCGACAAACGAGGCTGCATTTCCGCGAGGTTCGGTCCGATACTGGAACGACTGAAGATTTCCGCAGGGGAATTTTGTGAATCGGTGATTTTATTCGGAGCGCGATATCGCCGACAGCCAATGCTGTCGCTTGATTCGAAAGCATCAACGATCGCGAACGCTGGCGTCGGTTGAGTTTTTACCAGATTTGATCAGCTCAGCGTTCCGTTAGAAACCTGGGCTCGATCGATTCTTCTGACTTCGCAAGGCTAGCCAGTATGAAATTGCAACTCACTGGCTGTCAAACCATGCGATTGTTCGACTGCAAGATCGAAAAAACTGTCGAAATTGCGAAGCAAAATTCATCGCAGCACTCGCTCCAGGCGACGTCATTCTTCCCACGTTACCTATCACCCCAGCAACAACTCGGAGTCCGGCAGCTTTCCATTCTGTCCGTTCAATTTTGACTTAAATTCGTTGGTGTGGCCCCAATCTTTGCCCCAATCTTTGCCCCAATCTTTCTTTCCACCCGCCGTTGGTGTGGCCCCAATCTTCGCCCCAATCTTCCGTTCCAATCTTCCGTTGGTGTGGCCCCAATCTTTATTCCCTCTTGGTGTGGCTCCAATCTTTATCCCCCAATGGCATCTTCTCGCAGCTGCTTCCACTACCGCGTGGCAAGCGCCCTCAAAGTGTCCAAGTCTATCGAATAATCAACGAAATGAACCGATCCATCAACTCGGGCGAAATTCACGCCTCCGGGATGATGCCCCCAATGATGATAAACGCTGCATTGTCCCGAATCCCTTGGATACCCGAACCTAATCCCTTCACAATCTAAACTGTCGTCATCGACGCTCCCTTCGTTTACACCTATTGACGCAGATAACGCGTTCTGACTCCCAAGCCAAATTCCGAATCCGAGCTGGTAGTTCGATGGCGGTCGCTCGCCAAACGCCAGTGTGTTCGACAATCCACTAGTGATCATTGCGAACCGAATGGGAGTTGAAACGACCACAACAAGGTCAGTTGGAAAAACTCCATCCGATGCTTTGAGACTCGTGCCGCTAACCCCACAGTAGTTAGTAAAAGCAAACTGAAAACCGGTTTCTGCCTGAATTACCTTTCCAATAAGTGGTTCTGAAGCGCATTGAAAAACGTTTACGTTTGTCGTCTGATTACTATGTACATGCACGTGAATATCATTGTCAAAATCACGCTGAACGCTTGAATAAAGGTTTTGAAGCTCAAGATAAGGGAGCAGCTGGAAATGCCAATGTGACAGAAATGAGCTAGGCCCAAGAGATAGCGTTTCCGGAATTCGCAAATGCGTATTTTCGTAAGAAAGTAACGCTAGAGCTATTTGCCTTTCATTATTCGCACACGCAGCTCTTCGAGCAGACTCTCGAACGTACTGCACAGCGGGAAGCAACATCGCGACCAAAATTCCAATGATGCCAACTACCACCAGTAACTCAACAAGGGTAAATCCATTATTTGCGCCCGATTTCATACACTCGGCTTCCTGAAAAAGTACCACGTACCGCCGCTAGCTACAATCAAAACTAAAGCTGCGATAAATATTTTAGGCAGGTAAGACTTCCGCTGATTAGCCAGTTCAAAATTCGGCTTTTTGATATTGTAAGCTTCGAGATTACATTGATCGACATCGAGTAGTTTGGTTCGATCGAATGTTGTGTCGATCGTCATTTCGCCTTTTTGGCTGCCAGAGAACCGAAAAGCTTCTATTGATGTCGGAAAGTGTGTTCCATTCACCATTTCAAATTTGCGCACGAAATATTTACCGCCATTCGATTTGCTCTCATCGAAATACTCAGTACGAGTTACTGGGAAATCGTATCTGGAATCAAACTCAAAAATAATCTGGTGATAAACACTTCCTTTGCCAATTGCAGTCAGCGTAAATTCACTGCCACCATCGAGGTCTTTTTGGGAAACTGTATACTCACCAGATCGTGCCAGTTCTGGAATCGTAGATTTGCCTGTCATGATCATCGAGAACAAAGGAAGTTTCATCCGCTCAAAAATTGTGCTCCAGCTATCATCCGTCGATTTAACAAAGTGCGTGACTGAATACGACTCATCGGGAGTAACGCTTACTACCGCGTAATAGTCAGGGTTTCTTACAGTGTCCATACCCTTACCATTTCTTCGAATTTTCAATAACGCATAGGGACCACTGAATGCCGCTGAGATCGAACTGAGGTCTCCCCCTTGGTTCAAAGTACAAGTTATCTCGCCCAGATCTGCCAAATCCTTTGCAATCAGCGATTCCATTCGGGGAACAAAAGTGTCCAAAAATTCGTCACGACTAATCGCTTCCGTGAAAACAACACAAATAATAGCCAAAACAATTTGAGCAAAAGTCATTCGTTTCACCAGGCAAGCCTTTTTTATTAGGGGGTGATTACAACAATCAGCTTACCTTGACACTCGCATCCAGTTCCACTTGGGGAAGCATTGCATTCACATTTGTAACCGTCAAGAAACACAATACATCCAACATCTTTCCAGCAAAGAGTATTGGCAGAGCATTGAAGATCAGTACAAGGTTTAGGTTCACCAATGGAAGTTTGGGCCAATGAACCGGTCGCCAGGCAAGTTGCGAGGCACAACGCTGCTGCAGTTTTTCTGATTAAACTTTTCATCATTTTCTCCTAAAGAAATCAATTGTTAAATACACCCCAAGGAACTGTCATCTCTGTGAAATGAGTCCCAGAGGGTGAACCAAGCTCAAAAAAAATTTTTGTATTACCGCTGGTGAATTTTGACCGATCCACGCTCGTTGGCACGCTGACGGCAACCTCCAGCGAGGCAGATTCACCTGGAGGCAGTTTAACTGGCAACTTTGAAAAGCAATGAAATTGGCAAGTTTCTCGTAAACCGACTAGCGCACACGCATGCTCGGTGTTGTTTCTCAAGACTAAACTCCCTTGCCACTTACCGTCGCTAATACTTGCTGCAGTTGAATCACCGATGTCGAACGACAAATCTCGATTATTCCATAACTGATTTACCCCAATTCCCATACCAATCACCAATGCGAATAGAAGAAGGCAGAAAATCGAATCGTTCGAATTGGCCTCGCAAAAGGATTTTTGGTGAAAACTAACGAAACTGAGTGCCACAATCGCAATCAGGTCAAAACCAATTGAAAAATAAACTGGAGTTTCACTGCCAAAGCAATTGCAAGTCCAAACGCCAATCAACAACCCGCGTACTAAAAACAACAAATAAGAAATCGAGACAATCAGCCCCGCAAGCCGAGCAAATTTCGAGCGCGGCAACGCAATCAAAAAGCAACCAACCGACACATCAATTGCCAAACTAGTCGCGAACAATGCGTCAAGCATCAACCGTTCCCACAAAAATGGGTCTAACAACTTGGACATTCCAGCAAACGCAAACACGGCCCCAATGAGGGCAGTGACCGCGACCAATATGCTTGAAAATGACTTCGAGTCTGACATCGCAATGACTGACGAAGAATGAAGAAAGGAGCGACCGATCGGTTCTAAAAAATCGAATAGCCTTTGCATTGTATTGACCTACTCGGCAATTGCAAGCGGGTCAAAATGGATAAATCTGGGGACACACCATATTGGTTACTCACGGTATTGATTGCTGGTTTGGCAAATAGGGAAAGCAGGCTGGGCTTCTGAAATTACCCTCTCTTTGTTCTTCTTTTCTCGTATGGAAAAACTCGGGCCACACCAGAATGGCATTAAAATCATCGTAAGTCATTGCAGGGCAAGCTCTTGCTTAAGCTGGCAACGTGGTTTGTTCATCAGCTGGTAATTTTTAGGGCGCCGTTTTCTGACGCGTGGTTCATAACGATCGGGGCGGTCAGGATTGACAACCAACAGGTGTAATGGGTCGTGAGCTAGCGCGGATTTCAACCATCGCAAAGCGTCGACGAAACTGATGCGTGTTGGCGGAACTTTCTGACGCACGGCAGCCTCAACCATCACTTGCCGGACCAGATTGTAGACCAAGGCGAAGACATGAAGGACGCTAAATCGGGGCCACCTCAGCCTCCCCACCGTTTCGCGTCCCCAGTAATTTACCCTGGTTCCGTTGTCCTCACGAACGGCGATCGCAACGCGTTCTTACTCTTTATCCCCTAACTTGGCCTGTTGGCCGCACAATTCCCACAGCCGTTCCCGATCGGCGCGCCGTTCTCGCGTCCACGGCAAATAATGGGTCCATCGCTGCCGGCGATCAAACCAGAATTTGCCGCTGATTCCTGCAATCCGCTCGCAGACCGCAAGCCAGACGATCGTGTCGGCCCCTTCGGCGAGATTGCGAAATCGCCGTCCCAGAAGCTGATGAAATCCAGGGAGCGACGAACGAATGCCTGCGGTATCAACCCAGCCGGGATGCATCGCGCAGAACGTGATGCCGCTTCCCGCACAATGCTCGGCCCATAGTTCATTCAGCACAACTTGGGCTCGCTTAGTGAGAGAGTAGGCCCGCACGCCACTGAACGTTCCGTTTCGCGATTCAACATCATCAAGCGTTAGCCGCATGGGGTACATGCCGCCGGAAGAGACTGTGATCACCCGCGCGTTCCCCGCCGCGCGTAACCGCGGCAACAACAGCTCCGTCAGCAAGAATGGGCCAAGCACGTTCGTCGCCCAGGTTGTCTCGATTCCCTCCACCGTTTCTCGCCGCGTTTCTGGCAAGATGCCAGCGTTATTGACCAGTACGCCGACGCGATCTCGCGGGAAGCGTTTGGCAAACAAGCGGACCATCGACAGGTTCGAGACATCAAGCAGCTCCAGATGCAGCAACGCGTTCGGCTGTTCCCGTTGGATCTGCTCCAGCGCCGCCTGTCCTCGCTCGGCATCGCGGCAAAGCAGCCAAACTTCGCCGCCTCGCCAAGCCAGTTCCCGCGCTGCTTCGAAGCCGAGCCCTGAGTTTGCTCCAGTTACCAAACAGACGCACCCTGTCAGATTGACCTCCAAATCGCCCGGACGATAGCTCGCGCTATGCAACCAATACCCCGTTCGGTCAAACGAGAACACGATCGTTGGATCGAGTAGTGCAGAAAAAACCCGCCCGAGCCAGGCAGGCAAAAAGTGAGTGTGAACCGTCGATAGTGTCATGGCGAAGACCTTGTAAAAGCAAGCCAACCACTCTCATGATCGTTGTCGGCGGAGCGGCACTCCACGTCGTTAACCCTGTTTGTAACCCTCATTGGACATCGGCAGAGAGTCGACCGGAAGTGGGTGACTGAGATCCTTTACCGGAGACTCGAAGACCGGTCACCAGCGAGTTGCTGCACCACCGCAAGCATGGTGGCCAATACAATAACAGCGATTACCAACGGACACTGCACCATCTTGGTATCACTTGTTCGATGAGTTGTGAAGTGAAGTGGACCCCAATTGTTGGACCACCGGCTTAGATAGAAAAAAGCGATTCGATCGGTCAAACTATAACCGAATTGATGCCATTTTTTTAGGAAGCCAGTATGTCACGGAAGCGACGCAATTTCAGTCCGTCTTTTAAGGCGAAAGTAGCCTTAGAGTCAGTTCAAGGTCTTCGGACGATCAGCGAATTGGCTCAAAAACACAAACTTCATGCGACGCAGATTAACCTTTGGAAGAAGCAATTGCTGGAAGGCGCGGAAACAGTTTTTGAAAACGGCAAGAGTGTTGCCCAATCCCCTTCAGATGAGCCCCAGTCCGCTGAGTTGTATGAGCAGATTGGACGATTGAATGTCCAACTGGAGTGGCTCAAAAAAAAAGTGGCCCAGGACGGTGAATGAAGCACGGGGCTGGATTGATTTTGACAATCCTGATTTGAGCATTCGTGAGCAGTGCCGATTGTTGGGCTTGCACCGCAGCAACCTGTATTACGATCCAGCTCCCGAAAGCACCGAGAATTTACTGTTGATGCGGCTAATGGATGAAGAACATTTGCGTCGCCCTAATCGCGGCTCACGACAGATGGTGGATTTTTTGAACGATGAAGGGTACGGCGTAAACCGTAAAAGAATCCAGCGTTTAATGAGGAAAATGGGGATTGAGGGCGTCGCTCCCAAGCCTCGCACGACG
>JANNWZ010000202.1:0-34855 GCA_031409295.1 Mariniblastus sp.
TGCAACCACTCCGGCTGATCCCCGCGATTTAACCCAATGAACCAAGTATGAATCTTGCCTGCCAATTGACGCCTCGATTTTGCTTGTTGCTGGTAATAATTGGTTTTGTTGGTTGTGAAATCAAGCCAAAACTGGCTCCGGCCGCCCGAGTTGCTACGCCGGAACAAGAGGAAAAAAATGCACCGTCCTCCAAAGCGGAGGAGATATTGCCAAAAAAAACTGCTGACGTCGCTGAGCTTTTAGGTCCCGGCAAACAAGCCGAGTCGCCTCCGACTACATTGGACGCCGACTCCGATTCGGCGCCGTCAACAAGCGACAAACAAGGATCGCCGACCGAACCACCTCTGGACCCGAAACGGTCAAGCGATGAACCGAGCGTAGACACGCCGGTCTCGGATGAAGAACAAACGATCGAGATTCCAGCCACCTGGAAGCGATTAGGCCAGCATGAAATCTGGATCGACTTCAAAAATAAACTGGTCATTCTGGGTGGAAACATCTGTTTGACGGCTGGCCAACTTGAGATGTTTGCGTGTCCAGCGGGTACCAAAGAACACGAATCGGTGATAGCTGTTAACGCGGCAGCGTCCGAGATGCATGCCGCTTTGGTGGCACTCAAAATAGATCCAGGCAAACCCTGTCAGTGGAATCCGGAATACAAACCTGCGAGCGGCCCAGTCATCGATATCGATGTCCTTTGGCACGATTCCAAAACCAAGACCACGATTTCCCGCTCTGCAAAACAAATGATTCAGGATTTCCACACCAAGAAACCAATGACTCACCAATGGGTGTTTGGTGGTAGCGAACTCTGGGAAGATCCGGAATCGGGAGAAAAAATTTATTATGCGAACTCCGGCGAGATGATTTGTCTCTCTAATTTCTCGACAGCTTCCTTGGATCTGAATGTGGAAAGCAGTCAGTCCAACGACGGGCTGTTGTTTCAGGCATTGACCGAGAATATTCCTCCTTTGGGAACGAAGGTTTATCTCGTCTTAAAGCTTGGAAAGCCAATCGCGGCCAACCCGGTCGACGAACAGAAAAACGAAGTGCCTTAATCCGTTCAACACCTACCCGGAAAAAAAACGCCCCAGTGCAAGACCGCAAGAAAACCCAACAAGTCGATCACGAAATCGCCATCGTCGTCCGAGTCATATTGCCGGATGATATCGTCGAAATCGATCCTTTAGAAGAACTGCAAGGCTTGGCTGAAACAGCCGGCGCATTGGTCATGGCCGGCATGGTTCAGCGCCGTGAAAAGCCCAATGCGACGACATATCTGGGCAAAGGCAAGGTGGAAGAACTGATGCAGTTGGTCGAGTTCCATGCGGCCGATGTCGTGATTTTTGATAATGATCTTTCGCCCGCCCAAAATCGCAACCTGGAAATGGCGATCAAGGTCAAAGTTCTGGATCGTACCGAGTTGATCCTCGACATTTTCGCGACTCACGCGCAAACCTATGAGTCTCGATTGGCCGTGGAACTAGCGCAACTCGAGTATTCGCTTCCTCGTCTAAAACGGATGTGGACCCACTTGTCTCGGTTGAAAATGGGGGTCGGGATGCGCGGGCCCGGCGAAAAACAGCTCGAAACCGATCGACGATTGGTCGAAAAACGGATTCACGACCTGAAGGCCGAACTAAAGAAAGTCGAAGGCCGCAAAGAGCGACAGGTCGCCTCTCGCAACGGCACCATGACGGTCTCCTTGGTCGGCTATACCAATGCGGGAAAAAGTACACTCATGAATTCGCTGACCGACGCAAATGTACTCGCGGAAGACAAACTGTTTGCAACCTTGGATACGCGTACGCGCCGTTGGCAGCTGCCGAAATGGGGGCCAGTGCTCCTGAGCGACACGGTCGGCTTCATACGCGATTTGCCCCACTCGTTGATTGCAAGTTTTAAGGCCACTTTGGAAGAAACCCGCCAAGCGGATTTACTGTTGCACGTGGCAGACGCCAGCAACCCGAAAGTGATCGACCAAATTCAGGCGGTCTATGTTGTACTCGAGGAAATTGGGATCGAGGAAAAAGACACTTTGCTCATACTCAACAAAGTTGATTGTACCGGTAACGATTCGCACATGGAGTCGCTTAAGAACCGTTACCCTAATGCGTTGGTGGTCAGTGCGAAAACTAAATTCGGATTCGACCGACTGCACGAAGTCGTGAGTGACGCGCTCAGCCGTTCGTTTCAAGATGTAGATATTGAAATGTCGATCGCCAACGGACGATTATTGGCGTACTTGGCTGAAAAAGGTGAAATTCTCTCGACTCAATATGGCGAGAGCACGGTGCTGGTGCACTGCCGATTATCTGCCAAGGATTTGGGACGTATCGACCCGACGCAGATAATTATTTCGCCGCATTCTCCTTCGGGGTTGATTCAGGAATCAGAACTCCCCAGCCCTGCGCGGGAAGCGTCGTAAATTAGAGTATGTCAAAACGTCGATTGAAAAATTTGCGCGGCATTATTACCGGGGCCTCGAGTGGCATTGGTTGGCACTTGGCGCAACAACTCGCGGCGGCGGAGGTTAGAGTCTGTGTTTGCGCGCGGCGCGAGGATCGACTTCAGCAACTTCAATCCCGCATTAGATCGTCAGGCGGCAGTTGTGAAATTGTCGCCGGCGACATCACCGAACAAGACACACGCGCAAGACTATTGGAAGTCGTCCAAACCAATTACGGGGGCCTGGATATTCTGATCAACAACGCCGGTATCGGCGCGATGGGTCGCTTCGATGCGGCGTCAGTTAATCGTTTGCGGCGAATTTTTGAAGTAAATTTTTTCGCCACGACGGAAATGATTCGCGCGTCGTTACCGCTGTTGCGACATGGCCAAACACCGATGATCGTCAATCTGAGCAGTGTGTTAGGCCATCGCGGCGTACCGCTAAAAACGGAGTATTGCGCAAGCAAATTCGCCATCCATGGCTTCAGCGACGCGCTTCGAGCAGAATTGGCTAGCGATGGAATCGATGTGTTGCTGGTTAGCCCCAGCACGACCGACAGCGAGTTTTTCGATTCGTCGCTGGAAGATAATACAAACAGGGATTGGAAGAAACGGGGAGCCATGCCGCCGGAATTGGTTGCGGCCAAAACAATCCTGGCAATCCGTAAAGGTCGCCACGAGATCATCCTGACTCATGGTGGGAGATTTCTCGTCTGGGTCGATCGAATTATTCCCGGCATGGCCAATCGTTTATTATCACGATTCGGAAATTAGCTGAACGACATCCCTACGGTAGTTCCAATCCTTAGATTCATGCCGGGCCGGCCAGTTGGGGCCGGGCAAATGGCACGTCCTTTTGCTGCTGACGGTGTTGACGTAAGATGACGTTTGCCGAATGCGAATTCCGTTACTGAAAACTGAAAATCTTCGATGAACCATGTTGTTAACCCTGACGAATCAACCGGCGCTTCGCCGGAAGAATCCCGACGCAAAAAACTACAAACACTGATCGAATTGGGCCTCGACCCTTGGGGCCAGCGATTTGACGATCGTGAACTGCTGGGGGTGATGCGCCATCGCGTTTCGGAGATCAAATTCATGGCGGCGGACGGCCAATCTCGCGCGTTGCCATCGCAAACCGAACTGGATTCGGGGGGTGAAAATGCGTTTCGCGATTGGCTGAAAGAGCAAGGCGCAGGGGCCTTGAGCGGTCCTACCGTGAGAGCGGCTGGACGAATCATATTGTTGCGCGACAAAGGCAAGTTGTTATTCATCGACATCGAAGACTGGACCGGCCGGATTCAGTTATTTGTTGGCCGCAACCAGGTTGGCGAAGAAAACTGGAAACTGATTGAATGCCTGGACCTCGGCGATCTCGTCGGCGTCGATGGAGTATTGCGCCGCACGCAAACCGGTGAGCTGTCAATTTTTGCCGATCAAGTTCATATCCTGTGCAAGACACTCGATCAGCCGCCCGCCAAACATGTGGGGCTGGTCGATGCCGAAATACGTCAACGCCAACGCTATGTTGATATGGCTTACAACGAAGGCGTACGAGATCGATTTCTGGATCGTTCCAAAATTGTGCGTTCGATTCGCGAGACATTGCATGGATTGGGATTTGTGGAAATCGAAGGGCCCACGCTGCACACGATTGCCGGAGGCGCAGCTGCCCGCCCGTTTGAGACGCATCACAATGCTTTAGACATGCCGCTGGTAATGCGAATTGCATTGGAACTCCACCTCAAACGGCTGATGGTCGGTGGAATGGAGCGGGTTTTTGAACTGGGACGAGTCTATCGAAACGAGGGCATCAGTCCCAAACACAATCCCGAGTTCACGATGCTCGAAGTTTATCAGGCGTATGGTAATTACGAATCGATGATGGATTTGACCGAGGCGGTAATCACTGGCGCACTGCAAGCTATTGGTGCTGGCAGTGTCGTTCCCTATGGGGACACACAAATCGATTTCTCGACTCCATTTCAGCGGCGCTCTTATAATGAACTGTTCCGCGATCAAACGCAGGTAGATCCCGAGGACGCTGTAGCCGTCGCCAAATTCGCGCAATCTCTCGGTTTAGACATCGCGGGTAAACACCCAGACGTTGTGAAAAGCGAAGTTTTTGAGGCAAAGGTCGAAAATTCTTTGACCGGCCCCATTTTTGTCACCGACTACCCCGCTAGCATTTGCCCGCTGACCAAACGCAAAAAAAATGACCTCCAAGTGGCCGAGCGGTTTGAGTTGTTTATCAACGGTATGGAGCTAGCAAATGCTTACACCGAGCTAAACGACCCGGATCTTCAGGAACAGTTGTTCAAAACCCAGTTGGATGGAATGTCCGCCGAAGATTCGATGGCCAAAATGGATCACGATTTTGTACGGGCGTTACGAAATGGGATGCCGCCGGCAGGAGGATTGGGAATTGGTATTGATCGATTGGTCATGCTTCTGACAAACTCTGCTTCCATTCGTGACATCATTTTGTTTCCGTTGTTGCGAACTGAAACCCACTGAAATTTCGTTTGTGAGATTTCATTCGGCGTCGAATTGCGAATTAGCAGCCAAAGGATTGGCGATGTACAAATTGTTGTTGTCGTGGCGATATCTCAAGACACGGTTTATCGCGCTCGCTTCAATCATCAGTGTCACGCTCGGCGTGGCGACCTTGATCGTCGTGAACAGCGTAATGTCTGGGTTCGTCGAACAGATGAAATCCCGTCTCCACGGCATCCTGTCGGATGTTGAAATCGCCGCCCCCATGTTGGGTGAGATTCATGAACCGGCACAACATGCCCGCATTGTAAAACAGATCATTGGCGATGATCTCGAAGCGCTGACATGTGTCGTAAACAATCCGGCTTTGTTAACGTTCAAGTTTCATGGGCGCCCGTGGACCCAGCAAGTGATGTTGCTGGGTATTGACGATGAAACTTACGGAAAAGTCGCGGATTTCGAAGCCTATTTGACCAATTCGGTGAAGCGCACAAAATTCTCGTTCGACCTGGAAGAACAAGGCTACGAAAAACTGTTTGACAACAATGCGGGATGGCCTTACCGCCGGGAAGTCGTCAAAGAACGTCAAGAATTAGAAAAATTTTTGTCAGAGCAGCGATCGTTGTATGAAGTCGAGGCGGCGCAGTACATCGAACAAAATCCGCTTGACACCAATACTCATCCCGAGACCGCGACTACAGCCTTTCAACAACCCGTCCCCCCAACAACGCTGGGGACCACAAAGTTCACACCGCTGCCCGCGTCTCCCCCGGATGTCAATGCTGTCCACGCGGCCAAAGCTTCCGTGGACGGTTGGGAGCAATTTAACTCAGACGCAGCGAATGACGATTCGTTGTCGTCCAGTTCCGAAACTGCGGGACAATCGGCAACGATCAAAATTTCTCCCTTTGATCCGCACTCCCATTTGCGCCCGCAAATTGCCGTCGAAGACATGTTCAATCCGCTTAAGGATCAACATATCGGGATTATTCTTGGTTCGGCCATTTCCCAACGAAAATTCGCCCATGAAGACGGAACGATCACGGATATTTTTATGGTCCGACCGGGCGACGACGTGCAGATTATGTTCCCGACCGTCGGTTCGAATGCTCAACCGGTCAGTGAAAACTGTACCGTAGTTGATTTTTATTCATCCAACATGCACGAATACGACTCCAGTTTTGCGTTTTTGCCGCTCAGCGCCCTACAAAAAATTCGGGGGATGGTCGACCCTATGACGGGTACTGGATCCGTTTCCACCATCCAGATCAAACTAAAATCTGGGGCCGATCTGAACAAGATTCGTGACAAATTGATCGCCGCGTTTCCGGTTGAAACTTACGGTTACGACATACATACATGGTTGGATACACAGGCTCCCTTGCTTAGTGCCGTCAGCATGGAATTGACGATCCTGAATATTTTACTGTTCTTGATTATCGCCGTCGCGGGTTTTGGAATCTTGGCTACTTTTTACATGATCGTCGTAGAAAAAACCAAGGACATCGGAATTCTAAAAGCACTCGGCGCACCCAGCTCGGGTGTCATGTCGATTTTTTTGGGCTATGGTATGTCGCTGGGGGCCCTGGGAACAGGAGCCGGAATAATTCTGGGCTTGATTTTCGTAGCCTATATTAACGAAATCGCCGACATTGTTTCTTCGGTTACAGGTCATGAGGTCTTTGATCCAACGATCTATTATTTCACGGAAATCCCGACGATCGTCAATCCCTCAATGGTTGTGTGGGTCGGTATCGGAGCAATCTCGATTGCAGTCTTGGCCAGTGTGTTGCCCGCCTTGCGCGCCGCCCGTCTTCATCCCGTTGAGGCTTTACGCTATGAGTGATGTCGCCCGCCAACCAGTCGTTCCATTTGACAACAGCACTAAGTCCCAATCGGGCCATCGACGCGCGCCGCTAAAAATAGTCAAACCGATCGCTATGTCGGTTTCCAATCTGCATAAGAGTTATCGAAAATCAAAAATCGAAGTTCCAGTTTTGAAGGGGGTCGATTTAGAGGTTCGCGAGGGAGAATTCACAGCCATTATCGGACAGTCCGGCTCCGGCAAAAGCACATTGTTGCATTTATTGGGAACATTGGACGTGCCAGATTCTGGAGAAATCCACTTTCGCGAAACCCGCATCGACAATTTGCCAGCGCGTAAAAAAGATCGATTGCGAAACCGTGACTTCGGAATGATTTTCCAGTTCTATCACTTGCTGCCGGAACTGACGACGTTAGAAAATGTGCTGGTCCCTCAAATGGTGACCGACAATTTCTGGACTTATCTCAAAAATAGGACTCGGTATCGCCAGCGGGCAACCGAGTTATTGGAAATGGTTGGACTGGGTCATCGATTGCATCATAAACCCAGTCAATTGTCTGGTGGAGAAATGCAACGAACAGCCATCGCTCGCGCTTTGATCTCGGACCCGGCCGTTTTGCTCGCCGACGAACCGACGGGCAACCTCGATTCCGAAAACGGACGCGAAGTGCTGGAGACGCTCAACTCTTTGAGAAAAAACGAGAATTTGACGGTCATTATGGTGACACATGATATCACTTTAGCGGGCACCGCGGATCATGTGATCCATTTAGTAAATGGCCGCGTGGCGTGAAACCAATGTTGGATCGGACCGCGCAAAACGATTCTTGCTATCAGGCCGCGTGCCGGTTATTGCTGCGCTCCGATCGGCTATCGGTCGCTTTCTCTCGGTGCGCCCTGGCACGCTGATGAATTGAACCCGGAGCGGTGTGGTCAACGATCCGCTGTCTACTTGCTGCCGCCAATCCTATTGCAACTTCCCCAGACTATTGCCCCGCTTAATCGTTGCCACAATTATTTTCGGGAAAACCGTTAGATACGTAATCTTCGTTAAATTCGGGATAGCTTGTTGGGCGATCTAGTTGGTGAGGTGATGTAACGCGAGTTGCATTGGCCAATTGTCTGTTGATTCCAACTAGGGTCAATGGAATCCGAACCAGGGGGATCATATGTTCAACGAAGCTAACGTGCCTGACTCAAACATTGCACGAAGTTCAAGTTTGCCGGGTCAAAATAGACCTGTCGTATCTAAACGAGCGAGAGCCAGGAAATTGGCAGTTGTGACCTTGGCGGCTATCACGCTGATACCGTCCGTCGGCTGCAATCTCCGCAATCTGGCGGTACGTGAAGCGGTGATGATCAGTTACCGCGATATGGTGTGGGCGAAACGCGCTTACAACCTGCGCTACGGTAATAGTAACCGTCCCTATGGCGAACACTTTGAAAATGGATTCTGCACTGGATATTCGGATGTCTGCAATGGTGGCGACGGATACGTACCCGCCATGCCACCGGCAGATTATCGTGGCTACGAATATCAATCCGCTGATGGTGTTCAATGCGTGAACGCTTGGTTTGAGGGATACCCAGCCGGTGTCGCTGCCGCACGTAAAGAAAAAGTCGGAAACTACAACGACATTTTGATTTCGAAGATGATTGATACCGCAGTCACTCAAGAAAAGAACGTAAAACATGCGTTGCCGTCAGATGTTCCGGTTGTCAATCCAACAGGCGAGCAAAACATTGCTCCCCCCGTACCGTCAGTTGCCTCGAACTACCTGCCCTATGACAGCCAGCCTCAATATGAATCGCCGGCTTATGGACCAGCGCCAACCAGCAGAATTGTTTCGGAAATGGACTACGAAGAGTCCCTCCAAAATGTTGCACCGCCGACAGCCATTGGCTCTGGCATAAACCCACAGGCCAACAATGAGCCGCTACCAATGTCGGTTCGTTCGGCGACCTACGAATCAACACGACGAACTCGTTGAGCCTATTGAAATGCACAAACGACAGCTGCCGCAGCGTGCGGTGCTGGTTCTTTTTGCTCTCGACCCAAGAAATCCTACCAATTAATTTTTCGGCTGTTCCAACAGCTGTAACCAAGGGGAGTCTGAAGTGATGGTTACTCGAACCGCAAGATCGACAACTCGGCAGCGTTATGGGCAACTGGCCGCGTTGGCTGCGATCCTGGTCAGTTCTTCATTGACCGGTTGCACCGCGTTGTTTTCTCCCATTGATACCATACCCGCCAGTCGGGTGCCGGCACAGTTTCTGGCCGAACCGCAAGCCAGCAAAGTTCCCATCGATGTTTCTCGATTGCGTCAACCGAAACCGCCGTTTTATACGCTCGATGCGGATGACGTACTGGGTATTTTCGTCGAGGGTGTGTTGGGCAAATTTGACGAAGCGCCACCGGTAAATCTGCCGGCCGCAGATAGCGATTTGCCACCAGCGATCGGTTTTCCCGTTCCGGTGCGCGAGGACGGTACACTTTCCTTGCCATTGGTGAAACCAATTCCTGTACGAGGTTTAACGATTCAACAAGCCGAGACATTGATCCAACGCGCCTATCGAGGCGGAGATCAACCGATTTTGCGTGAAGATGGACGGATCATCGTTACGATCTTGCGAGAACGAACCTATCGAGTGTTTGTCGTTCGTCAAGATAACTCCAACGCGACCCGTGCCAGTCAGTTCCAGGGCGTTGGCCAATCGACACAAGTGACCGATCGTTCGGACCGCAGTAGTCGCGGTTACGTGTTGCAATTGCGCGCCTATCAAAACGACGTTTTGAATGCGTTGTCTCAATCCGGAGGAATTCCAGGCGTCAACGCCGAATCAGATATCAAGATTTTACGCGGCGACCGATTGGATATCGCCAAACGCGACGGCCAATTGGCTGAGTTTTATCGGACTCGCAAACAGGACGAATTTCCATACGGCGTGTTGCCATCGGTACCCGATGAGACCAATGCGATTAGTATCCCGATGCGACTGCGACCAGGGCAGATTCCTGACCTGCGTCCCGAAGACATTATTCTGCGAGACGGAGACATTGTTTACGTCGAATCACGAAACACGGATGTCTATTACACTGGCGGTCTCATGCGAGGGGGTGAGTTCCCGGTCCCTCGTGACTATGACCTGGACGTGTTACAAGCCGTCTCGGTTGCCGGAACCCAATTTGGTGCCAGCCAAACCAACGGTCTGATCGGCGGCTCCGCTCAAAACGTACCGCCGACCGAACTGATCGTGTTGCGTCCCATTCCAGGGCGACGACAATTGGCCATTCGTGTCGACATGAACGACACCATCAACGACCCCCGGCAACGATTGCTGGTTCGACGCGGCGATACACTTCTGCTTCGTTACAAACCACAAGAAGAGCTGATCAACTTTGGCACAAACCTGTTCTTCACCTTCGGCGTGACTCGACTGTTCCGCTAATCGCCTCGGCAGTCACCGGCAAAAAATTGGAATCCACGGCTGACCTTATCGGTCAGCCTTTTTTTTTCCCACCGCCTTCGAAACTCACGATAAATTTCCTCCGGCCGCTCGACCCTTGGATTCCGTCGGTGTCGGAGTGATTTGATGAGCGTATTACTTGACAACCTTCGTCCGTTTTGCCGCGACGATTCGGTTCACAGCATTCAAGATGGCTTTGATGGAGGCCTCAATGCAATCCATGGAAACCGCTCGACCGCGGTAGACTTCACCTTCGTGCTCGACTTGAATGGTGATATCCCCGTTGGCGTCGTGTCCGAGCGATGCACTGCGGAGCAAATATTCGCAGCAATTGAACTCTACGCCGGTAATCTTTTTTACCGCCAGAAACGCCACGTCCACCGGGCCAGTCCCGTCCGACAGCTCGACCGTTTCGTCACGGCCCCCCTTATTGAGAGTCAAGGAAATCTTTGGTTGGCGTTGATACTCCAAATCCAGGGTAAACCTGACCAGGGACCACTCTTCCTCCACGATCCCCAAAATCTCCTGTTCAATCAAGGCCTGAATATCCCCGTCAAAAATCTCCTTTTTGCGGTCTGCCAACTTTTTGAATTCTTCGAAGACGGTGTGCAACTGCTCGCCGGTCAAGGTGAACCCCATTTGTTTAGCACGATCGGCCAAGGCAGCCCGGCCGCTGTGCTTTCCCAAAACAAGATCGGTATCGGCGAATCCAACGTCTTCCGGACGCATAATTTCGTAGGTAGTGCGTTCTTTTAACATGCCGTCCTGATGAATGCCGGCTTCGTGGGCAAACGCATTACGGCCGACCACAGCCTTATTTCGCTGAACCTGTAATCCAGTTATTGTGGAAACAAGTCGGCTGGTAGGAACCAGTCGTCGCGTGTTGATGGTAGTGTCACAATGATAAAAATCATGCCGGGTTCGCATGGCCATGACGATTTCTTCGAGCGAACAATTCCCGGCTCGTTCGCCGATCCCGTTAATCGTGCATTCAATTTGCCCCGCGCCGTTTTCGACGCCAGCCAAACTATTTGCCACGGCCAACCCCAAATCGTTATGGCAATGCACGCTAATGACGGCCTGATCAATATTCGGCACGCGATCCACCAGGTTCTTAATACAACGCCCCATTTGAGCTGGCGTCGCATAGCCGACAGTGTCCGGAATATTCACTGTAGTCGCACCTGCCCCAATCACCGCTTCGACAACGCGGCACAGAAAATCCGGTTCGGTGCGGGCGGCGTCTTCGGGCGAAAATTCCACGTTGTCGCAATAGCGTTTCGCTTGCGCAACTCCCTGAATCGCGCGGGCAATGATTTCATCAAGACTCATTTTCAACTTGAATTCTCGATGAATCGCGCTGGTTGCCAAAAATACATGAATGCGAGGATTTGCCGCCTGCTGGAGAGCCTCCCAAGCCCGATCAATATCCATCTCTGAAGCGCGAGCCAATCCGCAAATTTCGACTCCGCGGAAATTGTTGGCGATTTCGCGAACGGCTTCAAAATCTCCCGGCGAGGCGATTGGAAATCCGGCCTCAATCACATTCACACCGAGATCCACCAGCGCTTGTGCAATTTCCATTTTTTCCTGAAAATTCATGCTGGCGCCTGGTGACTGTTCACCGTCTCGCAACGTCGTATCAAAAATTTTTATCGCTCGGGATGGGCTCATAAAATCACATCTGTTAGTGAAGCTCGAAATTGTACGAAACCGTTCATCGCCTATTCCATCCGTGTCAAAGCGTTTGGTCACTCGCTGATTATCCAGTAGGCCGATAGGTTTGGAAAGCCAAAACGGGCAGATCGTTGATTTTTCCTGAAAAACAAATTACAACGGAGTTCCGTCAAGAACCTATTTCCTGATTCGAAAATTCTGTCGAAAGTTTATCGTTGTTTCAAAATAGCATGCCATGATTCTCGTGCGACCCATTTTTGGCGCCCTATGCGCAGGCTGTTTCGTGATAGTTTCGCACCTCGGAGCGCAGGAGCGAACTTGGAGCGATCCCACCGGCAAACATCAAACGATTGCTGAACTGATAGATTTTGACGCAAAATCTGTGACCTTGAAGAAACAAAACGGTGTCACGATTCAAGTGCCCTTAAGTCGACTTTCCCCAGACGACGTGCTGTTCATCCAGAATCTATTAAAGCCGGCCCCGATCGTTGAACCCGCTCTCGAAACGATCTTCGAAAAACAGCATTTGAAGGAACTGATAATCGCGGAAATTTCAGCAGCACAGCAGATGGAAATTATCCAGCAGGATCTCAAGGAACCATTGGCTGCCAGGAATTTTACCAAGGTTCGGATGGCCTTGAATCAATTGAAGTCGGGCTGGCCGAAATCGCCAACTGGCGAATTGATCGAGGAATTGGCGGTATGTTTTCAAGCTCCAAATAAATTCGTGCGACTGATTGCATTGGAATTACTCGCCTCACATGATTTGCTGGGGAGCCGTGAGTTCGCGCTCGCGGGAACCAGTGATTCCAGCCTGGATGTTCGCTGGCTGGCTTACGATTGTTTGGGCGCGATCGCCGATGATTACTCAATCGAGCAGCTCACCAAAAAATTGGTGGGAGAGGATTCTGGAAAAGTCTGCTCGGTGTTGAAAAAACTTGGGGCTCCGGCGGAAGTGCACGTATCGCCCTTGCTCAAAGAATCGCACCGCGAAACGCGATTGGCAGCCTGCGGTTTGTTGGCCCACATCGGAACTGAAGAGAGCATTCCACTGCTTCAGGAAATCGTGGAGAGCGATCCCGAAACAGTGGTTCAATCACAAGCCAAAAACGCGCTGCGCGGGATCGAATCCAGGAGACGGCTTACCAAAGCCCAGTGACGTTTTGCCCCCTTCGTCTAGCGGCCGAGGACTGCGGATTTTTCGATCCGAAAACAGGGGTTCGAATCCCTTAGGGGGTACTGTTTGAATCCGACATTGCGCCACAGTGCAAGCGCTGCGGTACATTCGCTGCAATCCTCTCAACCCGACCAGGGAATTTTGAATGAAAAGGCACCCGACGCCAAATCGCGAACTAGGCTTTTCGAACAGGGTTTGCTCGTGAAGACAAGTATCACCACGAAGCTGCATGTAATGTTGTTTCCTGCATCCCGCAACGATCGCGTTTAATTTTAACTGAGCCTTGTACCATCATGCGACATCAACATTTGCAAACCCGAAGATTAGTGGGAATTGTGGTACGCAAGGGCGCAGCTGTCGTTGAAATGGCGATCTGCTTGCCTTTTGTGTTTCTGTTGACCGCCGGCGCCATCGAACTGTCGACGGGATTACATCATCAAATGACGGTTCGAGCAGCCGTGCATGAATGTGCTTCCGCCGCCTGCAATGGGCCGACAACAAGCGATGACGTCCAAGCCGTGGCCCAACCAATAATGACTGCCATGGGCGTGGGGAGTTACGGGATCACGATCGATGTCGTCTCACGAACCTTAAGTGACCCTTCCGTCTTACCCGCTCCGATTCAACACTTCGACATCCCCGCAACCGGGAATACGACGCCCGGCCTCGAAGAAGTCCCCCGTGGAAATTTGCTAAGACTCCGGCTGATCGCTGTTCGACCGCCGATTGCAGGCCTAAGTCCGCTGACACAATATCTCGGCAATCAAGTCACGGCCGAGTGCGTGTTTGTCAAGGAGCGATAGTACCCCTACCATGACGATCATCTCAAAAAATCCGTTTCGGCGAAGAACAGGTCCCGTAAATTTTCCGGATCGTGTCATCCGTCGTCGCGTTTTCCGGCAACGAACCCGCCGAGGCTCATTGTCAGTCGAAATGGCTTTGGTGATTCCGACCATCTTGTTATTTTTTTTCGGATTGTGGGAATGGTCACGCGTCGAAATGATGAAACACGTGAGCCAAAACGCCTGCTTCGAAGGAGCTCGTTTGGGAACCCTGCCGGGATATTCCGAAAAAGAAATCGAAACAAAAGTTATCGAAATCCTTGACCTCTATATGATCAAAGGTGCGAAGGCAAACGCTTCCTACGATCCAGCAACTGGTGCATCTACCGTATCGGTCGCGATTCCTGTGGATGCCAATTTCACTCTCGGAATGGCCTTTTTCAAAGGCAAATCCATCACGTCCAGTATGACACTTGTTCAATAATTTTTCTGGCTTCGACTGTCAATTCCAGTTCCATCCCACCCAACATCTCTCCCATGCAAACTCCATTCAAGTCCCAAACGCGACACGGCGCTGCAGCAATATTGGTTCTAATGTTGACCACATTGATGTTTGTCGCCATTGTATTTTCGATCGACATCGCACGGATTCAGCTCGCTCAATTGGAATTGCAATCGGGCGTCGATCTGGCCTCACGCGCGGGAACCGAAGCCCTGTCGCGCGGAGTTGGGGAAGGACTCGATAATACATCCATCGATTCCCTGATTCGACAGGAAATCAATATGGTCGTCCAACTCAATCGGGCTGGGGGCGCGCCCATCAGTTTCAATCCCGCGACGGCGATCCAATTTGGCAGTGCCCAAAAACAAGGAAACGGAGTCTATACGGTCGATTCTTCGGGCGGGTTTAACGGTTTAACCGACACCGTAACGGTGACGGCAAATATGCCCAACTTTCCGGTTGTATTCGGCGCATTTGTGGCCCGAGACTCGGTTAGTGTTTCCGAAAAATCGTCGTCCATGGTGAAAGAACGAGATCTCGTCGTCATTCTCGATCGCTCGACTTCGATGTTCGAACACGACGCGGGAAGCATTTCGACCGGACAATACCCTTACAACCTCGGTGCGCTCGAGGATGCACTCTATGGACCAGGTGAAGCTTTTTATCCCGGCGGGACGGCTGCTAGCGCGTCTTTGCACACCGAGTTTGAGGAATCGGGAGGGATGCTCAATTTATCGCGCATGCAGGCAATGAAGTTAGCGGTGCTCAAATTCCGACAAGAAATCTCCCAATCGCGCAGTCGGGAATTCCTTGGCCTAACGAGCTATTCCGCATTCGCTGACACACCCGCGCAAGCACAAACGACGTCGCAAAACATCAATATCTTTGCGGGACTTTCGTCTGCTGTGACAGAACAAATGGTCGGCGACGGAATCACGTACGAAACTGAACACTTCGCATCCGCTTTGGAATCTGAGTCCTCTGGTTATCGAAATTTCGATTTCAATTACCTTGCTATGCGCCGCCATTCCAGTACCAATATTGTCGACGGATTGGAAAAAGGGGCGGCAATCCTGTATGGTTCCGGCCATCGCTCTTTCGCCACGCCAGTGCTGATATTAATGACCGATGGAAATCACAACCGGGCCGGAGATCCCCTGACAACGGCTACCGAGTTAATGTCGGATCACCCAGAAATGAAGATTTACACAGTAACTTTTGGAAACGGTGCCGATCAAGCCACAATGCAAGCAATCGCTGCGGTTGGAGATGGTCAACATTATCATGCGGTCGACGTCAACCAATTAGTGAGTATCTTTAATGAATTGGCCAATTCTGCGGGCGTAGCGCTGATTCAGTAGTCCTCGTCCGAAACCCGCCTGTGAGTTCTTTCCGTATTTCCGTGAGCTCAAAAAATGGCAGGGAGTTGGAGACACAGTCGCCGGCAAGTAGAATCGCGGTACGCTCAGAAGTTTGTGCCAATCCCACGTTGAGGTTGTTGTCGGGCGGGAAGCCGAACCCAAATTGAGAATCGCTTGAACCTAATCGCTGCTACTGCTTTTGGCCTCGAGGCCATCACCAAACGCGAACTGATTGCCCTAGGGTTCGACGCCCAAGTGATCCAGCCAGGGCGAATTCGGTTCACCGGTGACTGGTCTGCCATCTGTCAAGCGAATCTCTGGCTGCGAACTGCAGATCGCGTCATGATCGAAGCATTGAACTTCCCGGCCGCCGATTTTGATGCGTTGTTCGACACGATCAAGGCGTTCGACTTCAGCCAATTTCTTCCGGTGAATGCTGCCTTCCCAGTCACCGGAAAATCTCGATTGTCGCAATTGACTAGTGTCCCGGCAATTCAGCGAACTGTAAAAAAGGCCCTGGTCGAGAGCTTGCAACGATTCCACCAGACCGAGACCTTGCCCGAAGATGGTCCGACATATCCTTTTGAAATCGCGTTGCTCGACGACGTCGCGACATTGACAATTGATACCTCGGGACCAAGCTTGCACAAGCGAGGATATCGTCGATTGGCTGCGGAAGCTCCGATCAAGGAAACGCTCGCAGCGGCAATGATCGATCTTAGTGTTTGGAATCCGGCGCGATTGTTGGTCGATCCGTTTTGTGGTTCGGGTACGATTCCCATCGAAGCCGCCATGATCGGCATGAACATCGCGCCAGGATTGTATCGGAATTTCGTCAGTAGTGACTGGCCTGTTATTCCTGCTCAGACCTGGATAGACGCCAAGCAAGCCGCTCGAGACTCCATTGCTCGAGAAGTACATTTACAAATCATCGGTTCCGATCGAGACCCAGCGGTACTCGAGATGGCGCGTTTTCACGCGGAAAAAGCGGGGGTCGCCCATCAGATTCACTTTAAGACTGCCTCCTTTGAAGACCTGGAAAGCCAACGGCAATACGGCTGCATTGTCACTAATCCGCCCTACGGTGAACGACTCGAAGACCTTCAGCGACTGCAACATTTGTACTTCAATATTCCGATCGTAATGCAACGCCTGCCAACTTGGTCACTGTTTCTAATCACCAACTTCCCCCACTTCGAAAAACTGGTTGAGCAACGGGCGACTCGCCGTCGCAAATTGTATAACGGCCGTCTGGAATGTACCTATTACCAGTATCTCGGTCCGCGACCACCGAAGGATTGGGAGGAGGCAACCGATTCGCTTGCGCCGCTACCAACCGTGACCCAGTCGATTCCCGAAACGCTTGATCGCGACAGGCAATCACTACATCATCAATCTTCACCCATCCTGGGGCAAGTAAACGCTGAGCCAACAAAATCGACCTCTGCGGCGGAGCCCGCCATCAGCACACCGCTAACGGTCGTCAATGCTCTTGCGAAAATTGACTTGCCGGTGCGAACGATCGAGACGGTCGCCCAGCCAGCGCAAATTCATACGTTTTCGACCGAGACACCCGCTGCCAACACAAGTACAAACCCACGAAGTGCCCCCGCTGACCAGGTCCCAGTGGAGTCGATTGCCAAGACAGCTCCAATCGTTGCGCCGCTGTTTGGCGGACTCGAACCCAAAGACTATGAACAAGCGGATTTGTTCCATAAACGACTCACCAAGGTCGCGCGACATTTGAGAAAGTGGCCGACCAAACGTGGAATCACCTGTTTTCGTTTGTACGAACGCGACATCCCGGAAATCCCCTTGGTTGTCGACCGCTATGAAAACCACTTGCACATCTCGGAGTATGAGCGACCGCATGAGCGGGGGCTCGCTCGACATGTCGCTTGGCTGGAATTGATGAAGCAGACTGCCGCGACGACATTGGAAATCCCGCTGGAACAAGTGTTCCTGAAACAACGAACCAGGAATCGTGATCGCAGCCAATACGAAAAACTTGGCAATGCCGGAAACCTCTTTTCCGTTAATGAATCCGGATTAGAATTTTTGGTCAACCTCACCGACTATATGGATACCGGGTTGTTTTTGGATCACCGCAATACTCGACAGATGGTGCATGACGAAGCCCGCGATACGCATTTCCTCAACCTGTTTGCTTATACCGGCTCGTTTTCCGTGTATGCCGCCGCTGCCGGTGCACTGGCGACGACCACCGTGGATCTGTCCAAGAACTACCTTCAGTGGGCGGAAAAAAATATGGCGATTAATGAACTGACCGGCCCCCAACATCGATTCATTGCTGCCGACGCAATGGAGTTTCTTCAATCCGCCGGTCGCAATCCTCGACAGCGTTTTGATTTGGCCGTCGTTGATCCGCCGACCTACTCGAATAGCAAACGAACGGAAGTCGATTGGGACGTGCAACAGAACCATGTGGAATTGCTCAACGCGCTACGAGTTGTCATGCGGACGGGAGGCATCGTTTATTTCTCAACCAACTTTCGTCGTTTTAAATTAGCCGCGAATGAAATTCCAGGCTTCGAGTTTTTGGAAATCAGTAAACAGACAGTGCCCGAGGACTTCCGCAACCGCCGCATCCATCGATGTTGGCGCATGCGGGCAATTTAGCATCCCGTCCATCGCAGCCTGAGACTATTTAGCAATGACCGGCCAATGATCGTGCTGGTCAAATCAATCGGCCCACCACTGGCCTGTGACTCGCACGCGGCCGTAATAATTTCGACCACACGTAATGCGCGCTCCGGCGTGATCAAAGGAGTTACGGCCAATTCAGTCAACAGGGCTTGAGAAACTACCCGGCGCGGAGGCTGCGTTGGATCTGCCGATTCAAAATCTCCCCGGCCGAGATACCCTATTCGTACCAAGGCCGCGAAAGTAACCACGCAACAAAGCGAAATCTGAACGCGGTAGCGTGAGTTCGTTTCCAATGAGATTTTCATCCGTTCGCAACCGTCCTGCCAACGGTTAAAAGCGTTGTTTTCATACTCGGACGGCGCTCCGGCGGTGGTTTTGCCCCTTTATCTTACCACCGTAATTTTTTCGACTACGGACGGTCCAACTGGCCGAGAATCGACGTCTACCTGCAGAAAAACGACCTTTTTGAGGTCGGTGAGCTGCTGGCAATGGAACCAAAACACCTGTTTTTAGGCAAGCTGTACCGTTTATTCGGAATGTAATTCGAGGGACCTTACTTTCCGGATCTGACGGAGGATACGAGTTTAAGAATAACTCCGAATGTTTCGATTTCTCAGCATAGTAAGAGACTCTTTTGGCATCTTGCCGAGTCCGTTAACAAGGTACCAGTCAGGTCCACATATTCGACTTGGCAGTTTTCGATCTAAATTTTTGGGAGGAACCAATGTCGATTCGCGTATTGTCAACTGCAATGTTGTTTACATTTTCAGCCGGCATAGCAGCGGCCCAACAGCCAAGCCTACCGGTTTACCAACCCGTCGTTCAACCTGTCCAGCGCCCCGCCAGACAGGTTTCGACGACGATGCCACCGATCACGTCCAATAGCGTTGGCCGCAACTACCTCGAACAGGAAGCTCAACCCGCACAAGGGGTAACTAATTTCGGCGACGCTTCCTCCGCTTGCGGTTGCGGATCGGTCGGATGTGATTCCGCTGGTTGTGGTTCCAGCGCCTGTGATTCGTGTGACTGCGGTTCGAGTTGCAGCAACGGCTGTGGCAAGTATTCTCGCGTGTTCGGTGGCGTAAACTATCTGGACGATTTCACTCCTGAGGGTGCGACCGCGCCTCCCCTGGCAGGTGGCATTCCGTTCGAAGATGGATGGGCAATTGGAGCATCGCGTGGGCGCTATATTAACTGCAATCTACGACGTGAGATGGAAGTGGTATTTCGCAACAACTCGGCCGGTGATTTTGACCGAAACGGTCCCAATGCCAACTTTGACTTGAGCGGAAACATCAATTGTATTTCCACTCAACAAGTACTTTTGTGGGACTTGAACCGGCTTCAATTCGGTGGTGCACGTCCTTATGTGGGAGCCAGCGCCGGTGGTTCTTACGTTGATGCCGATTTGAATTTCGGCGGCGGATTAGCCGGACACATTAGCGATGCCGCGTTTGCCTATCAGGGCATCGCTGGTGTTGAACGTCAAATCAACCAGCAGATGGCTGGCTTTATTGAGTATCGTTATTTTCGTACAGCTGAACTCGAACTCGAATACCTGGGTGCTGATTACGACGTAAATTACATCGCCCAGAATATCTTCTTCGGTCTACGCATCACTCGCTAATCATCGTTTAACGTCGTTCACGACAAGGTTTGGACAAACCCAGAAGTTCATTAGCGACCAAGAACACTCGGGCAATCAAAAAAAGGACGCGGCCAATTTGGTCGCGTCCTTCTATTTTTTCTGCCTGAGCGTTAAACGGAAAGCCAGATTTTATTTGGTCGGTACGTCTTGGTTTTGTGCATTCAAATACTCAATCAAATCGACAAACTCGGACGGAGCCAACGTGAGGGCAGTCCCCTCTGGCATACTGCTTTGCTTTTGAATCTTGCGTTCGTCAATGTCGTCAGTCGCAATGGTTCGCAGCACTTTGCCATCGAAAATTTCAATTTCCTTTTCTGATTCTTTGACCAGCAACCCCGATACGAATTGCCCGTCAAGCGTCAAAATCATGGTTGATTGATATTTCTCGGCCACATCGATATTGGGATCGATAATTGATTCGACGATTTTAAAGCGATTCATCCGTTTGGCGACACCCAATAGATTGGGACCGAATTCGCGGCCTTCACCTTCACCCACTCGATGACAGGCAGTACAGTTCCGCGCGAAAATCTCACGTCCTTGTTTTGCATCACCTTTCAATTCGGTCAAGGCGGTCATGGCTTTATTGCGTTGCTCCGCCGGAACCGATTCTTGCGACAACACGACCTGTAAATGGGGGAGCGCGGCCGCGCCCGATTCCGACGCCGCGAGCAAATCCTTAATCAATTCGATTGTGCGCTGGCCGAGTTGGGGAATTTTCCCGGACATAAAATCGCCGCGCCAGACAATTTCGTTCGCCCCCAGCGCATGGTAAATGGTGTAGTCACACCAATAATCCGCCGGGGAAGAGGTCATGGCCAGCAATGTCCGCATTGACTCGATCGTGGGAAAGAAACTCAATCCTCGAGCCGCTTCGGTCCGCACGCGCGGGTGGTCGTCCTGGGCGGCTTGCGTTAGCAATTCAAAAGCCTGAGGCACCGACTCGCGCTCATCGGCGACGATGTGCAAAGCTGCCGAACGGGCTTCTGGTTTCTTGGCAGTGGACGCAACCTGAGTTAGGAGATTCTGGTCCAATGCGTGATGAGATTGTTGAACCCATAAAGCTTCACAACGCAACCGATCGAATTCGCCGTCGGCGGCGTCGAGTGATCCCAGCCAGGACTGCAAAGCCGTTTGAACTTCTTCCAACGGCCGCGCCGCCAATTCACGGCGCGCCCGATACCGGGTTCGCCATTCATAGGCCCGCAATTGCTCCAATAACTCGGGGATTGATTTACCAAATTGAGTGACGGGTTCAACCAACGGTCGACCCGGGTAAACCAGTCGGTAAATTCGACCGCGAATGTGATCTCGATTGGGATCGCGTTGGCTGTATTGCATGTGGCCCACCAAAGCATTGGCCCAGTCGCCAAACCAGAGCGCTCCATCGGGGCCGATTTGCGGATCGGCTGGGCGAAAGTGTTTGTCATTAGAGCGAATCAGATCATCGGGGCTGCCATCCGGCTTTTTTAATCGCGCACCGGCGTACCCGCCGCCATCGTCATTTAGACTGAATCGGGGCATTCCATTCATGTTGATCACGCAAGCATAAGTGAATTGTCCTTGCACTTCGTTCGGAAAATGCCGACTGACCAAAAACTCGCAACCCAATGCCGGACGCATGCCTTCATTGTCGAATATGAAATTTAAACCCTTGCGACCGCGAAACGAGGCACCCGAAAGTGGTGTGTCCCAGGCGTGATTTGCGGTCGTACCGTCGCCGACGAAGCCTTGGCCCCATTCATTGAAGACGTAGCACCACATGTTGTACTGACCCGGCAACGAAAACTGTCGAATCTTCAGCGATTTGGGATCCAGTACATACGCACCGCCATCGCCCTTGCTACGATGCGGTCCCCATGGTGTTTCCAACGTCGTGCTCGTCGCAATTCCTTCCAACATGTGCAAGTAACCACCGTTGTTCCATTCGAATGCGCCACAGGAATGGTGCGTATCATCGGATGCCCAACCATCGAGCAAGTGAATTACTTGATCTGCTTTATCGTCTCCATCAGTGTCTTTCAAAAACAACAATCGCGGCTGATCGACTACCAGGACGCCACCATTCCAGAATTCAAAACCAGTCGGGCAGTGCAGTCGGTCATAAAAAACAGTACTGGAATCAGCTTTTCCATCGCCATTTTTGTCTTCGAGGATTATCAGTTTGTCATTAGGTTTTGCGTCACCAGGTTTCCATTGCGGATAGGTGGGCATACAGGAAACCCATAATCGACCCCGATTGTCAAAATTTAACTGAACCGGTTTGGCCAGCTCCGGAAACTGCGTTTCGTCCGCAAACAACTGAATTTCAAAACCGGCTGGAACCGAGGTTTCCGCAATAAACTCGCGAGGACTCAAATACCGCAGCGTTTCCGCTTCCGAATAATCTTGCCCGGGATCGCCAAATCGCGTCTTCGGAACAATCAATTCGCCCGTTGCCGAATCATCGGGCTTCGGGGCCGATTTTTTTCCTTGCACTAAATCCCAAATTTCGCGGTCTCGAACGGCAACCATTTTTCGAATTTTCGCATACTCCAACGGAAACGTCTCCGTGTCAAAAGTACGCCGACCACCATAGACGTACCAACCATTCAGCATCCGATAATCCTGTTGGTGAACCCATGACTTATCGATGATCGCCGTTCGCAGCGTTTCCAGTTGCGGCCAATCGACTTTGAGTTCCTGATTTCCCGTTAGTGACTGGATGAGAATTTTTGCGATCTCTTGATCCCCGGCGAGATTGAGGTGGCACCCGTTGATGGTGAATTGGAGGCCGGGCTGCCGCGAGAAAATCGCCAGCGAGCGTTCAAATAAATTTACAAACGGCACCTTCCTTTGCGCGGCAACTTCTTCGACAGCCTGAGTATAAAGTCGCAAATTTTCGTTTTCGGTCCGTCCGTTTGGCAACAAAGTTTCCGCCGGTGTCTCAAACGCAATGGGAGAAATCAGGATGAACCGAGGCGCCAGCCCGTTGTTCAATCGAGGATATTCCAGGACCGTCTTATTCAGGTATTTCACGTAGTCCAGTTTAAATTTTTCAACACCTTCAGGCCCGGCAAATGACTCATTGAATCCGAAAAAACACAAGTACGTATCCGCTCCAAAGACAGCTTGGGGATCGTCTAGTTTCGTGTAGTCGGCAGATCGTTGTTGCACATCGACAGCTTCGGCTGGCCGGCCAAAATTCCTGATGATCAATTCCTGGTTGGAATTATTCGCATGAATCAATGCCTCGAAATTTCCAAATAGATTCATCCGCTCGGCCAGACTACTTCCCAGAAAAGCAATCTTCTCGCCCTTGGCAAACTCCACTTGCGAGCCAACAGTCGTTCGCGTTGCCACTCCGACTTCCGCCGGCTTTGATTCCCGGTCACCCTTCTCGATTACCTGGCATGCGGCCTCAGCACTTCCGCTAGTGGTCAGGCAACAGGTCATCCCCATGACCCCAATAGCTCGCAATATGCGGGTTCGAATTCCCCTTGAAAGTCTCGGTTTCGTCACTTGGATTGGCTCCCAGGTCTTGTATCAATTCGGATAAAAATCAGGCGACCGACCTGGTCAGCATCAAATTAGGTCGAGCCGTCGCAGATAGCTTAACCGCGCCGGAATTGTTTTCCTACGGTAAATCTCCTTGTGGAAAGTCCCTGTGTAACCAACCGCGGCGGTACAATACCAACTTACGTCATGCGAATTGGCCCCTATTATCGAACAATTTCCAAAAAATCAAATTAGAGACAATTGGAAAATTTCGCGTGGCAACTACAATAATCGAACCGTGTCGCGGGACACACCCTTTGTTTTCGTGCGGTATCGGATCATGCAATTGCCGACACCTTTGATGTTTTGACCTGCTTCTTGTGCGAATTGACCACCATGACATCAATCTATCCAGGCGATCGACCCACCGACGGATCAGCGCTTATCGATTTTGACGATTCTGAAATCGATTTGACGTCGTCAGAAAAATCTGGCGACGATTTGTTGCCCCCACAATCCAGCTTAAATCGTGTGACAAAATCGGATTTCCGGGCCGGCGTCGGGACTGTTTTCATCGTTTTGCCGGCCTATAACGAGTCGCTAGGCTTGCCGTCGTTGCTGAAGAAGATCCAATTGACTTTTGCCGCCAACCAGCGTGATTACCGGGTGATCGTTGTCGACGATTGCAGCACAGACAACACAGCGGAAATCGCCAGTCAACATACATTCATCATGCCATTGAATGTGGTGCAACATCAAGTCAACCAAAATCTTCCCGGAGCATTGCGCAGTGGCTTTCAGGAAGCCAATCGCTTGGCCTCGCCAGGAGATGTCATTGTGACGATGGACGGCGACGACACGCATGAGCCCGGAACGATCAATCGCCTGCTGCAAATGATTGACGACGGCTATGATGTTGTCATCGCTTCTCGTTTTCAGCCCGGTTCTCGCGTTTGTGGTGTTCCTCTGCTGCGAGTAATGATGGCATGGGGAGCGCGGATGATGTTCAAGACGATCATGCCGATCGAGGGCGTCCGCGATTACACATGCGGCTATCGCGCCTACCGAGCAAATGTTTTGCGCCACTCGATGGAATATTATCGAGACGAATTCATATCGGAAGCCGGTTTCTCTTGCATGGCTGACGTCCTGTTGAAGATGCGACGTTTCGGATTCGTTTTCGGCGAGGTCCCGATGCTGCTCCGCTATGATCAAAAACAAGGCGGTAGCAAAATGCAGGTCGGCAAAACAATATGGCTCTCCTTGAAATTGCTCATGAAACGCCGTCTCGGCGGTTTCTAGTGTTTTCAAGTTTTTTGAACAAGCCTCGACTTCAACCCGATTAGCTACGTGAAACCCAACGTGATCGTCCGACCCAATACCTCCCGTTCCACGCCAACTCGAACGGGCGACAGGCCAAAATTTGCCATCGCTGGTGGCGGCATGCTCGGTTTGACGTTAGCCATGCGAATGGCGAAACAAGGCCACGACGTCACCCTGATTGAAGCGGGTACGTCCCTCGGTGGTTTGGCCTCCGTGTGGCAATTAGGTGATATCGTCTGGGACAAACACTATCATGTGACCTTGTTGTCGGACACGCGACTGCGCAATCTTGTCGAAGAAATTGGGCTGGCGGATGAACTCAAATGGGTCGAAACGAAAACTGGCTTTTACACCAACGACAAACTCTATTCCATGTCCGACACGGCAGAGTTTCTGAAGTTCCCTCCGTTAAAGTTGCTCGAAAAATTGAGACTGGGCGGAACTATTTTTTACGCTTCCAAAATCAAGAACTGGAAACGACTCGAAAAAATCCCCGTCGCTGACTGGTTGCGCCGTTGGTCGGGTAAGGGGACTTTTGAAAAGATCTGGTTACCGCTGCTGCGGGCGAAGTTAGGCGAGAGCTACAAAAAAACGGCGGCTTCATTCATTTGGGCACATATCAACCGCATGTATAAAGCCCGCCGCTCCGGGCTGAAAAAAGAGATGTTTGGTTATGTCAAAGGTGGTTATTCCACGATCATCAATCGGCTCGCCGAAATCATGGATGAATTGAACGTCGATGTGCGAGTCGATCATCAGATTCAGGCGGTGACCAAAAATTCAGATGGACGATTCACGATCCGATTTAATGGTCAGCCAGCCGAACAATTTGACCGTGTTATCATGACGACACCCAATTCGATTCTCAGTCGCGTTTGCACCGACCTCTCGGCCGACGAAAAGGCGCGGTTTGACCGTGTCGAGTACCTGGGAATTGTCTGTGCCTCGTTGCTGTTGAACAAACCGTTATCACCCTACTATGTGACCAACATTACTGATTCCTGGGTTCCCATGACAGCGGTGATCGAAATGACCACGATTGTTGATCCAGCCGAATTGAAGGGGCATTCGATGGTCTATTTGCCCAAGTATGTTCCGGCCGAACATGAGCTATTTGATCGCAGTGACGAAGATATTCGCGCCGACTTTTTGTCAGCGCTCGAACGGATGTATCCCCATTTTTCCCGAACCGACGTCTTGGATTTTAAACTCTCCCGTGTACGCAGCGTCATGGCGATCCCCACGATTCGGTACAGTGAAATTCTGCCGCCAATGAAGTCGACTGTACCCGGTCTGTATGTCGTTAACTCCTCATATATCTTGCGCGGCAATCTGAACGTCAATGAGACCATTACGATTGCTGAAGAAGCCATGGCGACCGTGCTTAAGGATGAATTGGCTCATTCACAAATCTAACTCGATTCCGGCCGCTTGGCTTGGCTGTCAGATTTAGGAATTGCCCGCGAACCCAACTCCCAGGCTGCGGCGAGCGTGAGCATCAAAGCGAGCAACAAACTGACTCCATTGATCGATGTCACCAAATCCCATGCGATCGCGCGGTTGTCTAATTCCAACCAGCCGCGAATTTTGTAAGTCGAAATGTAATTGACAGCGGGTATGGTCAATAGAATCGCAATCTGGCGCCGCCGACTCGCGGGTATCTCTGGGCAAACTTGATTGCCAAAAAACATCATGCCAATCCACGGAACGGCCACCAACAGGCAGTCGTACGTATGGTGGTAAATCGACAGCAAAATCGACAAACAGGCAATCAGCGCGGTCAATCCCGTTCCGCCTGAGTTGCTTTCGCGATCACTCGCTCGCCAGATCGAAATGCATGATGGAATCAACAACACCAGCATCGCAACCAGATAATCCCGATTCCCTGGATTCCAATGCATGATTTTTGCGACGACGCCGAATAGATCCAATCGAGTCCACGTATTTTCCGGTAATTTGTCGATAGCCTCGCGACCAATTTGCTCACCTCTTACAATCCCCTCGATGACTTCCGAGACGCTTGAAAACGAAGCCAGCCAACCGATGCCCGCCGCCCCGACAACGGCACTTAGTGTCAATCCAATAATTACGGATCGAAAATTCTTCCGAGCCAACATCAAAATTGTCAACGGAATAATATAGGTTGGCTTTCCCGATGCGAGCAACATTCCGCAACCGGCTAGCCATGGTTTGGTTTTGCCGTAATGCAACGCCAACATCGTGCCGATTACCAATTGAATCGTGAAGTATCCAGTGAACAAAGTCACGTGACCGGCCCGCGAAAACGCGAACAAACCAATAATTCCCAG
This sequence comes from Mariniblastus sp., assembly GCA_031409295.1. Taxonomy (GTDB): domain Bacteria; phylum Planctomycetota; class Planctomycetia; order Pirellulales; family Pirellulaceae; genus Mariniblastus. The sequence goes on from JANNWZ010000202.1 coordinate 27,164, forward strand.
CCAGCCGCCAATGGTCGGCCGAACGCCGGACATCATTATCGACCAATACGCCAATAGCGCCAGCAACAAAACGCTGACAACAAAATACACCACATCGGCAACCGGAACGGTCAGGTAGGCAAACGGTAAATGAATCAGAAACACAACCGGCGAGTAAGTCGGAATCGTTCGAGCGCCGGGGTAATGTTGGACCATTTCCGGTGCATAGGGATTGACTCCGTCACGAAATGCCAAGGCGGGAAAATAGCCGCCATTGTGAAAATCAAACATTCCAGTTCTTGAAAAATCCACTTCTTCGGAGGTCGCAATGACCGACGAAACCGGTGAGTATTCTCTCACGATTCGCGCAACCGAAAAACCAATCCCCAATGCGGCGAACATGAACATCGCACAAATAAAAACGGGGTGCCGCAACAGCGATGACCAGGGGCTGTCAGAAGAATTCATAGACTGTAAAGGCAAGTGTACATATTGACCAGCGACAGATAGCGAGAATTCGGTTCAGCTGAACTGCCGATACCCCAAAGCCCCAACCCCATTCTTATCTTAATTCAAGACTTCTCCAACGCCTCTTCCAAATACCTTTTTTCGATTTTTAGCGCTTGTTGCACCACCACCTCCCAGGGCTCAATATAACCAACCGGATCAGCCCGTCCAAATTTGTGAAACGCGATGATCCGTTCTACATCCGACCCGGTCAAGCCATGCGATCGTCCCGCTTTGTCTGGCAGGTAACTCGTACAGGTATTACGGAAAATGGTATCGAAATCCAGCCCCAATTTCTGAATCGATACATCAGCATCTTGCAGAATGGACAGCTTATCTCCATGCAGGTACGGCAGATGCAGATTGACTTTTTCAGAATCCCAATTTCCGATCGAAAACGCTTTTAAGATCGCCTCGTAAAACTCTGGACGACAATCAGGATAAATTGAATGATCCCCGCTGTGAACACCCAAACAGAAATCCACATTGGCGTCTTCCTGTACCGCAATTGACAGCGCGTACCCATAGGCAATCGACGAAAAAATCGCGTTCCGATTCGGCACCACCGTCTGTTTCATGTTTTCCTGTTCGTAATGTCCGGTCGGGATTTGCCAATCAGCATCCGTCAGCGCGGAATGAAACAATGTCCCCAGCCGCGTCAGGTCGATGGTTTGACTGTCTACGGAAAGACCATGCTTTCGCAAGTAATCAAGATTACTCTGCAAACGGCTCAGCTCGAGTTTGTGTTTTTGCCCATAGTCAAAACTCAATCCAAAAACTTTTCGACCTTCGGCTAGCAACCTCATTAGCAACGCGGTTGAATCCATTCCCCCGCTAAGACAAACCACCGCTCGATTGGGTTTTTCCATTTCAGGCATTCGATGAGTTAATATTTTCCAAACCAATACCCCATCTTATCGCGGCAACTCGAAAGTGCGACAGGCGGCTTGGCGGCGATCTCAAAAAACGGGATAATTGCGGCTTCCCTCGAATAATAATCGGACAGACGGCTTACTCTTCATCGGCTGACCATGGCTCGCAACGAACAACTGATCCGCCAACACAAGATCCTGCAAATTTTGGAACGGGTCCGATTTGGTAAATCGTTGGAAGAAATTCAAGCGGAGATTATGGACGAACTGGGTTTGAGTTCCATTCACCTCCGGACGCTTCGCCGGGACTTGGAGGCGCTCCAGGCAGCCGGCATCGATGTGGATGTCCACGACACTCCCCGAGGCAAAGTTTGGAAGCTCGGCCCGCTCGCCAAGACTTCAACCAAGATCAGTTTTTCTTCGACCGAATTGATCGCTTTATCGCTGGGCCGGCAATTAATGCATCCGCTGGCGGGAACACCTTTTTGGCGCGGCATTGAATCGTTCTGGAACAAGATTCAAGAACAAGTTCCCGATACCGTCTTGGCCCACTATGAGAAATTTCGGAAAACGCTCCGAGTGCTGGGGATGCCGACCAAGTCCTACGAAAAACAACATGGCATTATCAAGACCATCAATCGCGCAATTGTCGAACATCGAATCGTGGAAATCGATTACCAGACACCGGCCAAACCCAAAAAAACTCGGCTAATCGAGCCCCATAGTCTCGCGTTGTTCCAATCCAGCCTCTACGTGATTGCGACGGCGTGTGAAATCAAGGATCCCGAATCGCGAGTCCGTTCCTGGAAACTCGATCGACTTTCCAAAGCCACTTTGACTGACGACTATTTTAAGGCCCCCGCTGACCTCGACATCGACCAGTTTTTGGGCGCTACCATGCGGATGTTTGTGCGCCAGAAAAAAAGTTCGAACTACCGCATTCGAGTCGACGCCACCGCTGCGATGTGGGTGCAAGAGGATCCGATTCACGCGGACCAAAAAATAAAACAACTTCCGGACGGTAGCATCGAGATAACAGTGCAAGCGGTACATGAAATGGAAATCATTCCACGCGTGCTGAGTATGGGTGAGAGTGCGGAAATTCTCGCTCCGCCAGCAGCACGATTGGCGATGGCTCAAATTGTTAAACAAATGGCAGGCAAATACGATGACTCATCCAGCGAAATCTGAAACGCAAAGTTCTTTTGATGCACTCACGTCCGGCCCGCGCCACGGTGGACTGCTGGCAAAACTAAAAACGTTTTCGATGTTGGGTATTCAAGCCATGCCCGTTGAAGTGGAGGTGGACGTTTCGCCACGCGCCATGCCTAAAACAATTCTGGTTGGACTTCCCGAGGCGGCCGTCCGCGAAAGTACTCATCGCTGCGAACGGGCGATGATCAACTCCGGTTATCAACGACCGGCCGATCGAGTCGTCATCAATTTGGCTCCCGCCGAATTGCCAAAACAGGCCGCCACTTTCGACTTGCCGATCTCTTTAGGGATCTTGATTGGCAGTGGGCAAATTACATCCGATCGCTTGCTCGATTACGCCATTGTTGGCGAGCTCGCATTGGAGGGTCACACTCGACCTGCTAAAGGAGTGTTGTCAATGGCGTTGGCCGCGAAAGAAATGGGCTTGCGAGGTCTCGTCGTGCCCGAAGAAAATGCGCATGAAGCGGCAGTCGTCCAAGATCTCGAAGTGATTGCCGTCAATTCGCTCACGCAAGCCGCCGCTTTTTTTGCGGGCGAACTGGATATCGAACCTACACCGTCACGGATTCAAGACCTATTCGAAGAGTTTTCACATTACGAGATCGATTTTGCCGACGTCCGGGGGCAGGAAATGGCCAAGCGCGCGATCACGGTCGCAGCAGCGGGCGCTCATAATTTGTTAATGCTCGGCCCGCCGGGATCAGGCAAAACCATGTTGGCCAAACGGATTCCCACGGTTTTGCCTCAACTTTCTCCCGACGAATCGATTGCCACCACTCGCATTTACAGTGCCGTGGGCCGCTTGAAACCGGGTCAACCCTTGATGGCGATACGGCCGTTTCGCTCACCGCATCATACGATCAGTGAACCCGGTTTGGTCGGCGGTGGCAGCACACCGATGCCCGGCGAGATTTCTCTGGCGCACAACGGCGTGTTGTTTTTGGACGAATTACCCGAGTTCAATCGCCGAACATTGGAAGTGTTACGCCAACCGCTCGAAGACCGCGTTGTCACCATTTCGCGGGCGCTTACCTCGACCACATTCCCTTGTGATTTTATGATGGTCGCGGCGCTCAATCCATGTCCCTGCGGCTATCGCAGCGATCCACGACGAGCCTGTCACTGCACCCCGCCGCAAATCGAAAAATACATGGGTAAAATCAGCGGGCCATTGCTCGATCGGATCGACATCCATGTCGAAGTTCCCGCTGCAGAATTCAAGGAACTGTCCGCCTCCGCGCCCGGAACGTCCAGCGAAAAAATTCGCGAAGAAGTTCTCGCTGCGCGCAAAGCACAAGCCGAACGCTTCGCCGGTACGAAAATCTTGTACAACGCGCAAATGTCCAGCCAGCAAATTCGCAAATACTGCAAATTAACGGACGAAGGCATGAATTTGCTAAAGATCAGCGTCAACGAATTGGGCCTCTCCGCCCGGGCCCATGACAAAGTCTTGCGGCTAGCCCGCACGATCGCCGACATCGATTGCTCCGACAACATTCAATACCATCACCTCAGCGAAGCCATCAACTACCGCATGCTCGATCGAGATGCTTGGAAATAGGCCAATCCTACCGAGTTAGGCGACTTGTAAACGCGAAATTCTCAACGTCTAGATTGGGCCATTTCTCGCACGACGTTGAATTATTTTTGATCGTGGCTATGCTCCATGTAGCGGCTCCATGTGCGCCGCGAGTTTTTGTGGATTAGAACGCCGAATAGGTGAAACAGCAACTTTGATCACGGGTGTTAAATTGAAAAATGTCTCGGTGTGACCCCGCCATGGGAATTTGCTGACGATTGACAGGCTTTTGCGGTATTTTTGGGACTGGCGGAAAATCGCAACAACAGGAACCTGAATTTTGAGTCGAACTTGTGATGTTCAATGTCTTGTTTAGAACTTGGAACTGAAATGCTTATCAAGAACCTGTCAGCACTGTTGCTGGTATTAGCGGTGTCCCTCGGATGTCAGAACCAAGATGAAGCTTTACAAGTCGGTGCAGTGGAGAGTGGCAACATGTCACGTAAGTCACTCGGTGATTCCAGTTTGGTATCTACCCAAAAAACGACACTCACTGATCAAGTGGTTGAAGCGTCCTGTGGCGAGTGCCAGTTCGGTATGCAAGGGAACGGCTGCGATCTGGCGATCCGCATTGACGGAAAATCGTTCTTCGTCGATGGTAGTTCCATCGACGATCACGGCGATGCGCACGGTGACAACGGCCTGTGTAACTGCATCCGCAAAGCTCTGGTAACAGGCGAAATCAACAAAGGTCGTTTCGTGGCGGCTAGCTTTGCGATCTTGCCGCGTGAAAAATGATACGTCTCTCCGACGTTACGATTTCCGTAAACGCAGCGCATAAAACGCGTCGGCGACGGGTTGTCGGATTCTGCTAGCAAAATCCGACAACCCCTCGCGGATTCCTCTCCCTAGCAAAATCCGACAACCCCTCGCGGATTCCTCTCCCCAAGGCATTTTCGATTCGTTTTTTTGCAAAACGAACGGGGCCAGAGGAAAACGAACGAGGCCAGACAACTGTAAATACAAATAGTCGTTGCATGGGTATCAGTTTAGCGACTGCGTTTGCCCAGATACCAGACACGAATTGAAAAATGTCATTTCGAAAAGCGCCTTGGTGTGGCCCGTATGGCAGCCTGTAAGACACTATCGTCTTGAACTCGTTGATGTTGCCCCATTTTTTCACTGTCAACCAGCCCAGCTGGGCGACGAAGTTGTACTTTTATATGCTGGTTACTTGGAAAAACTCAAAACTCAATGTTCGGTAACAATTAACATGAACGCAGGCTCTGGAATATTACGTGCTGGTTTATTTGGAACTATCTTCGCACTAGTTTTGCCATTATTCTCGCCTGCGGTTTGTGTCGGATTTATTGACGAACCAAAACTTACCTACTTTGGCCACAACGAGTTTCGAGTGCCTGGACTTGAAGGGGAATTGATCACGGTCACAAATGATAAGATTTCTTTTGTTGATAAGCACGGTTACGTGAATATTTTCGATATTGGAGATGGCCATGTGATCAATTCATTTGAAGTCTCGATTGAGGCTAACCGATGGGCTTGGCGGAGCATCGTTCATGATAAGAATCTTCAGAGATTTGCAATCGCCGAGTGGCGGAGAATTGAAATTTTCAACACCCTGACACCGACTGATCCGTTAGTGAAAATTGAACTTCCACCCGGGGATCAAGAATGGCCGATTAAGCCTTCTCCGTTATTGACTTTTTCCGTTGATGGCGAAGAAATTGCCGTTTTTGATCTGCAAACTTCGACATTTTCAGTCTTTGAAACCAACTCCGGAAATCTACGCTACTCCCTTCCCGTCAAGGATATCTGGCAAATCGTGCCAAGCATTGGGGGTGAGTATTGGCTAATGTCTGACCAATCAATAAGCATCATTGCTCAAGGCAAGTGCAAACGAATTCACCGAACAGATAATAGCGAATCGTTCAAATCTGTTCGCATGTCGGGTTCCACGGTCTTCACAGTCACTTACAAGTCCGGTAACAACTTTGTCGTTGAGCGAGATGCGGAGACTTTCGACGCCCGAAACCGTTGGTTGTGCAACTCGTGGTTTATCGCAGTAATCGGTGGGCGACCAATTTTCAGCCTAGATTGCAAGTTGTTTCGAGGTGAGGAAAACGGTGAAAAGACCGCGCTGTGTTCATGCGACGACAAAATCGTTAGACTCCAAGAATCGCCTTCAAACAAACATCTCGTCGGGCAAATTGAAGGTGGTGTTTTAGTCTGGGACACGGCGTCCTGGATGCCAAACACTCACAACTCTTCGCCCCGGCAAAACGACCTAACTTTTGCGGTAAACGATCAGGGTAGGTTGAGCATCTTGTCTGGTTACAATTTATTGAAATCCAGCAACGAAGGAATTGATTTTGACGCCACCTCGTTACCGAATTCTATGTCTCGCGAACCGGGGGAATTCAGCCTTTCCACCAATGGCGGCGGATTGGTCTACCTGGACGACTCGAACCACGTGTTTCACTTATCAGTTAATGTCGAAAATGCGGCACCAACACTGGTCAAACTTCCGGAGAGTTGTCTTCCAACTGGCGTTTCGATTGGTGAAGACGGACAAACGATTTTAATTAGGTATGATTTAAAGATCGTAAGAAACGATCCCGACGCTCGAAACAAAACTCTGGAAAAAAATCGCCAGGAGCTACGTCGCAAGTTGTTTGATGAACCTCCAACCGCCAACTCAGTTCTAACTGAAGGATGCCATGTCTTTAAGCCAGGAGATGCTAATCCTTTGGCAACAGGCGTAATTTGCACCGAAGCGGATTTGAGCGACAAATCCAATCTTTTCATTCACACAAAGACCAAAATGATTGGATGGATTGGTGAAGACCACGTCGGAATATGGAAATTTTCTGAGCCACAAACGAAGGCAACAATTGAAGTGGACCCCAATTATCGGACCACCGGCTTAGATAGAAAAAAGCGTTTTGATCGGTCAAACTATACCCGATTTGAACCCTATTTTTCAGGAAGCCAGTATGTCACGGAAGCGACGCAATTTCAGTCCGTCTTTTAAGGCGAAAGTAGCATTAGAGTCTGTTCAAGGGCTCCGCACGATCAGTGAATTGGCCCAAAAGCATAAGCTTCATCCGACCCAAATCAATCTTTGGAAAAAGCAATTGTTGGAAGGCGCAGAATCAGTTTTTGAAAATTGCAAGAGCGTCGGCAAGGCTGACACGGATGAACCCCAGACGGCTGAGTTGTATGAGCAGATTGGACGATTGAATGTTCAGTTGGAGTGGCTCAAAAAAAAAGTGGCCCAGGACGGTGAGTGAAGCACGGGGCTGGATTGATTTTGACAATCCTGATTTGAGCATTCGTGAGCAGTGCCGATTGTTGGGCTTGCACCGCAGCAACCTGTATTACGATCCAGCTCCCGAAAGCACCGAGAATTTACTGTTGATGCGGCTGATGGATGAAGAGCATTTGCGTCGCCCTAATCGCGGCTCACGACAGATGGTGGATTTTTTGAACGATGAAGGGTACGGCGTAAACCGTAAAAGAATCCAGCGTTTAATGAGGAAAATGGGGATTGAGGGCGTCGCTCCCAAGCCTCGCACGACG
>JANNWZ010000203.1:0-3091 GCA_031409295.1 Mariniblastus sp.
AAAAACCGAATTTACTTTTGACTTTATTAAGGAACTCTCCATGCCATCCTATCACCGACCGAGTCGTCTTCGGGCTGACGAACAGCGCTGCCTCACACTCCGCCCGGCATTTACTCTAGTTGAACTTCTGGTGGTAATTGCGATTATCGGAATTTTGATCGGCATGCTTTTGCCTGCCGTTCAACAGGTTCGCGAAGCCGCTCGGCGAACTTCCTGTGCCAACAATCTCGCTCAACTTGGTTTGGCGTTGCATAACTATGAGTTCTCGACCGAACACTTGCCGGCGGGCGTGTTAAATGAAGATGGGCCGATTAACACGGAAGAGATCGGACAGCATGTCGGATTCTTGGTGCAATTGTTGCCGTACATTGAACAGTTTGGCATCGCCAATAATTTCGATATCAAAGCCGGTACGTATGCGGCCGCGAATGCTCCGGCGCGCCAAATGGTTATTCCGACTTACCTTTGCCCGTCGTCGGGAACCGCGAAACTGAATCTGGCTGGCACCGCCGCATTGACGAACTATGCCGGTTGCCACCATAGTGTCGAGACTCAAATCGACGTCGATAATAACGGCTTGTTGTTCTTGAATAGCAAGATTCGGTATGGCCAAATCGCCGATGGTACTTGCAACACCATTCTGGTCGGAGAAATAAGGCCCGACCTATCGGATCTGGGTTGGGCGTCCGGGACGCGGGCATCGTTGCGAAACACCAGTGCGATGTTGGACCCGAGGCAACGGAAGGCGGCACAGGGAATTGTCGACTCAATCGAATTCGTCGGCGGATTCGGCAGTTCTCATCCCGGTGGAACGCAATTTTGTTTGGCCAGCGGTGCCGTGCGCTTACTCGAATTCTCCATCGATCCAACCCTATTCGAAAACTTGGGTAATCGCGCCGACGGTGCCATGATGGGTGAGTTTTAACAACTGCTGCTAAACGGTTCGGAAACCGGTAGACTCGCCTCGACCCAGTAACCGTGATACCGTCGTTCTTGTTTCACCGCTGATGAACACAGACTCGTTCCAAGGCTCCGGCCTTGGAACGCACTGGCTGGGAGGCTCTGCCTCCCGCAGGCCCGGTCATTTACCGTGACAGCGGGCAAGTCAAACTGGCGGAGCCAGCCATGCATCTGGTTGCGTGGCAGAGCCACGCAACCAGATGGTGGTCATCCGCGAGAACCGTCGAAAAAATTCCCCGATTTTTTTCCAGCATAAAAACCGCTAAAACACGGCTTTTTTTGGACAAATCACGCCGAAGGAAGGAAGGAAGGAAGGAACCATTTTTTTGCTTGACACGGTTCCAGGATACCCTCTACTGCGCGTTGCATACATTTGAAGGCGTAATACTGCCAGTGATGAATTGGACCTGCGCGATTGCCGCTGGTGGAAGCATCACGATGATCAAATGTCGGCTGTCTTATCGAGAATAAAAATGAAACGCCGGTTAACCCTCTCGGTTCTTTTGCTGGTTGCATTTTGCCAACACCCATCTTGGGCAGTTCAGGATCCAGCAACGCCGCCGCTGGAAATTGATCATGAGCAAACGATCAATGTAGTTTTGGAAGACTACTCTCACATCAAGCCCAATCCTCTATTGCATTGCAAAGTCATTGGCGCGCCCGTCCGAGCCGGAACTCGCGTTCGATTCAATTTCAAAATCAGTAATCCAACAACCAGGGACATGGTCTTCGACCGCGTCGAAACCGGTTGCGGTTGCATGAACATGGAGTGTGAGAAACCGGTTATTCCAGCGAACGGAGCGGCGATTGTAAATGCAGTGGCGGATTATGTTGTGCCGAAATCGCATACTCAGGAAGAATACGGAATCAATATCCAATTCAAGTCCGGAAACATAACCGTCGGTGGCATGCTCTTAACGGGACCATTGGAAGGTGTTCTTTCAATCCCGCCAGTTCGAGCCTTGGAGTCGACCGGCGACTTTTCGGAATGGCGTATTCCGTTTATCGTCACCAAGCCAGTCGAATTGAATCGCCTGCAAGTTCAGCTGTCAGAGAATTTGAAAGACTTGGTGGCCAAAGTTGATGTCATCGACGGCAAAGCGGTAATTCTGGTTTCTGGGCCAACAAGTAGTCTAGGTCCAGCTGGCATCATTGGCGAAGTTATCTTGAGTGACCCACTGCTGGAAATTAAGACCGCCGCCAGGGTTAGTTTCCTTAAGCGCCCCGTCATGCGGATTAGTCCGTTGATTATTCGGTTTACCAAGGTAAACGCCCAAGTCGAGAGTTATTCTGCCAATGTATTAATTCAAAGCGTCGACAAAAAGGTCGAAAACGGCCAGGAAAATCTAAAGAATTTGATTCAAACCATCAATTGCAAAACGGACAAGCATGATTTGCAAGTTGCGAGCACTCGAATTAATGATCAATTGTATCGGGTGAATTTAACACTATCCCTGCCTGAGGGTGAAGATGTTGATCCGGCCGATTTTGCAATTGATTGGAGAGTTGTTTCGTCGCAAGGCGTTTTGGAGGTTTCGGGTTCCGGTTCCATTGTCAATTAGCAGGAGACTTCTCATGAACAGTTTGATTCGGCTGTTTGCTTTTGTTGGTTTTGCCTTGTGTTTCGGAGACCACGCGCGATCCCAAGATTGCTTTACGCAAGTTTCTCGCGATTGTGAAGCTGGTGTTGATGTCTCGTGTGCTGCCAATAAATGTCGTTCGTGGACCAGAGATCCCGACTCAGGTATCTGGGAACTGGGCGCTCATTTTGGTTGGGATACTGAAATTAAATGTGGCGTGCAATCGATTGTCAAACATGAAGAGCACTTTACAAATGCAACAAATGTTCCGATTGTCATACCTTAAGTCTCTGAATTCGGTAACCCATCCATTTACAACGGAATCGTGAATTGCAAACTAAAGGGAAATTGCCATTGTGCGTTTATCGATCTAAATGTGTATTGGTTCAGCGGAACGTGCGTAAAAGTGAGATTGGTTTAGCTTGTTGAGAGAGTTAAGGATGACAGTTCAGGCAACTTGGGGCTCTGCCCCAAACCCCGGGATTTTTCGCATGTGGCCATTAACAAGTGGTAGTGGATGCTCAAGTTTTGGCGGTCGCTGCGATCAGCGA
>JANNWZ010000204.1:0-7530 GCA_031409295.1 Mariniblastus sp.
ATCAACGGCGACATCGCACGATTCAATGGGGGCGATGCAGTTTCTACTTTCCGCCAAACGGATGAGTCGAGGGATGGCGCGATTGCGTCAAATTTTAATTATGGCGGCGCGGATGGCCGCAATTGCTGGATTAATTTTTGCCATCAGCCGTCCGCTTTCATCGGGCTGGGTTGGCTCATTAACGGGCGGCCAGCCCGAAACGATTATCGTGTTGCTCGATCGTTCGGCCAGTATGCAACAACAGCGGACCGAGACAGGCGAAACCAAATTGGCCAGCGGTTTGGCCAAAATCTCCGCCGCATTGCAGACGGTGGGACGGGAAAAACCGATCGTGTTGATTGAGAGTTGTCTGCGCCAGCCGATCACTATCGATCGACCGAAGGACTTGTTGGATTTACCGCATACGACTCCGACCGAATCAACTGCCGATTGGCCGGAGCTGTTACAGACCGCCTTGGAGTACATCAGCGACAATCAAACCGGTCGAACCGACATTTGGATTTGTTCGGATGCGGCCACCAATGACTGGAATCCGGCCAGCAGTCGTTGGCAAGCACTCAATAGTGGATTTTCCAAACTCGACGGCGTGCGCTTTCATGTCTTGAATTTTCCAGCGCCGCCAGCCGAAAATCTGTCGATCGTCGTGGATCGATTGGAACGGATCGAGCAATCGACGGATTCCAAAAAAGTTGAATTGGTGATTGATTTGACCGTTCAACGCGACAGTGCCAACAACATGACTCAATCAATCCCATTGACTTTCAACATCAACGGGTTGCGTTCGGTCGTCAATCTTGAGTTGACCGGCGAAGTAGCCACGCTCGTTGGTCATCGCATTCCGATCGATCAGGAGTTGGAGGTCGGTTGGGGCTCGGTGGAATTGAGTGCCGATGCCAGTCCTGCCGACAACGCCTATTATTTTGCGTTTGCCGACCCACCCGTTCGCCAAACAGTTCTCGTTTGCGAAAATCAAGCCAACACGCGAGCAATCGAACTGGCCGCTGCGACATCTGCGCAGCTCGGGGTGGAATTTCAATCGAAAACAATCAGCCCCGATCAAGTCTCCGAGCTGGATTGGCAGCAAACCGCGCTGCTTGTTTGGCAGGCCCCTTTGCCGGATGAAACGGTCGCCCGACAAATCAATCGGTTCGTTGATAGTGGTCGATCGGTAATTTTTTTGCCACCCGCGGCACCCGACAGCCGATCTTTTGCGGGATTGCAATGGGGTGAATGGAAGAATTTACCGGGCCAAGGCGAACCGATCGGGTTCTGGAATAACCAGGAAGACTTGCTGAGTCGAACGCGCAACGGGCAACCATTGCCAGTCAATGACTTGTTGGTTTATCGGTATTGCGAACTGTTGTCTCAAACTGCGGTAGAACCCCCCGAAACGGCGCAGGCTTTGGCAACCACCGGTCCGATGGAAACGAATTCTCAACCCAGCATTACATCTTTGGCGAAATTGGAAAACGGCGCGACACTGCTCGGACGCATCAAGGAGAATGGTGGAACGATTTATTTTCTGTCGACGCTGCCTATCGCGACTCATTCGAGCCTCGATCGCGAAGGGGTCACTTTATTTGCTATGACCCATCGCGCGATTGCCAATGGAGCCGACTCAATTGGCCTGGCAAAGCAGTTTGCCGCTGGCAGTTCGCCCGCTCGGACCGTCGCCGATTTGCCGACTCTGGTTTCCGGCGTTGCATCCGACACGTTGGCTCAGATTCGTTCGCAACGAGCCGGCGTTTATGGGTCGGAAAAACAATTGATCGCGCTGAATCGACCGCCGGCAGAAGATGTTTCGAGTCCGTTGTCGAAAGCGGAACTCAGTGGATTATTTGCCGGACTGGACTTTCAATTGATTGAAGATCAAGTGGGCAGCGGTCAAAGTCTGGCTAGCGAAGTCTGGCGGTTCTTTGTTGCACTGATGGGAATCGCCCTGGTTGCTGAAGCCGTTCTCTGTTTGCCACCCAAACCACCCACCAAAACCGAGACGATTTCAACCTTGCCCAACCGGGTGGCCGCATGATCGACTCGCAATGGTTTTCACTGACTCCGACACCGTTAGCAATCCTGTTTGGAATTGGCTTGCTAGTCGCCTGTTTGGTCGTGTCCTGGATTGGATTGCAGCGCACGGGCTTCAAACGATCCATGGTGTTGCTCGAATTGATTCGAGTTCTATTAGTGTCAATGGTCGCATTGGCGATGTGCCAGCCAGAGTGGTTGCAGAAATTTCTGCCGTCGACTGAGCCGGTGCTGGCTATATTATGGGATCAGTCCGACAGCATGGATACGGAGGATATCGCCAGCGAAACCGCCAATCCGAACTCGCCGACGATCTCGCGGCGTCAATCGATCGAATCGCTGATCGAGCCTCAAGCTTGGCAACAGGTGGCGAGCGACCGACCTGCTCCATTGAAAATTGCGATCGAACCGTTTTCCTCATCGCTGGCCAGTCCGACATCCGGTTCGGATTTGAATCTAGCGCTGAACAAGGTTATGGAGAAAAATGAAAATCTGCGCGCCGTTGTCATGATCTCCGATGGCAGTTGGAACATCGGGAATTCGCCAACCGAAGCCGCCACCCAATTGCGCATGAAAGACGTTCCGGTATTTACGATCGTGGTGGGCAGTGAGACCGCGTTACCAGATCTCGAAGTTGACAGCCTCGAAGCTCCGACGTTTGGCGTGGTTAACAAGCCGACTCGCATTCCGTTTTCAATTACCAGTACGTTGCCGCGCGACGCAGAAGTCACGGTCACGTTGTCATCGACGGCTGGTGATGATGTGACGGGAAAATTTACGGTGCCAGCCAACGGGACTTTGCAACAGGCTTTTGTCTGGAGTCCGAAAAAAGTCGGCGAGTATATTTTGACGATCGATGTTCCGGCGGCTGAGGGCGAACGAATTTTGGCCAACAATACTTTGACAGCACCAATTTCAATTCGCCAGGAGTCGCTGAAAGTCCTGGTGGTCGATTCCTACCCGCGTTGGGAGTATCGCTATTTAAGAAATGCCTTGTCCCGCGATCCCGGAGTTGATGTCGCGTGTCTGCTTTTTCACCCTGATACCGGCAACGTCGGCGGCGGAAAACATTACATCGATCAGTTTCCGGACTCGTTGGAGGAATTGGCAAAGTTCGACGTGATTTTTTTGGGTGATGTTGGCATCGGTGATGGACAGCTAACAGTGCAAGATTGTCAACACATTAAAGGCCTGGTCGAGAATCAAGCGACCGGATTGATTTTGATGCCAGGCTTACGGGGTCGGCAATTGTCGTTGGTTGAAACAGAACTCGCGGATTTGTTTCCAATTGTGTTTGATTTGGCTCAGCCACGAGGGTGGGGCAATCGCGTGCCCGCAAAATTTCAATTGACCGAAGCGGGCAGTCAGAGTCTGCTGACCAAGTTGGCGGACTCGCCGGAAGCCAATTCGTCGGTGTGGCGAAGTCTGCCTGGATTTCAATGGTACGCACCGGTGCTGCGAGCCAAAGTGGGAACTCAGGTTTTGGCAGTGCATTCGAGTGAGTCCAACGCAGAAGGGCGCATTCCATTGTTGGTCACCAAGACATTTGGTGCGGGTAAAGTACTGTTTATGGGAACCGATGGGGCTTGGCGGTGGCGTGAAGGAGTCGAAGACAAATATCATTATCGGTTTTGGGGGCAAGTCGCTCGCTGGATGGCCTATCAACGAAACATGGCGGGCGGGGAATCGATGCGTTTGTTTTACTCGCCCGATCGGCCGCGCACCGGTCAAACTTTGTCCCTGAACGCCAATGTGATGGCGATCGACGGAGAGCCGTTACAAAGTGGAAACGTCAATCTGCAAATCATCGCTCCCTCAGGTGATACCCAGACGATAAAATTGGCGCCTCAAACGGAAGACGGTCAATGGGGTTTGTTCGCCGGGTTTTTTGTACCTGTCGAACCCGGGGAACATCAGGCGACATTGAATTGCCAGGAAACTGGCACGAGTTTGACTGCGACGATCAGCGTACAGGGATTGCAACGGGAGAGATTGGGACGACCGGCGAATGTCGGATCATTGCAAGAAATTGCCGCAATTACTCATGGTAAGATGGTGAACACAGATCAATTGAGCGAAGTAATAAGTGCAATTGGTGAGTTACCGGAACCGGAACCTCAAATTCGGCGAATTCGAATCTGGGCACATCCGGCTTGGGCGGGTACGATAATAGGATTGTTGGGTCTGTTTTGGGTTGGGAGGAAGTTGGTCGGGGTAATTTAGTTTTCAGTGGATCAGTTTGCAGTGGATTAGTTTTTAGTGGATAAGTTTTCAGTGGATCAGTTTGCAGTGGATTAGTGGTGGTTCAGTTCCCAGTGCAAACTCAGTGCAAATAGAGCGAGTGCGAAAGTGTCAGCGCAACTGCATCGTCGGTAACGATTTTTTTCCCCAGGGAAGCGAACATGAATCAGTCGAAACTTGTGCTACCAGAGCGAATGAAAGCCAAGCTGACGAAATTTCAGCGGCGCATTTGGACGGTGAAACTGATCGAGGGGGTCTGTGCTGCTCTGTTCGGATTGCTGATATCCTACTTGGCGGTGTTCGCACTCGATCGCTTTTTTGATACGACAGCGACCTCGCGCTGGTTGATTTTGTTGATTGGCACTTTGGGTTTGGCGATTTGGTTGCCCTGGGTTTGCCATCGCTGGATTTGGCGCAGTCGTCGGCTGGAACAAGTCGCTCGCATGTTGAAGGTAAATCATCCGCGACTGGGAGATTACCTGTTGGGCATTATCGAGCTGGTTCACAATAATGATTTTGACGGAACCAGCGAATCTTTGTGCCGTGCGGCCCTCGCGCAAGCGGACCGTGAAACCGCCGACAAGGATTTTACCGACTCGGTTCCGCATCCCCGCCATCGACGCTGGGCATTGGTAGCCGGTGTGCCATTACTGTTGGCTGTGGCCGCGTTGTTGATCGTACCGGCCGCCGGATCAAATGCGCTCCAGCGCTGGCTGATGCCCTGGAAGTCGATCGATCGTTACACGTTTACGCAGCTAAATCAATTGCCGACGGAAATTGTGGTTCCAATCGCTGAACAGACAAATCTGGCGGCGACGCTGGCGGAAACATCGCGTTGGAATCCCGACTCAGGTGCAGCTTGGGTTGGTGACCACCAGATTCAAACCACGGCGTCCGATCGAAAGTTTGAGTTCGGAATTCCGCCGCTCAGTTCTTCCACCGATGTCAAGCTTCGAATCGGTGACGTGCGAGAAACGATCAAACTCGATCCTCAACCGCGACCCGAACTCTCAGCCTTATCCGCAACGATTGAACTGCCGGCGTATTTGCAACGCACCGAACCGGTGCAACGGGAAATTCGTGGCGGTTCGTTGTCGACCGTTGCTGGTAGTACCGTCGCCATCACTGCGGTTGCCACCAGAGTGCTCACATCAGCGATGGTCGACGGGCAACCCGTCAGCGTCCATGGGTCCACAATTGTTACCGACGCAACGTTAGTCAACGATTCCCAAGTACTCGAAATGGCTTGGCGCGATGGATTCGGGTTAACGGCAAAAACGCCTTTGAAACTGAAACTTCGCACGGCGGACGATGAATCACCAACGCTGAATTGTCGCGAACTCGAACGACAACGAGTCATTATGGAGCGCGATGTGTTGGCATTTGAGATTGATGCCGCCGACGACTATGGAATCAAATCTGTCGGCATGGAGTGGAGCGGAACCCCAGCCGCGACTTCGCCGGATCAACCTGCCAAGGGTGAAAAAATTATTCAAGCGGGCAATCCTGCAGCGACGGAATTGTCCGCGATCACGGCGACGTTTTCGCCGCAACGCGAATCGATCGCCCCGCAGACGATTCAGTTGCGATTGTTCGTCGAGGACTTTCTGCCAGATCGCGAGCGAGTTTATTCGCCAGCTTATACAGTTTTTGTGCTCAGCGAAGACGAGCATGCAATTTGGATGACGCGTCGCCTGGATGAATGGTTCAAGCAATCACTCGAAACTTATGAACGTGAACAACAGTTGTATCAACGCAATGTGGAGTTGAGGAATCTACCAGCGGCAGAGTTGGATCGGCCTGAGACACGTCGAAAAATCGAGGCGCAAGCGACCGCTGAAAACGCCCAAGCGCGCCGCTTGGAAGCGTTGACCAATGCTGGAGAATCGCTGGTAAAAGAGGCCGCTCGAAATGAAAATTTTGGTGTCGACCATTTGGAAAAACTGGCCGAGATGATCCAGCAGTTAAAGGACATTCACGGTAATCGGATGCCGTCAGTCGCGGATTTATTGAAACAGGCTTCGGCCGCCGCAGCCGTGCCGGATCAGTCGGCGCCGGCGGGCAAACCGAACTCCGTTACCGATGCGCCCAAGAATCCGGGTCAGTCGGAGCCCAAATCATCCTCCCCGCCTAACGAAGACGAGCCGAAAATCCAACCCGATTCGCCTCCTTCGATTTCTTTGAAGGAATCGAATATGAACGCACCGGATGAAAAACAACCGGCTGAATCGCCAGCGGCGACTCCGACACCACCTAAGCCCGCAGCTTTGAAACTTCCCAGCGTAACCTTGGGCGCGCTGCCAAGTAAGGACGACAAAGAACCTGCGGCCTGTCCGGCTGGCAACAAAATGGAGTCGGCTGTGGCAGCCCAAGAAGAGTTATTGGCGGAGTTTCAAAAAGTGGCGGAAGAATTGCAAAAGCTGATCAGCAATCTCGAAGGCAGCACATTCGTCAAACGCTTGAAAGCCCTGTCGCGCTACGAGTTGGTAATCGCCAATGATGTCAATGAATCGACGTTGACTGGTTTCGGCGAGATGGAATCGAAAGTGGCGGACGCGACTCGCACCCGCACCGAGTTGCTAGCCAAACGTCAACGAGCCTACGTCGAAACGACGCAGCACATCGAAGATGATTTGGCCGCCTATCTCACTCGCAATCCGGATGGAAAATATCAAACCGTGTTGAGTGAGATGCGAAAATTGGAGGCCGTCAAGCAGGTAGGGTTGGTGGCTGACCGTCTATTGGCCAACGAACCCGGTACGTCGATCGCACATTCGGAAATGCTGGCCGATACGTTCGACCGTTGGGCCGAACAACTGGTCGGCCCTGGCTGACGGGGGGGCTCGTGACCGGGCTCAAAAAGTGGCAGTCTGCCACCCTCGATCGTGTTGGAAGTTATGAAAATCTTGACCGCTGAAATTAATTTGCGGGAACAAACTCGTGAATTGGAACAAGCCAAACCGCAACTTGAATCAGAAAAACATGCCAGTGATGCTCGCTCGTTGAATTCGATTCAACGGGCCCTAACTGATCGAACCGATGATGTCATTGGCTTGATCATTGAGTTGCCCAACGGCGAATCGGATTTCGCCAAAGAGATCGTTCAATTGAACCATGCCGCCGACGCCATGGGCGACGCAGAAACGTTGTTGGCAAAACTGGAAACAGGTGTGCCGGCAATTGCTGCGGAAACCGAAGCGATCGAATGGCTCTTGCAGGCCAAACGCGCCGGCAAAGGCGGCGGTGGCGGCGGTGGCTCAAATC
>JANNWZ010000205.1:0-74907 GCA_031409295.1 Mariniblastus sp.
CTCGTAAATTCGGAGTACGCTTGACGAACTTGCAAAGTTTTTTCGTCCGAATTTACGAGGCGAGGGGGAGCCAGAAAATTTCTTGATGATCTTTTCCCCAAGATCAACATTGCAGAATCACCGACTCATCACGAGCCAACCCGACTCAAAATCAATCGCCGCCTTCAGCTAACTTGTTCGCTGCTGCGCGACCTGCGACCATTAAATCGAAAATCGTTGAGACTGCAACGATTTCTTATGACAAATCACCGCTCCAAGGCTGCCACTGAGCTTCACAGCTCTGGCAAGGCCAATTGCAGCCATCCACATCAGCGAATTTCTTTCGCATCGCTCCTCATAGCGATCAATTGAAAACTCGATTGAAAAAGCATACTCCCAGAAGATCAAAACAGCCTCAATCCTACGCCATTACTTTCAATGAATGCAATCTGTTTGCAATCTGTTAATGCAATCTGTTAGGCCATGCCTAAGAAAATCCTGGGGGGCAGGGGCAACCTCCCGACCAGCATTGTCGATACACTAATTGCGAAAAAATATTGTCCCAAACCGTTGACACATTTTGTCCCGCCACTTTTTGTTGTTCCCGAACTAAGAAAGGTCTTGGTGTGGTCCTGTATTTCCCTCTTTAATCTGTCGGATTGTTGGTTAGCCGAAACGTCATTGAAAGACTGCCTTTCGTTATTGCATGTTTCAGTATTTCGAAGCTCTCATCGGCATCTTCGGATTTGACCCAAATTTTCCATCCGGGGCCTTCGTTCCAAAGAAACGCAAGTATTTTGCCTTCATTCCAAAGGATTTCTGAAGCAATCAAATCAACATCATTCACTCCATATGCAATAATTACGCCCGTTGTCCTGTTGACCGAATGCTCATTTGCAATAGGAATCGGCACACCAGTTTTTTTCGTTGTTGATTGATAATTGTCTTTGTCTCCATATCCGCAGCTCATATGGATTAACAAGATCGTTAACACAAGATAGTGCATTTTTGTCGATTTCATTCTATTGTTCCACCGGTCAAATCAAAGTCATCGCTAGAAAACACGTCAGTTTGACCAATATCGGTTAAATCTGTTGCGACTTTCCGCAATTGACCCAGATCATTGTAGACCCACGCTTGCGACACGCGATAGCGACACGTCGAACCCATTTTCCGCAACAAAGCGTCGTAGGCTCCTATCTTCGCGACTGGGAAAGTCAGCGAATCTTAGGGGGTTCAAGCGGGGTCGGTTCGCCGTTTGGTTTCGGCGGCGTGCCCAATTTTATTTTGATTTTGGACCCAGCCGTTTCACCGGACTTGATAATTGTCAACTCAATTTCTTGGCCCGATTCGAAACGATTCAAGACTTGGCGCAATCGCAACATGTCGGTGACATCTTGCCCGTCGACACCCACAATCACGTCTTCGCGCAGCAATCCCGCTTCGGCAGCGGGAGTTTTCTGGACGACTTGTTCGATCCACAGACCATTGCCACTGGGATTGGGAATCGCCTGGACGCCGAGAAACGCCGGAGAAATCGTCTCACCATTTTTCAGCCGTTGAATCAGTGCCTCGGCGCCAGCCAATGGAATAGCAAATCCAATCCCCGAATCGTACCACTCGACGCCTGCGCCAATGGCTTGCGATTGAGGGTCCATCGGCACGCAAATCCCCAACATCCGCCCACGAATATCGACCAACGGCCCGCCATAGTTGGCGGGACTGAGGTTGGCATCGGTTTGTATTGCTCGACCGCCGATTCGATTTTTGGCACTGATGATTCCCATTGAAATTGCTGGTTGGCTATCGCCGTAACCGACTCCCAGGGAAACTGCCCACTGCCCTACCGTGATTTCGTCCAGTCCTACCATTTCCGGCACGCACATTCCCTCGACTCCTTCGATCTTCAACAGACAAATTTTTCGCGTGTCGTCCCGACCAACGATCCTGGCGAATCGACGAACGCCGTCACTGGGAATCACGGAAATCAAAGGGGGCTGTTGAATGAAATTAAAAGTGCTGGTCAATAGGTACCCGTCGGCGGAAATCATTACGCCGGTGGTGTTGCCTTCCCCCTGTTTACGAATTCCACCGATTCGACCTTCGATCGTACTGACTCCGCCAAACGATTCGATCGTGACCAGTGCCGGTCGAATTTTGTCCGTCGCAATTCGAAATGCCTTCGAGGTGAGCGACATTGCCTGAAACGAGTCTTCACGAGTAAGTGTTTCCTGAGCCATTGCTGAATTAGAAACCGGGACCAGCGAAATCAGAAAAACGGAAACAAGCCCTGCGAAAATACGGAGCCGAGTGTAAACGATCCGCTGATTGAGTAGGAGAGTCATGGTTACTTTCGAACTTCTGGAACGATCGGTACTCGCAGGAATTCGGTTCCTCGTTTAATGACCAGGATTACTTCTTCACCGGGATGAAGCGTATCCACCGCCTCGTTGAATTCTTTGACGGTGCCGATTTTCTGGCCGGCAATCGAAACGATCATATCGTCGGACTTCAACTCGGCAGCCGCCGCAGGCGAGTTGGGTCGAACACGGTCGATGTAAGCAGGATTGTTGCGGCCACCGGTCTTAAACACCATGATTCCGAGTTCTGCGAGCGGCGATACTTCGGCAACCGCGGTCACCGGAGCGGAGTCTGGATTGGCGACAAATTCTGCAAGGATTGAACTTGGGACTGCGTAATTCAATCGCGTATTGGTTTCGGAACTATTGATGATCTTACCAACCATGCCCACCAATTGCCCGTCCGTGGTGAGCACTGCGCCCCCGGCCGCACCGGGATTGCTGGTAATCGCATCAATCACGACCAATTCTCCCTGGTACGCGACATCCCGTCGGTTCAAGCGGGCTTCAATTGTAGTCCGCAACGAAATTACGCCCAGCGTTGCCGAGAGGGGCTCGTCTTTATCGGCGACTTTGAAAGCATTCGTCAACGCGATGACCCAGTCCCCCTGTGCTCCAACAGGTTCGGACTTCAACTCGAAGTAATCGGGAGTCGCAGTTTCGATTTTGAGTAATGCCAATTGGGTAACGCGATCGCGACGCAAAATAGTCGCGACATGTTCCGAGCCATTGGCCAATATCACTCTGACTTGTTGGCCATCGAGAAAAACACCCTGTGTCGATAAGACATGGCCCTGGGCGGAAACGACGATCCCGGTGGCAAAGCCCTCGACATTCCCAGCGGATGCTCCGAAGACTTTTGCCATTTTCGGCTGGGCTTGGCTGACAACGGTTTCAAAAAAACCTTCCTCGGACTGCTGAGCGATTGTCACCAGTGGACAACAGAACAAGATCGCCGCCAACCACAGAAATGCGGCACCATCAGCGGTAAGGCAACGAAAGTAATTGAATTGAAGGGACCGAGGTTGTTTCACGATGGCGGGCTATTGCTTGGCGGTGGAAGTGGGTACTTCAAAAATCGAAAAATCGGGTTCGGCGATCCAGGAATGCTCCTGATTGACCAAAGTGAGCAGCGGCGTTTCCGCGATTCCCGACACAAAGGTCCGCTGTAACGGGATCGTCAGCGTTTCGCTGAGCTGCCATTGGGCAAAGGTTACGCCACCTTGGCCATCGCAGTCCTTTTCGGCCGAGGCTTTCAATAAACGAATCTTCGGCAGGCCGAGTTCATCGTACATGCTCAACCAAAGAAAGAACTGGTCATTCTCCGGATCCATCAATCGCATTCGATACGCGTTTTGTTGCAGTGATTTGTCACCTCCGTCGAGAATCGGCGAGCCAAATACTGCGAACGGCTGCGCGTGTGAAGCGGCGGCAATTGAAATGGCCTGGACGATCGGCAGAGACAATTTGGCTTCCACCAACGAGAGTTCTGCCAAGTCCTGACCGATACCACCGGCCATAAATTTGTTTCCATCAAAGAGGTATATTTTTTGTTCCAAATCGGTTTGCCATTGAATCCGAAATCGTCCATCTGTGGCCAGCAACAACTCCTGGCTGCCGATCGACTGACCATCCCGACGAATGTCATCGGTCAGTTTCAGGACAGCCGGGCTGTCGACCGATTTGCCAATCGCCTGACGCCGCCAATCCGCCACGATCGCCTGCGCATATTTTTGATTGATATCCGGAAATCGAATTTCGCCTGGATTCGCGGAAAGCAAGTCCACCATTTCCTGTTGCCGTTTTTGTTGTTGCTGCTCTTCACTGGGCGGCGGCTGTTCGCCGGGTTTCGGTTTCGGTGACGTTTTGGGGCGAGGTGGTTGTTGGTAGGGCAAGCCTAACAAGCGAACATGGATTGTCATTTCGTCGGAGTTCGGCCGGCGAATCTTCAACGTAGCCGGCCAGTCTTGCGGCAACGTACAGATGAGATTGGTAAACTGGTTGGCATTGCTAATGGACTGGCCTTCAAACTCCAACAATTGGTCCCCCAATTTCAACCCGGCTTTGGCGGCTGGAGACTCCTGGTTGATGGTTGAGCATACAACCTGGCCGTCGCGATCGGAAAAACTTGCGTCCAACGTGCCGTGCTCGACCAGTTTGGTGGCCAACAAATCAGGCAGAAAGTTCTTGATTTGATTGGCCGAAATTGCGTATCCCAACCCCACGTTCACGCGGCCACGATCCTGGAAACTGCCGCGCCCATTAATGCCAATGACGCGACTGCTGAAATTAAACAATGGGCCACCGGAGTTGCCCGGGTTGATTGAACTGTCAACCTGAATGCAATTTCCGTAGACCAGCTCGTTGGTCCCCGCGCCGGGTTGATATCGTTTCACTCCACTCACGATACCGAGAGTTACCGTCGGAGCCTGATCCTCGGTCAAGATAAAGGGGTTGCCCATCGCTAACGCCCAATCGCCGACTCGCACGGTGTCGGAATCGCCCAGCGGGGTAAATGGAAAATCGTCGCGACCTTCCATTTGAATAACCGCCACATCACCGCCGGGATCGGTGCCGATCAATTTCCAGGAGTACAACTTGCCGTCAGCAAGCCCCCCCCAGCCTTGGATGCCTGCGCCCATAATCACGTGATGATTGGTCAGCGCGATGCCGCTGGGGTCGATGATCACTCCGGAACCGCCGCCGACTCGGTGCTCATCATAAATGGCAATCACACTGCCGACCACCGAGTTGATGGCCGTGACGCGTTGCTGTTGCAGATGCAGAATCCGTTGCCAATCCGCTGGTGAAAGTTCATCTGCGCGGACAGCGGAATCAAGACCACCGACCCAACTGCAGACAACGGCAATGCTCAAAATGGAACGGCAAAGACGATTGCTGAAACGACTGTTGTTTAAAGCCATCAATTGATTTTGTTTCTACCTAGGTCCGTCCGGCTATTTAGCAAAACGGGCGTTTCCCCAATCGGCATGGTCAGCCAGATCAAAATCGGCGCCTGGATAAACGACCAGCGAAATCGTACGGATCCCGTCGATTTTCAAACTAATTTCATGTGGCTCGTCGGAGCCTCGGACTTGCCGGGACCAAAGTTCAATCCCGTCGCCGCGGACCACCATTTGGCAATCACCGCGCCCGAGCGTCTCGGCGTCGATTCCAACCGTGGCCTGAAAGGTTGCAAACTCTCCGACGTTGGCAAAGTCCAATTGTGTGAAGGCCTGGGTTCCCAATCCTTTGTTAAACTCAATCACCTGGTCGGACTTGCCGAGTCGAATGGAAAGGCGATTGTTTTCGACACTGCGATCTGGACGCCAACTGCGCTGAGCAGCAAATTCGGTCTTTTGTTGCACATCGACAGGTTGTAGATCAGACAAAAATTGCTGCCGATCGGACCGAATGGAAATGCCAATGATGCGGCTGGACTCCAGGGCGATTGTTTGGCCAGCTTGGGTTTGCAGCGATAAAGTTCCAGCAATCAACTGCTCGATCACGCCAACGACCGTCGAGCCATCCGACAATTGCACAGTCGCCAGCGAGCCAGCGGGAGCAGGCAATCCGAGATCAGCCATCACAACCGCGCGGATTTTTGCCACACCGATCGAACGGGACTCGTTCTGGTAATCCAGTTGTAATTTTTGTTGATCGAGCGACTCGATGATCCCGCTGACTTGACGTTCACCTTCAGCTGTTTCGACCAAGACCGTGTCATCGGCCTTGGAAGGGGCAGCGAGCAATTGTTCAACCGCCGGGGAATTCTGCCAAACGATACCACGCATCGATTGCAAGGGAATTTGGTTTATTCCCGCAGCCGATTCAAACTGCAGCGTTTCAGCGTTGATCGCCGGATTGCGGACCAACAATTGCCCACCCAGAACCAATTGCACTGCCACGTTAAATTCCGATTTTCGCTCGACTGCCAGGCTGGTTTCGATCGCCAATACGTCGCGCAAATTCAGCTTGCCTGGCAACCCGGTGCCAACCAGAGTGCCGTCCGCGTCGATCGAGTCGATCGAACCGGTAATGCTTGAGCCATCAAACTGCTTGACCGTCACGTTGGTAAGTTGTGCCGACGCGGTTGAGCAAATGATCACAAGCAGCGCCAAGGACACGCACGCAATTCCGATTTCGAATCGCAAACCAGATACCAGCCGCGAACCGACGAACGATTGGAATTGTCGACTGACTGGCTGCATGGGCTGGTGGGAGCTCGGAAGTGTTGGCGGCATTTGAATTCGGCTGTCGAATGAAGTTCCCGCGCCGGTGATCAATTACTTTTTGCCGTCGCCGTTGGCAGCTTCGTAGTATTTTTCCACGATGTCGCGGTACCGCGCCGGCAGTTTTTCCTTCACGGCATTGTTTGCCGGGTCGCGACTGCGATCGCGCAATCGTGACCAGGGGCTGGTCGGGGAATCATCGTAAGATTTTTCAACCACGTCTCCATTTGGATTGGAGCTGGAACCACCTTGTTGACTTTTACCTTGTTTGGGTTCCTGGGCTGGCTTGGGCGGGGCTGGCTTGTTTTCCGCTTGTTTCTCCGTATTGGAATTCTTGCAGCTGGAATTGCATTCCTTTTTTTCCGCTTCCTTGATCAGCTGACCCAGCATTTTGACAATGTTATCCTGTTTTTGTTGGGTGGTTTCATCGGTCTCGACCAGTTCCAATCGACGACGTGAAAAATCCATGTGTTGATGGACATCGTTCAGCTGCCCAGCCTGAATGGCTTGCAGTTCCTGGACTTGTCGCCAAGCGCTAACTCGGAGTCGTTCGGCAGCATCGGGATTAAATTGCAGGAACTCCATAAACGAGCGGATCGCCTCGTCTTTTTGCAACATCCCGGCTTGCGCGACACCAATGTAATATTGAGCATCACCGAGATGCGTCGAATATTCGGCTAACTCGTGGGTCATTTTGTCCAGCCGCGGCAGGGCTTCCTCGAAACGCTCGTTGTTCATCAGCAATCGAGCCAGATAGAAATTGGCGTCGGCGGCAAGAAACGGGTCGGTCCCGTCAGCCAGTGGCGTGAGCAATTTGATGCCCTCGGAAACATCATCCGCATCGGATGACTCAATGGCTGCTGAATAGTCGGGATAGATCGATAACAAACCGTCGGTGATTGAGGCAGTTGCGGGATCGCCGACAAGGTCTCTGATTTGTTTCTTTTGCGTCTCGGAAATCTGTCCCAACGACTCAACATGCGCGACAAAGGCGGCCAAGACTTTCGAATCAACATCACCCCGTGCATTCATCGCCGTCACGGGATGAGCGAAACTTACCGACACAACCGCCAAAACAGTCAAGCAGCCCAGGCGAAATGATTGGATACGATTCATGGTTGTTCCCTATGAGTTAGCCATTGTTCAAACTGTCGTAGAATGTTTCCCGACGGATTACGCGGCGGGACAAACATCGTCGCAAGGGGATTCTGCTTACTTGTCGCTTTTTTCGATGATGCCGTCCGTCATTTCCAACAGCTTCGCTTGAAATTCGGCGGCGGCTTGAGCTTCTGCATCCAAGAGTGTTTCCAAATCAGACGAGCCTCGCATTTGGTCTACCTGCTTGGTTCGCCGGTTCAACCGCAACTGCTGCATCTTTAATATCTTAAGTTCTGCCGAGTTCTTAAGCAACGGTTGTTTTCCGCCACCACCGCCTCCACCGCCGCCACCCTCGGAGGGTTTCCCTTTGGCTTCCTTTAAAGCATCGAGCAAATCCTGGATGGTAAGCTCGATTTCCTTGTGAATTAGTTGGGTAAATCGATCCGTCCGTTCATCCTGTAGCAATTGGGCAGCTTTTGCCAAATCGTCCCGAAGTTCCTGGACAATTTCGGGGAACACGATGCTGGTTCCATCCTCCAGTAACAAATCATACGCTTGTTGGCCGATTTCGCTGATTTCGTTTTCTTCACTGGCCATTTGCAACAATAACAATTGGTCGCGCCGACGAAGATCGCCCAGGTTAGTTCGTTTGTCATCGAGCTCGACCGTCATGACAGACGCCACGATTTGTCGATCGAGCATTTCTCGGAACCGAGCTTCGAGCCGGGCCAGTTTTTCCTCGCGGGTTTCTTCACGAAGTTGATTTAGTCGTTCTTCGATTTCTTTCAGTGCTTTGGCCAGCTCTTCAGCGGACTGCTTTTGTTTCTTTTCGGCATCTTCCGGGTTCTCCGCTTGGAGGTCATCGGAGGCCTGTTGCATCGATTCACTCGCTTGTTCCATTGGCTGCTGGCCGGGCTGTTGGGGAGCCGGAGAATCGGCTGGTGGTTCGCCCGATTCCGGTTTTGGTTTCGGTGCCTTTTTCATTTCTTCAACCAGCTCCATCGCTTTGTCGCGAGTGCGACGTTGCTGTTGGGCCATCTGTTCTAAAACTTCTGGCGGTAGTGACTCGATGCGACGTTTTTCTTTCTGGATTTCCGCCAACGCCTGGTCCATTTCTTTCAGCGCTTCTTGTTCCTGGCGTTTGGCATCGGCCGACTTTCCGCTGCCGAGTTTTTCTTCGGCGCGCTGTTGGTGCTCCGCAGCTTTTTCCAATGCTTT
This sequence comes from Mariniblastus sp., assembly GCA_031409295.1. Lineage (GTDB taxonomy): Bacteria > Planctomycetota > Planctomycetia > Pirellulales > Pirellulaceae > Mariniblastus. The sequence continues at coordinate 8,888 of JANNWZ010000205.1, forward strand.
TTGGCCGGGTTGCGGCGGTTGGGGCGGTTGCTCGTCGCCCGATTTAGACTCACCGGATTTAGACTCACCGGATTTTGGTTCACCTGATTTGGGTCCACCTGATTTGGGTTCACCTGATTTGGGTTCACCTGTTTTAGGCTCACCCGATTTTGGCTCACCCGATTTTGGCTCACCTGTTTTAGGCTCACCTGTTTTAGGCTCACCCGATTTGGGCTCGTCGGATTTGGGCTCGTCGGATTTGGGCTCGGCAGGCATTTCACTGGTTGGTTCGGAATCAGCCGGCGGTTGATTCCCTGGCGGTTGAACCTTCGGTTGGGTCTCAGGGGGCTGTGCTGGCTGGGATTCGGATTTTTCACCGCCTAATTGCTTGCCCAACTCTTCCGTTTCTTGGCGAACTTCGAATTGTTTATCAGCGACTTGATCCAATGCACGTAAGCCAGCCGCAGCATTTTTTTCGGTATCCTGGATTACCTCACGCTGTTTTCCGATCAGTTTTTCCAGTTGCTTGATTTGGGCTTCGAGTCGATTGATCGTCTCATCTTTTTGGGAAACTTTTTCCGTCTCTTTGCGTTGCTGTTGTTGCTCCTGAATTCGTTCTTGGATGTTCTCCTTCCAACGTTCGAGCATTTTCTGCTCTTCCTGTTTGGTGAGGGTTGGTTCCTTTTCGTTAGTTAACAATTTGATCAGGGCTTCAAGATTTTCAATCACTTCATTGAGTTTTGCTTCGGCGGCAGGAAGTTGATCCTGATCGAGCAAGTTGCTCACCTCGGCCATTTTTTTGGTGATCAATTGCTCTTTGGATTGTTGATAGGCCGCGATCAGCCGTTGGGCCCGTTCGGGCTCTTTTTCCTGTAGTCGTTCGGCGATGACCGTGAGCTTGGTTTCCAGTTCGATCATTTTTTGTTCGACTAGTTTTTGTCGGATTCCCAGCTCGCTGCGGCGAGTCGTGTCATCCTGTGCCGAGAGGTTACCCAAAAAACAGGCGACCCAGCCCGCGATGGTCAGAAGCATTGTGATTCGATTGGGCATGATTGTTTCTTTTGGCTGGAACGAGTGCCGGAATCAGATTTCCGTCGACGGTCATTTGTCGAAAATGTCTGACTCGGTCTGATCAAAAATGTCTTTGGGTTTCAATTTCTTTTCAATATCAGTTTTCAAAAGATTGGCATCGTCTTTGATTCGCAACAAATCATTGATCACTTCCTGGAAATTCTCCGAGTCGTTCATGGCATCGAGGATCTTCTTCATTTCAACTAAAATCTGTTGATGGATCAGTGAAGTTTGATCGACCGCCAGTGTCAATTCCGCATCTTGGGCCGAGCTGCGACGACAATTGTCCAGGTTCCGGGTGGCCAATGAAACCAATTCCTGGTCCAACTTTCGAATGGGCTGAATGATTCCGGTGTCAAATCGGGTTTCGATTTTCTGGCTCGGCGCGACTTCGTTTTCGGCTTCGTCGAGGCGGTTATTTTTTACTTCGACCAAAAACTCTTCAAACCGATCGGCGACTCGGGCAATCGACGTGCCGATGGATTTTTGATTCCGGACCAACGCGATCAATTCTGACTCCCGTTGGGTCAGGAATTGTTCTGGCGAAACCCCGTCGGCGGCGCGTTTGACCGCAATCGACTGGATTTCGCTGGCCAGCTCCATTTGAACCTCATAGGCTTGTTCGAACGCCTTGCGTTGTTCTATCTCTCGACGAAGCAGGTCGGCGCGAAGTTCCTCATTGGTGACGATGCGCAGTAGAAATTCCTGAGATTTGCCGATGCCAGGAGGGCTGGGACAACTATCTACGACGGCGACCGAAAACCGGAAACTGGTTCCCGGCGTTAACTGCAACGGACGCAAATCGAGAACAGCGTAATCTTTGATCTCTCGAAGGGCCGATTCCTGGTTGGCAAAATCGGCAAACGGCAAATCACGTTGGGTCGGTTGCTGTTCCGTTTCTGTAACAGCGGTCCATTGACAATCAAAAAACATTCGTTGCAAGCCAAATTCATCGGTGGCCTGGTAGGAGACGGGCAAGGAGGCTTGCGGCACGACCAACCCGCTGATTCCCAACAAACTAGCGCGGGCCTTGGGCGGCTGGTCCTCCTTCATTGTCAAACTGAACTTGGAGGGGCGGCTGTTGGCCAATCCCGATTCATCGAGCAAGGCGATTTCGTATTCGCCGCCCCGCAATTGATCGGGCGCAAGCGTCAAACCGTAACGATCGTCACCCATGGAAAGTAGTGGAATCGGTTCGCCACCAATTTTCAGATTAGCTTGTTGTAAAGCCTTGTTCGATTTGATTTGAATTTGCAAACTACTGCCGGTGAGCACGGCGTGAGGTCCATTGCCGGTCAAAACAAGCGACGGAACGCCCGTGTAAGCAGGCAGCAACGCGTTGAGCTCGAGTTCGATTACGGCCGGCGGCTCGACGAGTTCGACATCAATCCATTCCGTGACATCGTCTCCGCCGGCTGCTCGAAAACGAAAACTTGATGAGACATTATGAAACACGTGCGATTGTTCTCGGCCATTCATTTTGCCGGTGGGCTTCATTGACTGCACTGTTCGTCCGCCAAGACTATCAATCTCCAATGAGACACTTATCTCCTGCACGGTGCTGTCGTCCGTTATGTACACCAGTTGTCGATAATCGGTGCCGCGCGGAATCACCAGTTTTCCATTTTGGACTCCAACAATTTCCAGATACGTCCCCTGCGGCCATTGGTCATCCAGCAGCAAGATATTCCGGTTGAACCAGGTGCGCAATAAATCGGTTTTCGCAATTCCAAAACCCAACGCTACCGACAACACAACTCCGGCCAACAGTAACAGCCAGTTTTGCTGGTGGTGAGGCCGATCAAGTGATTTCCCAAAATCAATCTGTTCGGCGCGGGCAATGCCGCTGTGGATAGTCGCGGCGGCTAGTTCGGAAGAAATTCCATACGATTCCAGCTGCGTTTCACGAGACAGTTGCCAACTGGAGATCAAATTTTCCTGCAGCTCGGGATTTTTGAGTTCGATTTCATAGATCAGCGAATCATCGTTGGCCCGTTTCAAAAGGGGGCGAATCACGCGCCAACCCAGATACACCAGCGCGGTTGACGCGATCACCAACAGCATAATGAACCGCTGCGCGAAGTCCATTTTGAAAACCCGATCGAGCAGCAGGTCGCAAGCCAACACGGCCAAGACCACCAGCAACCAGCGGGCCAATCCATGGACTAGAATCCAGCCCGCCAATTTGCGCCGCAGTTGATCGAGTTTTTGTTGAATGTTTGGGGACATCGGGTCAGTTTTCAGTTTTCAGTTTTAAATATGCGAGTTCACTCATCGAATTTAGGCTCGCTGAATTCGGATTTCGTCTGGCCGCTAAAGAAGTTTGTACCACTTGCGAATCATCCATTCGAGCGACAGCAAGACGACGGGTAGGCTGAACGCCAGCCAGCGTAATAAAGGGCTGACGTCCCATAAGGGTTCGGGGGGGCTGTTAAATTCTGCTCTGGTAATCAGGTCGGGCAACGCGGTTGGCATCGTTTCGATTTGTTCCAAACGATAATATTGTCCGCCGGATAGTGTGGCGATTTCCATGAGCATTTTTTCGTTTAGCCAATAGGCTCCCGATTCCGCGCTGGGCGGGACGATGCGAAACGAAACTGGATCGATCAATTTTTCTTCCGCGTCGTCAGCACCGAGTTCAATCGTCGCGACATAATTGCCGGTTCGCTGAGCGACAAACGAACCCTCGTAACGTCCCTCCTGTTGCGGCAATAATTTCAAGATCACGTCTTGCGAACGTCCATCGCCCGACCGAATCACCGCTTTGATTTCCGGCTCCTTGGAAGGTTGAAACTGTTGATCGAGTACACGGCCGATCATGGTGATCCGACCGCCCAACTCGAACTCGGTTTTTTCCATGTCGATAAACCCCCGTCGCGAGCCTTGCAGCGAACGCGTTTCGACCAGGTAGCGGACGACTTGAATCCAAAACCGGTCGAAAAACTGTGCTTGCAGACCGACGGGTCGCCACCGCCAGGTTCCCTGAAAACCCATGTAAAGTACGGTTCCCGCTCCGAATCGGCCGGCAACCATCAGCGGCTGATTTCCCTCGGCATTGACTTGATCGCCGCGCTCCAGCAAGACCTGCGCTGTTGGTTTGGCTGCGAGCGTGGGGAAACTCCAGTAAATACCTGGCATCTGCGACCAGATTTTCTGTGTTTCAGCGGCATCGCTCTTGAAGCTCATCACGGGATGATCGATGTTGTGATTGACCAACAACATCTGTCCCGGCTTGCTATCTTTGGCAGCGGCGAGTGCTTCAATGGAATCAATGAATTCATTGTCGCCAAAACGGATCGGTAGCAAATCGCGAATTCCACGCAAACGATTCATGGTGACAAATTCGCTGGTAAATTGCGGCCCGGCCATAAACAGGACACCCCCCGCTTTATTTTTGCAAAAATCCTGGAGTAAGGTGATCCAAGCCTGGTCGAACTCCTCCGGGTTCGGATCGAGCAACATGACGATATTGTATTTACCCAATTCTTCCATCGATCGCGGCAGTCGCGAGATGGGGTCGTTTCCTTCTTGGGGTCGCGTATCGTCCATGGATTGCAGCCAACAACTCAGCGAAATCGATTGATCCCGTTGGAGCAAGCGTTGCAGTTGTTGGTAATCCCAACTGGGCAGCCCGGAGATCAACAGGACTTTGACTTTTTCGTCGACGACTTCCATTTCAGGCGCGGATTTTCGATTGTCTTCATTTTCGGTTTCATCATCCAGCGGATCCACGGCAACCGAATAGACGTATTTACCGGGCTGATTCAGGACATGATCGAAATCAACACGAATGCGCCCGCCAAATTCAGGCACCGGAACTGATTTGGTGTTGACGACCAACGCTTGCCCGAGTTCGCCGTTTCGCGCATCGACTCGCTGTTGAATCAACTGGACATCGATTTCCGGTGGCATACCGGATTCGCCGACCTGGCTGGATTGCAGTACCGCCTCGATTTCAAATGGTTCGTCGGGGTAGGCTCGATCGCGCACGTAGACTTCGTTGACCGCAAGATTTTTTGGTGGATTGGGGTCGCCGGTTCCGATCACAAAAATAGGCTTGTCGAGAGTCGCGGCTTTCTTCGCCAATTCAAGGGGGTCTTCACTTCCATTGTGCTGTCCGTCGGTGATCAGCAGGATGCCGGACAGTCTGGCTGGATCGTCCAAGGTCTCTTTAAGTGCCAACCAAATATCCGTTCCCAGGCCATCGGCAACGAGAGGCGGCAGCGTGTGGGTCAGCGCGTCGCTCGGAACGCTGCCGTCGGCTGATTGACTGCCGTCGCGAACCGGACGATCAGTGGGTTCGGGTACCGCTGTCGGAGGCGACGATTTTGATGGCTGTTCGTCGGTCCGTTTGGTCAGATTGGCTGGGATCAACGCCGCCGGTTTATTTCCATCGGAAAAATCAATTACGCGAATGGAGCCTTTACTGCGCATTTGATTCAGTAAATCTGGTTTGTTCAGAAACACTTGATTTAGCAACGCGGATCGTTTGATTTCACCCGAGCCAATGGCTGCGGCGGGAAAGCCCGACACTGCGGCCAACCGATTGACTTGATCAACATCGCGATACCGGTCACCGCGATCCAGGGACAATGAACTGTCTCGTAACATCGCCAGCGTCGGTTTGATTTCGGTGACTTGTTGATAAAACACGGAAGGCTTGAGAAACATGGCGATCAGCAGCAGCAACACCGTCAAACGCAGACCGCCGAGCAACATCTTAAGTGGCATGGGGCAAGTGTTAATCTCGCGACGGTACAGCCAAAAGACCCCGCAGGAGACGGCCGCAATGGCAGCCAACAACAGAAACACGCCCCAGGATTCCGGCAAATTTGCCCATTGGAGTTTGGGATCACCAGATTTGGTGGGATCGTTACCAATGATCCATTCGAGCAATCGGTTTTCCGCCAGGATGTTCAACGTCGGCTCGTGTTAATAAAGTGGTGGTGGTTTGGGTGGAAGTTCATTGGACCGGCGGCGCGCCGGTCCGTACGCTGGTCTATTGCTCGGGACTCAAGGCATAGAGGCGATTGCCGCCATGCACCCAGAGCCGGTTTCCATCACTAAACAAATTGCCGACAGGGGCCGAAGTGCCCAGTTTTACTTCCACCTTGGAAAGTAATTTTCCTGCTTCTTCGTCACTTGGCAAACTGAAATGGTAAATCGAATTTTCAACGGGCAGATAAAGACCGTTGGCGGTCAATAGCCCGCGGCCTTGAGATTGTTTGCCATCGAACATCTGTTCGGCGCCCCAAATCATGCGGCCTTCCCCCTTCAAATCATAGGCCACAATGGTTTCACGACCGGCGGCGTATAAAACATCGTTGTAAATTCCCAGCACGTAATCCACTTTATGACCAATCGGGCTCATCTCACTGCGCCAAACCAATTCTCCATTGTTGCGATCACAGGCAGTGATGGTGTCGGTATCGGAGCTGAAGCAAATCATTTGGCGACCATAGGGAATTATCAGGTCATTGGACCAACCGGAAAAATTTAACCGGTTCACTGTCCAACCACTGCGGCGACGAAAGTCGTCCGAAGCACCGACTCGATCGTAGCGCTTGGCAAATCGCACCAATCCCGTGGTCGGGTCAAGAACAAACACAACTCCCATCCCGCTGTTGACAAACAGATCACTGCCATCGATGGTCAATTGAATCGCGGACCACGATTCCGCGCCCGATTCCGGTTCATCACATAAAAACGATTTCCAAACTGTCTGACCCTTGTTTTGGGGATCGAGTGCATAGATAGAAATCGCACCGCCATGATTGACGGGAACCAGAATCAAATTGCCAAATTCAATCGGCGCCGACATGAACCCACCCGACTCAAGAAACAGCGGGTCAACGGTTTCTTCATTTGTGGTGGGATCAACGACAGTGGAATCTTCAGTCGATTGCGGGAGTGTCCATTGAACGACACCGGTTTCCGCGTCATAGGCGGTCAGGTAATTGACCCGGGTGCGTCGAAATGAAGTATTCCATTGCGGTGTGGGTTTGGGGCTGCGATCACGATTTCGCTCGTCAAAACTCTTGCCTTCGAGCGAATAGAGGACGCCTTGGCAGATGGACATCTGTTGTTGAATTTCGTCACCGAACAGTTGGATTTCGGCAACGGATTCTGGAATCACAGATTGGTTACTTTCCAGATTTCGATTTCCATATCCGCCCCAACTGCGCCGGATGGTTTGCATCATCTGAGTTGCTTCGTCCACTTCGAACACGTTGCGCCAAACACTGCGCCAGGCGATAGCATCATGGACTGCCGGTTGGGCAGAATTCGATTTGATCATCGCGCCGACTTTGTCCAAATTCCAAACTGACAAATCAGCGGCCGATTTGAAATAGACCCGGCCATCATTGAACAGCAGATTTCCAGCGGGCCGCCAATTCTTGTCTTGCCAGGATTTAATCATATTCTCTTCGACCGACGATAATGTTCGCTCCGCCGTCTCGTCGGCCGCACTTGTTCCCACCAACAAACTTCCTTTTGCGTCGTTCCACGTGTAAGCATCGGCAGGTGCAAAATAATATTGCCAGACGGCCACCAGGTCAGACCGCATAATGTCCGCCGGTAGGTTTGGCATGACACCACACCGGCGGGAATTACCCAACAACATCGACCAATTTTGATCGATGATGGAACTGTTGGGTTCGGTGGAAAGTTCGCCCAGCGACCGGCGAACAAGTTCGAGTTGGTTGGAATCGCCGCCAATCTCGGCCGCCGCTGCCAACGACTGGCGCGCGGCGTCAGTTTGGCCAAGATAGGATTGGCACAACGCGATCCGCAACAGTACTTGTTCGCGAGGCAGCGATGAGTCGGGATACTGTTTGTCAATTTTTTCAAACATCCGCCGAGCGCCCGTAAAGTCAAACCGATCGAGATAAATACAACCGAGTTGAAAGGCCGCATCATCGCCAAGCGAACTGATGAAGTACAGTCGCACGACCTGGTTCAAGGCCGTAACATCGAGCGGGTCTTGCGCTTCCGCCAAAATCTCTTTGGCCTCTGCATCGGCAATGACGCGATAGGCCGCCAAGCCGTCGGCCGGCAATGCGGCCAACACACGTTCCACTTGCTCGACCAGCGAAAAATAGGTGATGTTGTCGCTGGAATACAGCGCATCGCCACTGCGCTGAAGAACGGCCTGCCAAAGTTGGGTCGCAACTCGATAGTTGCCGTCGCTTTTGAAACGTTCGGCGGTTTCGAGTGAGGCCTCGAGATCGGGATCAGTTTTCAGGGTCGCTCCCAATTCAGGCTCGGTGGATTGAAGCGTTTCGTCCAACACGTTGACGGCGATTCCACCGCGAAGTATTCGCGCGCGTTGCTGGGGTAGGACTTCAATCGCCCCCAGGCCTCCTTCCTGTGCATTGAGCGGGCGTCTTCTGAAGGAACTGCTGTTACTGTCGACGATGATTGCAATGATGACCACGACGGCAAACACAATCACTCGCACTACTGCAACCCGTAACCAATTCCGTCGATAAGTGCCGAGGAGTCGCGAAGGGTTCAAGATTTTTCGGTTCATCATTTCGTTTACCGTTTTCGGCCCCACCACCAACCTAGAAACTGTTCGATCACCAGCACGCCGAACAGGGCCATCAACAATTGCATCCAGATTTCGCTGTTTCCGCCGGAGACGGTTTGGCTGTTCAATTGATCGACCGAGACGCGCGAAACTTTGTTACTGAAAAGTCCGCCGTCCAAAGTTGCGGCCGAGAGCTTCGTCAAGCGACTTTCTCGGGTGTCATAGTTGGAGGCGAACAACACGCGATCCGTTTCCCCAGTATGTCGGGCCAACTCGAGCGAATAAAAACCGCGCCGCAGGATGTTATCGAAATGAGCGGCGTAGGTACCGCTCGACTCGGGGGAATTCGAATCGGCAGGCATCGTGGGTGGACTTTCGTTTGCCGGTTGTTCGGAATCCGTAGCCGGGGTTGACGCGGCAACGGTCGGCCGGGCGATCGTTTCAATTTTTCCATTATCGGGATCCCGCAATCCGACTCGATTTTGATAGAGCGTCAGGTCAACCGGGTAGGAAATCGCCCCCCCGATGGGCACGTTGGAATTGTCGATTTCGGTTCCCACCAGATAATCAATCAGATCGATCATCACGGGCGCAAACGTTGGGCTGCTGGGCCACATCGTCCAATCGCCATCGCCCGGAATTGTAAAGACCACGATTTTTCCGTCCCCCAACCTTCGCTCCACCATCGCTGGCGAATTATCTTCATCGTTCAGACGCAGTGGAACGGCGATTGATTTGCCAATCTGATTAACTGGAAGTTCGGACTTCCACCAGCTGAAAACATCAACATTACTCAAACTGGAAACGTCGCTGTCGACGATGACTTGAAGTGCTGGATGAATTTGAGGATCAACTTCGAAATTGACCCATTTGGCCATTGTCGGATCACCGGCGATGGACGTCAGCGCCAGCGGGGACAACCCGTTGCCGTTTCTGTGAAATGCGGCGTTGTAGGTTGCGGCGCGTACGCGGTTGCCGGGCATGAGAACAAGTGCACCACCGTCGTGCACCCAGCGTTCGAGTGATGCGATTCGATCCGGCGAGGCCTCATCGACATTGCACAGAAAGATGACCTGGTATTGGTTCAACGAAACCGTTTCCAATTCACTAACGGTCGCAATCTCGGCATCCAGTCCAGTGCCTAGTACATCCAGGCTGCGCAGATAATGGGTTTCGCTGCGTTCACTGGCGGCCGATGGATCGCCGTCGACCAACAACAGTGAAATCCCATCGATCACTCGCGCCGCAAACAAGGATGAGCCGTCTTCCAATAGTTGATCGTTCGTAAGACTACTTTCCCCTAACGACTGGCGATCAATTTCGGCGCGGATGCGATAATTGGAAAATCGAGATTTTGATTCCGGGACTTCTGCTAACAATCCTGGATCCTGATTGGAATTGGGAAACACATGCAGGAATGAGACCTCCTGGGTTTGACCGGGTGCGATTGCCGCCAGCGTCTCAAATTTCGGTTGACCATCGTCGATTTGCAGCAGCACTCGTACGTCGTCGACAGTTTGTGAGCCGTAATTTGCCACGGCAACATTGAATCGAATCGTCTTGTCAGCCACCAATAAGCCATCGGGCCGAACCGCAAGAATCGCCAGATTATTGTCCTTCGGGCTAGCCACATCAATCAGGAAACAGCCCAACGTGGCATCGGCAATATCATTGAGCAGTTTATTGGGCGCGGTTTCCAAGTCGGTGGTACTGGAATCAACCCAGTCCCGCTCTCGGAGATCGGAATAGACATAGGCAACACGACTGACATTTTCACGAAGGCCACTGAGATAGCGATTCAATTCGGTCAAGGATTGCGAGTAATCGGCCACCGTATCGGCCGCGGAGAGAGCGTTGATCGACTCGGTCAGGGTGGCGAGCGTGTTGGCCGTGAGCGGTTCGTTGGCCAATAAGGGTTGATCGGGTCGACTGGTCAACATCACCGTCAACCAGTTTTCGGACTTATCGGAATTGGCCAAACGGGACAATAATTCGGCGACGCTGGTCTTAGCTACCTCCAAGGCGGGTTGTACATTGTTTAGTACCCGCTGGCTGAGCGAGTCATCGATCAGGATGATCCGTTCGAATTTTTGAGGCTGTTGCAAAACAGCGGTCAAACCGGAGGGTAGAAAAGGTCGCGCTAGCAATAGGGCCACCAACAACATCGCCAGACACCGCAGCGCCAGCAGGATCAAGTTTTCCAATTGGACCCGGCGACGGTTTTTTTTGTCGGCCTCGAACAAAAAGTCCATGGCCGCCCATTCGACGATCTTAAACCGGCGTTTGTTGAGCAAGTGGATGAGGATCGGAGAGGCAATTGCCAATCCGCCCAACAACATCCATGGATTCAGGAACCAGGTAAGCATAGTAATAGTCGCAGGACGCCCAAACTTCAGGAACTGGAAATGGTCAGACAAAACGCCTGGCCGACGTTAAACTTTCCTTCTCGATTTGGCTCGGTAGTTCAAATAACTGGACAGCACACTGCCCAGCGGTTTGGACGTATCGAGCAGCACATGATCGATGCCGGCGGAAGAACAGACTTTCTTGACTCGAATCAGATAACGTTCCACCGCTTCCAGGTAGGTCTTGCGCAACGCGCGCGGCTCGGTGTGCAGCTCACCCGCGACCTCCATTCCCTTGAACAACGTGTTCTCCTGAAACGGAAATTCCAACTCATCGTGATGCATTACATGAAAGACAATGACCTCGTGACGGCGTAACCGAAACTGGTTCAATGATTTCGCCAATTGTTCCGGATCAAGAAAAAGATCGGAAAACAAGACGACCATCCCGCGTTGGCGAATCTGCGAAGCCAGCACGAGAAAAGGATCGGCAACATCCGTTTGATGATCCGGTTTAGTTTGCTCAAGTTCGTGAAATAGCAGTTTCAAATGCGACGGATGTGAGCTGGCTTTTAATGATTTATTGATTTTGTTACTGAACAGGACTAACCCAACCGAGTCCTGTTGCTGCTGCATCACGTAAGCCAGGCTGGCAGCAGCGGTGGCGGCATAATCAAATTTGCTCCAGCCCGTCTGTTCACCATAACGCATGGATTTGCTGCAATCGACCAGCAAATGGCATTTGAGATTGGTTTCTTCTTCATACTCTTTGATGTACAGTCGATCGGTTTTCGACCAGACTTTCCAATCAATATGTCGCAAGTCGTCGCCCGGCGCATACTCGCGATGCGCCGCAAACTCAATCGCGAATCCATTGAACGGACTACGATGTTGGCCCGTGATGAAACCTTCGACAACCAACCGGGCGCGGACATCCATTCGCTTGATTTTGTCCAGCGTTTTGGGGTCGAGATACTTGGCGGGCGAAGTTTCAGCGGCCATCGTGAATTACCCAAACGCTTTCGCCAACTCGGGAACCATTTGATCGCCGTTACTGCGTTCGGGCAGTTCGCTTAGTAGTCGATTGATAATGTCATCCGACGTCACGCCCGAAGATTCGGCGTTGAAGTTGGTCACCACCCGATGTCGCAACACGGGGCGAGCGACCGCGCGAATGTCATCGGTGATGGTGTAGCTGCGTCCTTCGAGAACGGCCCGCGCCTTGCCGCCCAATAACAAATTCTGCACACCGCGGGGGCCAGCTCCCCAACTGACCGATTCTTTGACGAACTCGGGACAGCCCTCTTCCAAAACCCGGGGGGCACGCACCAATCGCAAAGCAAAATGGATCACATGCGGGGCCACCGGCACGCGGCGGACCAGATGCTGCAAATGCAGTATGTCTTCCGCGTTGAGAATCTGCTCAACTTGAGTATCGATATCGGCGGTCGTGGTGGCGGCGATTTGATACTCTTCATCGTACGATGGATATTTGACAAAAACTTTAAACATGAAGCGATCTTGTTGGGCTTCAGGCAGCGTATAAGTACCTTCCTGTTCAATCGGATTTTGCGTCGCTAACACAAAAAACGGCGCAGGCAGCGTATGTTGCTGTCCGCCAATGGTGACCTGTTTTTCTTGCATCGCTTCGAGTAGCGCCGCTTGGGTCTTGGGCGGCGTACGGTTGATCTCGTCAGCCAAAATGATATTGGAAAAAATTGGGCCCTTGAGAAACTTGAAAGCGCGGGAACCGGTCGACTTATCCTCCTGGATCACTTCGGTACCGATAATATCGCTGGGCATCAAGTCCGGTGTGAATTGAATTCGATTGAACTCCAGGTTCAGCGTGCGGGCGAGAGTACTAACCATCAAAGTTTTCGCCAAACCGGGAACGCCTTCAAGCAGGCAATGCCCTTTCGCAAAGATCGAAATCATCAGTTGTTCGATTACCTCGTTTTGACCCACGATAACTTTGCCTAATTGGTGCCGGACGTTCTTATAGGCATCACTTAGTTTCTGCAACGCCTGCATATCGTCGCCACTCAATTCGGCTGGGCCAGCTGAGACTCGATCTTTCATAGGTTTCTCGATGGGTTTGACATTTCAAGTTTTGAAAATGCCATGAACTGGGGGGATATTAACGCTAAGCGACGAGTAACTTTAACCTATCGCAGGCGGATTTGGCAGTTTACCAAACACAAAACCGCGGTTTCCAATAAAAGTTGTGGATTATTCTCGGTCTCTTCGTTGGGAAAAATACTTAACTTGGTCGCTGTCTTTGTTATTTTGGTCGGTCCATGAAATAATGGTTCCATGGACAATCCTGTTATCACCGATAGTACACGTCGCAATTGGCATTCACTAATATTGTCGTTGGCTTTGCACTCGGTGCTCATGTTGCTGATTCTAGGTAGTTTTTCCCGATTGCGAGAGCCAGTTGCACAAAAACTTCGGCGGGGTGGAATTGTGCTGGCGGTTGCACCAGCTGAGCTTAAACCTGAGTACCTGACGGAACAGGATTCGCTTGATTCACTGGAGATTGAGACCCCCCAGATTGACCAACGGACGTCAACAGCCCCAGTTTCGACCGCTGTAATTCCTCCTTCTGTTGGTGCGGTAACAACGCCAACCGTTCCCGAATTTTTTGGACCCCGTTCCGCGGATTCTTTGGTCATAGACGCCAATCGGCTGACCGACGTTCCTCAACCACAGAGGTTGCCCACCGAATTTCAACTGACCGCGGATGATTTGGCAATGATCGAAACGGATCGAAATTTGATTAAGTCCCGCCGACCGGTCGGAGACCCAGCGACGATCAGTGTCTTTGGTGGTGGCCAGTTAACCGGGCGCGACTTTGTTTTCGTGCTCGACCGCTCCAAAAGCATGGGAAGTTCCGGTTTAGGGGTGATTGAGGCGGCCCGCACGGAATTGAGCCTGGCGATCGGTAAACTCGAACCGCATCACCAGTTTCAGATTATTGGGTATCATGACCGCACGGTAACCATGTCGAAACGGCAGATGTTGCCGGCCAACGCGGAAAACAAAGCTGGGATTGCCCAGTTTGTGGGTGACCTCGTCGCCTTTGGTGGGACACAACACGAAAATGGATTGGTCGCTGGTATCGCATTCCGTCCTGACGTGATCGTATTACTGACCGATGGTGGTTATCCTGAACTCAACGCCGGACAGTTGAAAATGATCCGGCAGTTGGCGGGTGGGAAAACTCAGATCCACTGTATGCAGTTTGGTTCTGGTCCGCTACAAAAACAAACCAATTTCATGACCCAGCTGGCTGAACAGAATCAAGGCAGCTACCAATATATCGATGTGAATCAATGGAAAAAAATGCCGTGACGCGAATTCTGTTGGGGTGTTCCATCGTCGGGCTGATCGGTTGGTTCGCGGTTGTGCCAACGATGGCCGACGAGTTTACTGTCAATTTGAAATCTGGCAGTGTACTCACTGTCGAGATGCGTAATCCAACGATAACTTGGACCGACGTGCTTCCCAACGGAGAGTTGAAGCAGCGGACAATTCCTGTCAGTGAGATTCGGGAGTTAGCGTTAAGCGGTCAATCGGGGAGCAAGCAGGTCTCCCTGATTCGGCAGTACCTGACTCAATTATCCAGTCGGGACTATCTGGAGCGTGAAACAGCGGAGGTGCACCTGGCCGATTCAAATTTCGCCGGCCGATTTCGGTCGTTGGTCAAATCGGAATCAGAACATCCGAATCTGGAAGTCCGTACTCGTATTGCGCGGATTTTGGAAAAACTGCAAGTGACAAATGTTGAAAACGGCGAAGACTTTGATTTGTTAGTGCTAAACGATGGCTCGCAAATTCGCGGCGACGTGGGAGAGTTGAAATTGGAATGCGAGTACCGCGGCCAGCAGTTGTCGTTTTCACGGGCGGATATTCATTCGTTGACAACACCGAAGAAAACAGCTGCCGTCGAAGTCAATGCGAGCCCGGTATCGATGGAAGTATTTCAACAACCCGACGAGAATTTTTTTCGGCCAGAGCAGACAACGATCGAATTTGAAAAAGCGCCCAATGGTCAAGAGTTGACCCGAAATTCGGATGTCTCCGAGATGTTTGTGCCGCTCGGATTGTTGCTGGCTTCCGAGAAACCGGGTTTTGTAGGCGTGTCAGGATACGGTTTCAAGTTTCCCATGCCGCCGCGAGAAAACTCCGTGTGTGTGTTTGAATCGTCGGGCACCACGTCAAAACGTTTCAAGGGGGTGATGGAGTTCCGGTTTTGTCTGCCCAATCAGCGATCTGTCATGGCCGGAGTCCGGGAGTTTGGCTTGTTCATGGCCCGCGTTGATCAGCCCCGCGACTTTATTCTCGAAGCGTTTAATGCCGAGGGACAAATTCTGGCAACGGTGGAAGCCTCGGATTCCAAGTGTGTATTTTTGGGAGTTAAGTCGTCCGAACCAATCACGTTTGCGAGGTTGTCATCCAACCCTTATTTGTTCAGCATCAATCGCAAGATCGATGAGGATTACGCCATCGATAACGTCTGTTTTTCGCCGCCCGTCTCAGTACCAGGAATGCGGGAGTCCGAGGCGGGTATGTTGCGGTTGCAAAACGGTGATCTACTGCAAGGGGAGGCAATCAAGTTCCTGGGAAATCAGGTTTCGATCAACTTGAGTGAATTGAAATCGGACATTGCTGTTCCGCTGGAAACTCTCCACAGCATTCGGTTTGAGAGTCAGGCCAAGCCGTTGGCGTCAGGTCAACGGAGTTGGTTCGCCATGTTAGCAGATCGCAGTGTGATTAAAGTCGATCCAAGTCAAAATTTCCGCAGTGACCTGTTTGGAGGTCGCAGTATTAATCGTGAGGAGATTTCGGCCTTGTGGTTTGCCAACAACAAAATCCGCTTTCCATTTCGCGGCGATTTCGAGATGGGACAGTCGGTCCTGGTTTTTCCAACATGTCGGATCGCGACAGCGGATTTGGAATTGCAGCCCGGTCGCTTCATTTGGACGGTCGACAAAAAACTGGAGCAGAATTTGTGGATTGAAAATGAAGGGTCAGGTCGCAATGATAAGACCTATGAAGATCCCACGCCGAATCTCAAGCAAGTTGATTTTACTGACACCTCGCCTGAGTTGATTCCAACACTCTGGCTGCGAGAACCTCCACCGCGGCGCATGGAAACCGGCTTGATTCGCTTGGACGATGGCCAGCAACTAGTGCTTGGGGGAGGTGATAGTTTCGCGATCAAAGAGATTCAGCCAGATTCTGTCATCGTCGTTGATCGTCGTGGGAGTATCGAAACGATACCACGGACGAAGATTTCGGCGATTGATTTTCCGCTTCAATAGCGTCTGGCCCGATTCAATTTCGCCCAGTGATCAACACAATTTTTCCACAAGCAATCTATGACTGACTCAGAAACGCTGGATGTAATCGCCGTCGGTGCTCATCCGGATGATTGCGAAATAGGGTGCGGCGGCACCTTGGCACAGCTGGCCAAACAAGGCTATCGAGTCGGGATCGTTGACTTGACCGATGGTGAGCCGACTCCGCTGTGCGAATCGCCGGCGATTCGAATTGCTGAAGCCCAGGCTGCGGCGGATTGTTTGGGCATTGCTAAACGGATTATTCTCGATCTGCCGAACCGGCGTCTGTTTGATTCATTCGAAGCTCGCGTGGCATTGGCAAAGGAATTCCGGCGTTATCGGCCGCGACTGGTGATTGGCCTGGGAGGCAAAACCCCGCTGGCATCCCCCGATCATTGGCAGGCGATGCAGATCACGGATGCAGCGGTATTCTATTGTCGATTGAGTAAATGGGACGAGCAGTTAGATGGATTGCCAGTCCATGCAATCGAATGCCAGATCTATTACTCATTGATGTTTACGGGCGCTTGGGTCGAAAACAACAATTATCCGATTGTCAGTGATATTTCAACGACTCTCGAAACCAAGTTGGCTGCAGTTCAATGTTATCACACGCAGTTTCCACCAGCCAAAGATCAGATCTTCGAACGCTTGCGTGCGATGGCAATCGCCAATGGTGCCATGTCCGGTTTTGAAGCGGGCGAAGTGTTCCATTCAACGAAGATGATCGGCAGTAGGAATTTGATGCATTCGTTGTTGGATTCCGAGTCCAACTCCCAAGAGGTCTGACCCACGGCGTTTTCCAGCGTCGGACGCGGTGGGGAACTACATTCCATGTATCGAGATTTTGAATTCTAGATTCTGCAAACTGAAAACTCCCCCGCATGCCCAGTCAACGAGTATCTATCAAGAAGTCAACTGGCATTCAATTGGCCGGCGTGATTGATTTTCCTGAAGTAGCGCCTCGAGCGTTTGCGGTGTTCAGTCATTGTTTTACCTGTTCGAAAGACTTAAAGGCAATTGTTCGAATCAGCCGTCGGTTGGCTGAACATCAAATTGCGGTATTGCGATTCGATTTTACCGGCTTGGGAGACAGTGAAGGTGATTTTTCCGAGACTAACTTCGAAACGAATGTCTCGGATGTGTTGGCAGTCGCGAATTGGCTACGGCAAAACCATCGCGCGCCGCAGCTGTTGATGGGACTCTCTTTGGGCGCTGCGGCGATGATGGCTGCCGCTCACCAAATTGATTCTGCCGGCGGATTGGTCACGTTGGCGGCGCCTTCCTGTACGGCGCATTTGGCAGATTTTTTGCTGCGACAGAACCCGGAGATCGAAACGTTGGGCGCCGGCGAAGTGACGATCGGAGGTCGACGTCATTTGATCAAGGCGCAATTGTTGACGAGTTTGCGACAACGGAATTTGGGTGCGGAGATTTCCTCGATCCGTTTACCCCATTTGATAATGCACTCACCAATTGATGAGACACTGGGATTTTATCATGCGGAAAAGATCTTCGAATTGACCGGTGGAATCAAGTCATTTATTACTCTTGACGGGGCTGACCACTTGATGATGTCTCAACCCCAAGACGTGGTTTTCGTGGCGGATCAAATCGAACTATGGTCGCGCCGTTGGATGTGACTGGTCGCGAATACTTGTCGCTTGAGTTTGATCGTCAATCGCACCCGGACGCAACACCTGTGACGGCGGCCAAGGACTCGCACCGCACTCGATTAATTCCCCGATCGGGTTGGATAGCGCAGCTGTTGAACCGTAAAATTCCGCGACCGAGTTTGGTCTTCTTGATCAACTAGTTCCCAAAATTTTTCGAATTGATGCAAGCGGCGTTGTGAGGAATCGATGGTACTGTCCGATATCGCGTCACGGCTGCCGGAGCCAAATCGTTCGGCGTTTTCCAAACCGAAATTAAGCCAAAATCCTGCGTTGACAAATTCGTCCAAATATTTCAAAGCCACGTCGAATTCTTTGCGATCCGAATGAATCGCAGCTAAATGGTACAGCGAACTGCGGCGGTGACGTAGAAACTCGCTGGATTTTACCAACGCCGACAGGGCCAAGTCTTCGAATTCGATGAATCGTGTTCGCAGCGATTCAAGTTTCGCTGGATCAGCCTCCGATCCGGTCAACTTGTCGATTTCTTCCTCGGTATTAAATCGTAACCAGAGATAGCAGGTTACCAGTTGAAAACTGGCGTAACCGTTGCACGGATCTTGATCAATGATGGCCTGAAAATGTTCCGCTGACTTAAGCCAATCACCACGGGCATGCGAGTTTTCGGCGGCCAATCGTTCACGCGAAAAAGATTTGTTAGCGGGCGGCAGGATTTCGTCGATTTGCCCGACGACGATCGCTGAAATGTAAAACGTCGCGCCCAACAACACCACCACGGTAAGGTCTCGAAGGACGCGATTCCAATTCATGTTGTGGCTCGTTATCTGGTTAGCTTACACGACAAACTGAATCCGATTTTTTTGCATCGCCCTTTGATTGGTCGCACGGTTGACTTGGAACAACGTGCCGACCTGTTCCCGAATGTCCACGCTGGCGGTCAAGCCAAATTGTTCGCCAGCAACGGCTCAGCCGCGGTCCGAGACGCTCAGTCGTTTTTCCGCAAGGCTTCGAAATACTGTTGCGCATGTTCCCGCTGGGCTTTGGGGAGTTTTTGGTTTTCCAGTGGATCCGAATCTTTGCTCATCGACGCTTGGACAAGTTCGCGGGCTTCGCTGGCCGAGCGACCCGTAATGTTGTCACCATCGGCGTTGCCAGTAACCACGGTCTCGCCTTGTCTGAGTTGACCCTTAACGCGAGCTTTAAAACCACCGGTGTCTTCTTTTTCCAAGTCGCGTTTGCCATGGCCTTTGCCACCGCCTTTCGCCCAGTCCTGCCATTTCGGTTCACCTTCTGGATCCCCGCCATTCATGCAACCTTTGCACTCGCCGGCCAATTTTTCCAGATCTTCGAGCGCGTCCATCTCCTGCATTTCCTGCTGCATTTGCTCCAATTGTTCAGCGAGATCTTCGAGTGATTGGGCCGCTTCCTGTTGAGCTTGAGCTTGTTGTTCGCCGCTTTTGGCAGCGTTGGGATCGCCGCCCTGTCCTTTTTTGGGATCACCGTTGCCGCCAGGTTTCATACAGTTGGCACACTTCTGCAGGTTTTCAGCCATCTGTTTCATTTTTTCCATCTGTTTTTCTTGTTGCTGTTTCTGCTCCAATTTCTGTTGCAGTTCAGCCGCTTTGTCCAGATTGCCTTCGTCCAGTGCTTTCTTGATTTGGTCTTCCAGTTCTTTTTTTTCTTGCTGATGTTTCTCGGCGATTTTTTTTAATTCGTCAGCCATCGCCGTCAGATCGGCGACCAGTTTTTTCTTTTCAATTTCGCTGAGTTTGCCTTCCTTCAATTTGTCGGCCAATTCCTTGATCGCTTTTTGCGCCTCGGGAATGTCACCTTGACTGAGAGCGTCGGTCAATTTTTTGGCCGGACCAGTGCCGATGTCCTTAAGTTTATTGAGGTTCTCTTTGAGTTCCTTTCCGTCGCCAATGTCTTGGCGGCGATCTTCAATCTGTTTTTTGATGTCATTCAGTTTGACCAACGAAGATTTTTTGTCAGCGTTTTTGTCCTCCAACAATTCGTCAAACTTCTTTTCGAGGGACTTCAAGTGTTGATTTGAATCTTCCAGTCCCTTAGCCGTCAATTCTTGCCGTTTTTCTTCCTGTTTCTTTTTCAATTCCTGAATGGCGATCTCGATTTGTCGACGATTGATCTGTTCCGGTTCTTTCGCCGTTAATTCGGTCTGGGAGGCGTTGGGAACGAACAACAGGACGATCATTGCCAACAACGGAAGCACGGGCAGAAGTGCTTTGGCAGTCGGTCGAAACTGAAATTGATCGCGCACATCAATCGTCTCGGCACGGCCGGTCGCGTCGGCAAGCAAAGCTTGTCCCGCGGGTGTTTCCAAGTCCTGCGGAGAGAGTGACAATGCGCTCGACAATCGCTCTTTCAAATTGAACCGTTTGTCCACCTCGCTGGCCACCGTCAGCCTGGATTGCAGTTGCCGAATCGTTAATCCGGCTGCGACCAGAAACGCCATCACAATGCCGCCCAGAATCCAGGCGTAATTCCAGCCATCGACCTGATCCGTGGTTTGCAAAAATTCCAAGTGCCATATTTTTGGAATCAACATTCCGATGGCCGCCAGAAACAGCCCAGTGCACATCGCCCAATTCAAAATTCGAAAAAATTGTCCAGTCACGATTCGCCGGCGCGCTCGAGAGACCTGTTTGCTGATTTCGTTCATTTTCCATCTTTCAGTGGTTGGCAACCGACCTAACGAGTTGGCATGACGTATAGTATAGGACAACCGGTCATTATAGGGACATTTTTCCTCAAATGGCCATTCCGAATTTGGCGGTTGTCTGGAATTCAGGCGAATTTTTGCGAGTTCGACGCGCGGTAAACAGGCGGTCGCTTGGAATCGGTTAACAGAAGCATGGCGATCCCAGTTAACCACAACAGGAAACTGAAGCGAATGTCAAACTACAAACCACCAGCCTTCCCTGGCCCGGAGGAATATCCTTCGGCCGACATCGTTTTGTACGACGGCAAATGTGTTTTCTGTACCGCTGGCGTGCGACAATTGCAGTGGCTGGATGGCAAAAATCGGCTGGTGTTTGTTTCATTGCACGACCGGATCGTGGCGGAACGTTTTCCGGATTTGACTCTGGCTCAACTGATGGAACAAATCTACCTTATCCCCAATGCCGAATCGCATCGACGATTGGGCGGGGCGGAAGCAATTCGCTACCTCAGTTGTCGCCTACCGAAATTATGGGTGCTCGCTCCGTTGCTACACATCCCATTTTCGCTACCAATCTGGCAATGGTGTTACCGACAAATTGCCATTCGTCGGTATTGGATTGCGAATAAAGACGGTGCCGCCTGTGACGACAACGGCACTTGCGATCTGCATCAGCGGCACTAACTACGGCGGTAAACCTACGGCATGACTGAAGAACTGGTCATTCCAATCGTACGCCGTAGGGTCTCAGGTCGGGTTGAACAGAAGGTGATCGAGACAACGGGGTTGCTCGGTTTGCAACATTTCCTCCTGTTCGTTTATTCCGCATATTCAATTTCCAGCGGTCGGCCTGCCCCGGGCAAAAATGCCAAGTGATCTCTGGGGTCGATCCTAGGGCGGATCGTTACCGCCCGGATGCAACGGATGGCATTTGCAAATTCGAATCAGGCCTTTCCAGGCTCCCCGGACCGCGCCATATTTTTCGACGGCTTGGATGAAATAGGCGCTGCAAGTCGGCTGGAATCTACAATTGGGCCCCAGCAACGGACTGATGCAAACTTGGTAAAACCGCACCATGAGAATGAGGCCGCGACCGGGAAATGCGATGATGCAGCGCCAAACGCGATTCATGTCTCGTTGTTTTCCTGTGGCCACCTGGCGATCACGGAGCATGGCATAGCTTGCGCGCGAGCCGATTGGCAAGTCCATGGATTGAGCGTGTGATCTTTTTTAGTTCGCAATCCCCCCCTTTGCGGGGCCGAATTACCAGATCCAGTCCCATGGGCAAGTCATGTTGTTGCAGACGAAAGGACTCGCGAATCAATCTTTTCCAACGATTGCGAACGACTGCGTTGCCGACTTTGCGACTGATCGACAGCCCTAATCGAGTCAAATCCAACTGATTTTTCTGGGCATGCATTACGAGGACGTCATCCGATGCGAACAACTTGCCACCAAAGACCGCGTCAAATTCTACCTTGCGGCGCAAGCGAATGTTCTTGGGAAAAGTATGACGATTCATCATGCAGGCTTACCAATTGAGATCGACTCGCGCAGGAATCGTCCAAGCCGAGCTCAATTTCTTCAGCAACTCCAAATCGGCAGGAGATACTTCTTTGGGCACAACGATTTGCAACGTAGCGATCAGGTCTCCCGAGCTATCTTTGGTACGGATACCCATTCCGCGCAGGCGTAGCGGTTTTCCACTGGAACTACCCGGCGGAACGGATAACGAGATTTTTCCATGCGGCGTGGCCAAGTCAATCTTGGCACCTTCCGCTGCTTCGTGAACGGTAATCGGCACGGTAATGTTCAGGTTAAGTCCATTACGGGTATATTTCGGATGGGGCGCAACTTTAATGACCACTTTCAAATCACCGGGCGGTCCGCCGGCAGGATGCGGGTAGCCTTGACCGCGCAAGCGAATTTTTTGCATCGATTCGATGCCCGCCGGAACCTTGACGTCGATGGATTCGACTTTTCCGTTGAACCGGCGCAGTTGAACCTGATGCGTGCCACCCAACACCGAGACGGCAAACGGTACGGTAATCTCCTGTTCGACATCTTCTCCTTTTGCGGGCAAGGGTGCTGGCCCGGTTCGGCCGCCGCGACCACCGGCCATTTGGCGCAGGATGTCTTCAAACCCTCCCATGCTTCCCCGAGGAGGAGCACCGCGACTGCCTCCTTCCATACCGCCGCCCATTTGTCGAAGGAAGTCTTCGAAGCCCCCCGGGCTGGCACCGCCACGTCCTCCGAAGGGATTACCGCCAGCGGTCATCTGTTCGTAGTTGTCGCCATATTGGTCGTAGAGGCTGCGTTTTTCTGGTTCGCTCAGAATGTCGTACGCTTGCTGGATTTTTTGAAAATTCTGTTTGGCTACATCGCGCTCTTTTTCGTTCTTGTCGGCGTGGAGATCAGGATGGTATTTTCTCGCCAGTTTGCGATAGGCTTTTTGGATGTCTTCCGGAGTCGCGGTGCGCGGAACTCCAAGTGTCTTATAGTAGTTTTCCGCCATGGAATGAGAATGCCGTACTTCAGTCAGAGGAACAAATCCGGATCGCAATTGTACGTGTGAAACGTGAATTTGAGCAACTAGCGTTCGGATTATTCTGATCTCATCGATTCTGGCGGCCGGTTGATTATTCGCGACATGGGTTGAGGGGTTGACCTCAAAGGTTGCCTTTTTGCCTCATCAGGTTTGGGAAGCGAAATTGCCCGACTCGATCCCAACGATAAAAAGCTCGCCAAATGCGACACTTTTTAGATGAGATGCCTATGATTCATGGAATTCGAATAGAAGTTCTGCTTTGGCATCCCGCCTGCGATATGACTAAATCAAGCCGCTGAGAATCACCCAGCCGCAAATTCAGTCGAGGAAATCATGGCCAAGGCAAAACAAAAAATGAATGTTTCACCCGCGACACTAGACCGCAAATCCCGAACTGCAAACTCCCAACCTCGAAGCATCACGAACTTGTCCATCGAAGCAATTGATGATCCCGTGCGAATGTACTTGATGCAAATGGGGCGTATTCCGTTACTCACTCGCGCCGAGGAGGTTTCGGCTGCGGTTTCGATCGAATCAGCCCGCTTTCAGTATCGCAATACCATGTTAGCGACCGATTTTATGTTGCGAGGCGCCTATGACGCACTCCGAAAAGTGCTGGACAAAAAATTGCGATTGGACCGTACGATCGAAGTTTCGGTGACCAATAAAGCCGAAAAGAAACGAATCATGCAACGCTTGGTCCCCAACCTGAAAACATTGAAACACCTGTTGGCACTGAACCGCAATGACTACGCGATTGCGATTGTCCGTACGAACTCAATTGCCGTTCGTCGGGCGGCTTGGCGTCGCATGATTGTACGTCGCAACCGCTGTGTACGTTTGATCGAGGAATTGAATTTGCGATCCAGCCGTTTGCAACCCCTGTTTGAACAGCTGGAAGAAATCAACACTCGTATGCAAAGTTTGCGTCGCCTGCTGCGAGAAGCCGAAACAACGGGCTATTGTGGTTCGCGCAGTTATGAAGAAATTCGAGCCGAACTGCATTACTTGATGCAACAGACATACGAAAGTCCAGCCACACTGCATCGACGTATCAGCAAAACCAATCGCTTACAGGAAACTCAAGACGCGGCGAAGCGCGTCCTGTCGGCAGGGAATTTGAGATTGGTGGTCTCCATCGCCAAAAAGTACCGTAACCGCGGGTTGAGTTTCCTCGATCTGATTCAAGAAGGTAATACTGGTCTAATGCGGGCAGTCGATAAATTTGAACACGAACGGGGCTACAAGTTCTCGACCTATGCGACTTGGTGGATTCGACAAGCGATTACGCGAGCGATCGCCGATCAAAGTCGCACGATTCGAGTGCCCGTTCACATGATCGACACCATGACCAAGGTCCGCAACGTGATGCGAGACCTGGTCCAGGAACTCGGTCGCGAACCCAGTCCTGAGGAAACAGCCGAACGAGCAAAATTGTCGCTGGATGATACCCGAATCATTATGAAAATGGCTCGGACGCCATTGTCGCTGGACCAACCCGTCGGAGATCAGAACGACAGTTACTTCGGTGAGTTCCTGCAAGATCACCGCGACGATGATCCGCTATACGATACGCACCAGGCCGCACTCAAATCCCGGATTGATGAGGCGATGGAGCACTTGAACTATCGCGAACGGGAAATTTTGCGTCTGCGGTATGGTTTGGCCGATGGCTACTCCTACACGTTGGAAGAAGTTGGCAAAATCTTCTCGGTAACTCGCGAACGCGTACGCCAAATCGAATCGAAAGCGGTTCGAAAATTGCAACAACCCTATCGAAATCGCTCACTCTCCAGTTTTCTGGATGGTTATGACCCAGCCCTCGAAGGTCCAACTGTCGAAAACTAGTGTTGGCAACTGTCCAACCCGCACGCAGGGAACCATTTGTTCGACGAATGCATCCCTAAACTGGTCAGTGCGGAAGATTTACGGTTTAATTTAGGTAGCGAACGAGCGGTTGCGGTCTTGTTTCGCAACTTGGTAATCACAATTTTCAACCCTTCTTGGCAGGTTGTTTCATGAATTCGAAATTGCTTTTCACTGGCGTCGCCTTGGGCGGACTGATCCTTGGTGTCGGAATCGTAACACCGTTGTTCGCCTTTGCGCAACAAGAACTCGGGATAGACATCGCCCTTAAGCCACAAATTTTGCGGGATCAGGACGATGCTGTTCCGCAGGAAGTTCAAGTGCCTGATGCCGAATCCGTCGCTATTCCGCAGTCGGATAACAAGACCGATGAGGAGATCACCGATACCGCGGCGATCGCTGCGAAATCGGACATCGGCGATCAGTTCATTCGATTTCACATGTGGGACGGTTCAATCGTCGGCGGCGATGTGACTTTCGAGAAGATCGATATCGATACCACTTTTGGTACCCTGCAGATTCCCATCCGCGACATCTTGAAGTTTCATCCAGGTTTGGACAGCATTCCAGCTTTAGGCCAAAAAATATCGACGCTAGTTGAAGGGTTGGGTGACAAAGATTTTGCCGTCCGCGAAAATTCCCATCGCGAACTCGTGGCCATGGGCCTCCGATTGCAAAATGAAATTGGTAGGTTTGAGGATGGCGGGAGCGCAGAACGCAAGAAACACCTGGAAGAAATCAAGAAAATAATTGCAGAACTGTCTGATGAAAGCGGTGATTTGGAGACAGGTGAACTCGAACGACCGTTAATTCGCGGTGATTTGATTGTGACTGGCGAGTTCTCGATCGTGGGCAAGATCCGCCAAAGCGAGTTCAAATTATCCAGTAAATTTGGCGATCTATTGGTTAATTTGGCGGACATCCGAATGGCCGATCGTTCGTTCAATTCGTCCAAAGAAGAAGTCCGCAAATCGGTGGAAGTCTCGGGAACTTCATTTTTCCAAACGACTCCGGTCTCCACCAAAATTCGCGTCAACCGAGGCGATAAGATCTCGATTCGAGCCACGGGTGTGGTCCAATGGACCAATTGGAGCACCTCCTCAGGTCCGGATGGAATCGAAAACCAAGGTACTTGGCAAAATCAAAACAGCGGAACTTTAATGGCCCGCATTGGGAAGAGCGAAAACTACATCAAGATCGGTTCCTCCGGTGACTTTGTGGCTAAACAGGCGGGTGAACTGTTCCTGGGAATCGCCATCCAAGATAACTACGCCAAAAATAACAGCGGCTATCGGTGGGACGGAGACTATTCCGCAAAAATTGTCGTCCAACCGGCGGAGTGACGCGCGATAGATCGATAGATCTTTCGGCCAACAAAAAAACCGCTGAAATTCTTCAGCGGTTTCTTGCAGTTGTCTGGTGTGTCCGGCAATTGATCACTTGGCGTTCATGAACTCCAAGTCGACGGAAATTCGAATAAACCTAACCGACCATATCTTTCAGGCCTTTCAAGGCGCGAATTTTTACGACTTTGCGTGCAGGACGCGGCTTCGCCCAAACCATTTCGCCCGTACCTGGATTGCGGACTTCGCGTTTTGGCAAAGCAGGTTTGTCTACCACGACGATTTTGCACAGACCGGGAATCGTGAATTGACCAGCGCTACCTTTTTTGGCAATGCTTTCTTCAATCTCGGCATTCAACGCATCAAAAAATGCACCGATGTCTTTTTTCGATGCGCCGGTTTTTTCGGCCAAGTTGTTTAGGATTGTGGATTTGGTTGGTGCTTTAGGGCCAGTCTTTTTCGCCATTAGGGGACGCCTCCGAGTGAGATGGGGTTGTGATAAAACTCAAGGAAATTCGGTCTTCCGAATCTGGTGACGCGAAAATTAGACCGATTCGCACTGATTATTCAAGGCAGTTTGCTCCAAAAACTCATGTAAATCGCGATTTTTTCGAGAAATTCCCGACATTTTTTGAAAAAAGTCCAATTATTGGCCTGATTTTAACTGAAACGCCGGTCAATTAGGGCCATTCCGAACACAATAATCCGCCCGTTCGATTGGCCAATTGCGGGCTGGCATGCAGAATCGCAGGAAATCCTTGCGATATAATCCAATCTTGAACAAGGGTTTGGGACTCTCAAATTTTTAGTTTGTTGTTGCACCGAAGAAGTACCACGCCCAAGCAAGGAAGTAGAAATGATGCTGGTTCGATTGCTGATTTTCGCCAATACGCTCGTCGTCGGGTTTTCGATCGCGCGTGGGGACGACGATTTGCGCGTCCTTCAACGTCAGTACACGGAGACGATCCAGCCATTATTGCAAGCCAACTGCCTTGATTGTCATTCAGGCGATACTGCCGAAGCCGGATTCAACTTGGACAGCTTTCAGTCGCTCGACGAAATTTTGAGTGCTCGCAAAAAATGGCTCAAAGTCGAACACCGCGTCGCGGCCAAGGAAATGCCCCCCGCCGAAGCCACTGCTCTCTCCGATGCCGATTTCCAAATGCTGATGAGTTGGCTCGACGAGGTATTGCACTTGGCTGATTGCAACAAAATCGACCCTGGCCGAATCACATTGCGGCGACTTAACCGCACAGAATATCAAAACACCATTCGAGATCTGCTGGATGTGGACTATGAACCCGCCGGGGATTTCCCGGGCGACGACGTTGGCTATGGATTCGACAATATTGCCGACGTGATTTCGCTGCCACCGATATTGATGGAAAAATACCTGAACGCGGCCGAAGAAATTTCCGTTCGAGCGATAGTTGACCCGGACCGACCGAGTCTGAGCCAAACGCTGCGTTTCGACCAACTGGATCTTACCGAGGGCACCGGTTTAGAAGAAAACTCAGTCGGCATGTACACCAATTCGACGATTGGTAAACAACTCAAATTGCCAGCCAAGGGAAACTACCGATTGCTTGTTCGTGCCTATGGAACTCCTGGTGGTGCCGGACCGATTAAGCTGTCGGCAGGGTTCGACAATAGCAAACCGGTTTCCGGAAATTTGACGGCGACCGGCGGTGAAGCGTCGGACGAAGAGTTCATCGTGCGGGGGAAAGCTGGTGACTGTCGACTGGAGATTTCGTTTTTGAACGACGATTATGTTGCCAAGACCGCCAATGAACCTGGTTTTGATCGAAACCTCTTTATCCAACAAATTCAAATTCAAGGACCGCTGGATCAACGACCTCCGTCCCATCGCCGTTTGATTGCGGATTCCGTTCCGGAAGATTCGGCTGCCCAGAGGCAATTCGCCCGCAAGATACTTAATAAACTCGCCTCCAAGGCTTTTCGCCGGCGCGCGACCACGGAAGAAATTGATCAATTGGTTGGTTTTTTCGAGTCAGCCCAATCCGAAGGTGACAATTTTGAGGTCGCGTTGCGGTATTCCATCCAAGCCATTCTCGTTTCGCCGCACTTTCTATACAAAGTCGAAATGCCAACAACCGCCGGTGAAACCAGAATGCTCAATGATTTCGAATTGGCGACCGGCCTGTCGTATTTCTTGTGGAGCACGATGCCGGACGACGAACTGTTTCGCCTGGCCGCTGAGGGAAAACTGCGCAATGCCATGATCCTGCGCGAGCAACTTGATCGCATGTTGGCCGATCCCAAATCATCGGCCTTGACCGACAATTTTGTCGCTCAATGGCTCCAATTGCGACATCTGGAGAATTTTCAACCCGACCCCGATCTGTTTCCCGGTGTGGATCGACAGTTGCGGGATGACATGATTATGGAAACCAAATTAGTGTTCGCCGATTTGATTCAGCGGGACGCGAAAATTACGGATTTGTTGCAAACGGATTTTACATTTGTGAATCAACGTTTGGCAGAATTTTACGGAATTGCGAACATTAAAGGGGAGGAGTTTCGTCGCGTTTCCACTACGAAAACTGGACGTATCGGCTTGATGACCCACGCGAGTATATTGACGCTAACTTCAAATCCCAATCGGACTTCTCCGGTCAAACGTGGCAAATGGATCATGGAAAATCTATTGGGTGAAGAACCGCCCCCGCCCGATCCGAAAGCCATGAAACTGGAAGACCAAGCGGAGCTGACGGGGACCGTTCGCCAGCGTATGGAACAACATCGCACCGATCCAAACTGTGCCGTTTGCCACAAGGTAATGGATGAATTGGGATTCGCCCTGGAAAACTACGATGCCGTCGGACGATGGCGAGAGACAGATGACGGCAATGCAATTGATCCAATTGGATTGTTACCGGATGGATCCCAGTTTTCCGGGGCACGCGAAATGCAGCAGACGATTCATCAGAAGATGCACGACAAATTTGTGCGGTGTATGATTGAAAAAATGCTGATTTATTCTACTGGACGCGGGTTAGAGTATTTTGACGAATGTGCGATCGACAAAATAATGGAGGGATTGTCGCGCAAAGATGATCGTTTTAGGGAGCTAATCTATTTGGTGATAACCAGCGATCCGTTCCTGAAACGTCGCGGCGAGGCGGAGTAGGTTGCCGCAAAATTCAACAGCGAATTGTTTTTTCCGTCGGATTGATTTTCGTTTGACAGAATTCAGATTACACATGTTACGACGCACAAGGTGGTTCGTCGAATCCATCAAACATTGACAGAACAAACCATGAACAACAATATTTCACGACGAACGGTACTGCGTGGTCTTGGTACTGTCATTGCGCTTCCGTGGCTGGAAGCAATGGCCTCGGCGGCCCGACCGCTGGCTGCCAGTACCGGACTGTCTTCGGTCCAAGCACCGCCCATTCGCATGGCGTTTTTATACGTTCCCAATGGCATGCACATGGCGGATTGGAAACCGCAAGGCCCCGGCGATCACGAATTCGAAATGCAATCGATCATGGAGCCGATTACTGGTTTTCGTGAAAAGATGAATGTATTTTCCGGGCTATCGCTCCGCGGTGCTGAAGCTTTGGGAGATGGTGGTGGCGATCATGCGCGCGCCGTCGCTGCGTATCTAACAGGAGCGCATCCGCGAAAGACCAACGGTGCCGATATCCGCAACGGGATTTCAGTGGATCAGTTTGCCGCAGAAAAAATCGGTCATTTGACCCGACTGAAATCACTGGAACTCGGCACTGAAACCAGCGCGACCGCCGGAAATTGCGATTCCGGATACAGTTGCCTATACACGTCAAATGTCTCTTGGCGAAACGAAACTTCACCGCTGCCGAAAGAAGTCAATCCGGCTGCGGTGTTCGAACGGTTGTTTGGGTCTGGCAGCGAGTACGATAATGAAAAATCACTGGCCCAACGCGACCGACGCCGCAAGTCGATTTTGGATTTCGTCAATAACGAAGCGAAATCATTAAGCGATCGATTGGGGGCACATGACCGTCGAAAGCTGGACGAATATTTGTATGCTGTACGAGATATTGAGCGTCGGTTGCATACCACCGACTCGCTCGCCCAATCCGAAGATGACCAATCCAATTTCGTGCGACCAGCTGGAGTCCCACAAGAATACGGCGAACACGTGAAATTGCTGATGGATATGCTGGTACTCGCGTTTCAGACTGATTCGACTCGGATCGCAACATTCATGTTTGCCAATGCCGGCAGCAATCGCAGTTACCGTAATCTGGCAATTCCGGATGGTCACCACAACATTTCACATCATGCTGGCTCGCTGGAAAAACAACAGATGATTAGCAAGATCAATCAATACCATGTCAGCCTGTTTAATCATCTACTGACTCGATTGGATAGCATTCAGGAAGGGGAACGGACTCTATTGGACAACTCGATGATTGTTTATGGCAGCGGTATTGCCGATGGGAACTCACATGATCACAGCGACCTGCCGATCGCCATGTTTGGTAGCGCCGGAGGACAAATCAAGACGGGGCGATACATTCGTTGTCGTGAAAAAACGCCGTTGACGAATCTCTATTGTTCCATGCTTGCCCGGGTGGACGTGCCCGTCGAATCGTTTTCAGATTCGACGGGAATCATCGAGGAGCTGTGACGCTACCGCATGTTACCCTCCAACGACTCAATTTGGATGCAACGAGCCATTGATTTGGCGTTGCGCGGGCAAGGCTTCGTCGAACCGAATCCGTTGGTCGGGTGCGTGTTAGTTAATGCCCATCAGATCGTTGGAGAAGGCTGGCATCAAAAATTCGGTGGACCGCACGCCGAAATCAACGCCATCGAATCGGCAAACGAATCCCTTGTCGGCGCGACCGCCTATGTGACATTGGAGCCTTGTTCGCACCATGGCAAGACGCCGCCGTGCGTAGGGGCGTTAATCCAAGCCGGAATTACCCGCGTGGTGGTCGCACATCCCGACCCGAATCCGTTGGTTAACGGCGCGGGAATACAACAATTGAAAACGGCGGACATCGAAGTGGAGGTTGGCTTGTTGCAAACCGCCGCCGCCAAAATCCTCGCTCCCTTTTTAAAACGGGTCACGGCGGGCCAGCCCTGGATGATTGCCAAATGGGCCATGACGCTGGATGGAAAAATCGCCAGCGCGTCGGGTGACAGCCAATGGATTTCCAATGAAAAATCGCGGGCGATCGTGCATCAGATTCGCGGGCGCGTCGATGCGATTATGGTCGGTGTGAACACGGCGCTGGCCGACAATCCTCTGCTCACCGCTCGTCCGTCGGGACCACGCGTGGCAACCAGAATTGTTCTGGATTCCACCGCCCGGCTGGCGATCAATTCCAGGCTCTGTCAAACGGCTCGCGAGTTTCCCACCCTCATTGCCGTCGGACCACAGGCAGATGTTTCAGACGTAGTTGCCTTGGAAAAAACCGGCTGTGAGATTTGGCGGCACCTCGCCGATGATTCCAATCAGCGGTTATTGGAACTATTAGGCGAACTCTCACGACGAGGTCTGACCAATGTACTGGTCGAGGGAGGAGGAGGCTTGCTGGGTTCGCTGCAGGATCTCGACCAAATCGATGAAACTCACGTCTTTATTGGTGCGAAAATACTAGGTGGTCGACACGCGACAAGTGTGATGGCCGGGGTCGGCAAACCCACTCTCTCGGCAGCGCGAAAAATTCAGCTGGAATCAGTACAGCAACTGGACAATGACGTGTATATTGTAGGTCGAACAACCGAGCAGTAATGCCCATCGGTGTTTTTCCTTGATACCGTGAATCAATACCTATTTTCCAACCCGCGGAAATTAACCATGAGCTTAACCTGCATCGTCCGACTCACTGTTTGTTCACTGTTGCTCACCATTGTCCCTCGTCTCAAGGCTCAGGACGAACAGGGATTCAAGTCGATATTTGACGGCCAATCACTGACTGGTTGGCGTGGTGATGAAACTCTGTGGCGAGTCGAAGATGGCGCGATTGTCGGCGAAACAACGGCAGAAAAAAAACTGGAAAAAAATCGCTTTCTGGCCTGGGATCAAGGGGAAGTCGATGATTTTGTCTTGAAGTACAAATTCCGTATTTCGGGCTCGGATCAAGCCAACAGCGGCGTTCAAATTCGCAGCCAACAACCTGCCACCGGCGAGATGATTGGTTATCAGGCCGACATCGATCGCTCAGGCCGATATATTGGAATTCTGTATTCCGAAAGTACGGGGCGCGGAATTCTCTGTGAGCGCGGTCAAAAGGTAACTCTGCTCGGTAAGGCCGACAAGAAAACTGAAATCGCCAACGATCCGGCGGAGATTCTCAAACAAATCGATCTCAACGATTGGAATGACATGGAAATCCAAGCGTTGGGCAATCACATAATCATCAAGATCAACGGCCAGACCACTGCGGAAGTAATCGATGATGATGCCGAACTAGCTCTCACCAAAGGCTTGATCGGATTGCAGCTGCATGTCGGCCCGCCAATGAAGATCGAATTCAAAGACCTGCGACTCAAACGTCTGCCGCTGGCCAATGGTGTCAAGAAAATCGTTTTCGTCGCTGGCGAGCCCAGCCATGGTTATGGCCAGCACGAACATAATGCCGGTTGTTTGCTGCTTGCCAACCGATTAGAAGCGGCGGCGAAAGCCGATGGTTTGAAGGTTCTGACAACGGTATACAAAAATGGTTGGCCCGCCGATCCAACTGCCCTGGATAATGCCGACACGGTGGTCTCGTATTGCGATGGCGGAGAAGGACACTACCTGCATCACAATGGTGAAGCTTTTGAGGAGATCATGCGGCGCGGTACCGGTTTAGTTTGTTTGCACTATGGTGTAGAAGTCCCGAAAGGTCTGTCCGGACAACGATTTTTGAATTGGATCGGCGGCTATTTCGAAACGGATTGGTCGGTCAATCCACATTGGGTTGCCAAATTCGAAACGTTCCCGAAACATCCGGTCACGCAAGGCGTCAAACCGTTTGAGGTAAATGACGAATGGTATTACCACATGCGATTTGTGCCGGAAATGTCCCGCGTGACTCCCGTTCTTACGGCGTTACCACCCCAGGATTCACTTTCCCGTCCGGATGGACCGCACAGTGGAAACCCGGCAGTTCGTCAGGAAGTACTTAAAGACAAGAAACCTCAACATCTGGGTTGGGCGTTTGAACGTGGCGACGGTAAGGGACGTGGCTTCGGTTTTACCGGTGGCCATTTTCATGATAACTGGAAAAACGATGGCTTTCGCAAGACCGTGTTAAATGCAATCGTTTGGACGGCACATGGTGAGGTCCCGGCTGACGGCGTTTCGTCAGCGACTCCTACCCCCGAGGAGTTGGCAGAAAACCAAGACGAGCCCGCACCGAAATAGTCAGCTTAGTCCCGTCGCGTAACCCAGTGTCCAGTCATTCGCGCGTCGGCGATCGAAGCAAATACGAAAGTGCTACGTCCGTCAGAAATTTCGCATGATCCTTTGAAGCCAGCAGCAATGGAGCGCCCGTTAAGTGCGGGGACTCCGGTGATTTGATGTTGACCGACAGGCAGGTCGATCCGGAAAACCTGGATACTGCCTGGCAGTAATGACCAGCTGCGCAAATCCGCTTTTTCGGCGGCTTCCCAAATCACACCAGCCGCATCGTACGCAAACGAAGTCAAATCGTGTTTCTCGTCATCCTCGACTCCAGAAGCTTTCTTGCTGGCGACGACAACTCCCTTTTTCACAATACGTCGCACAACCGCCCGGGCAAGGATGGCCGGCATCTGTTCCTGTTGCCGCGCAACTGCCAGGCGACCAATGTCCGCGATGTTTTCGGTCGACCCGACGATTCGGTCGTCAATCGCGATTTCCAGTTGGTCGATCGAGATCGGAGCAAGTTGAATCTTGGCAATTTTGATCGGCGCAATTGTCGGCGGCAACGAGTATTTCCCGATGCCGGAAAGGATTTGGTCTGCCACCAGGAGTGCTTGTGATGAAACCGGTTCTGTGGTCTCAATCTTGCGAGGACCTTTGCCGACCATCGCCAGAACATAAAGAGTTCCGTACCCCCGGGGAGACTGGTCGTTGTTAATCGCGCGACGTAATTCGGTTTGTAGAAACGGACTGTCGGGGCGCCATTCATTGGCGACTTGCAGATGGCGAATTAATTCGTCATGGTCCATGCGTGACTCACCACGAACCAACGCTCGCATCAACGGCGCAATCGCCAGTTCGCGCCGAACCGGATCGATGTCCACCGCAGTTGGCACTGGTAGCGCGGTTTTGGCTTGACCGATTATTGTTGTTGTAGGAACTTCCTGGGGAGGCTGATCGAGGGAGATGGGCTGGCCATTTTGATCGACGATTTTTAGCGGACGGTGCTCCAGCAGCGACTGGCATTGTTCACCGATTTGATGAACATAGGCGACGGTATCACCATCTTGTGTCAGCAAACTGTTGCAGGCCAGCATCACATGCAACAGAATCCGTTCGTGATCTTCCGGGGCGTATATCCGGTGGCTTTCGTCGCTCAGGTAGGCCAGTGAATTGACACCACTGGTACCCAACGGTTGGCTGGCAAATCGCTCGCGGACTTCCCGGAGCAGTTGTTGCGATGCCGCCAGTTTGCCGCGCTGAAATTCGATCATGGCTTGATCGAGCCGCAACACGTCGGTGTCAAGTCGCGGGCGTTTGACGGCCGTTGCTAGAGTGGCCGCCGATTGGTCCCAGTTGCCGGTCCAATACTCGCCGTGAGCGCGGTCCACGATTTTTTGATGCGAACGACAGCCGTTTCCGATCGCCAGAACCAGGAACAAAATTCCAATCAGGGTGACAATCCACGACGACATGCGAAAAAAACCCGGGTGCAACTGGGCCGCGCGAGTCGCTCTTGATGTCGGACGAAACTTCACCTTGTTAACGGATTGTATTTCGTCCATTTTCCCAATCGCGACGCATGGTAGCCCTTGCGAACTTTCGCCGATTCTTTGTCGTATTGACCCGATTGCAAATCCACTAACTCCAGCGTCAGCAAATAGTCACGTTGATAGCTCTTGTTATTGGTCGTGGTACCCGACGTCAACCGAGCGAACAACAGATAGTCAAATGGCTGACCGTCCTGTTCCATCAAATTGGCAAACTGACGACGATTGGCCGGCACCATTAAATCGTCGGGCATCAATCGCATTTGTTTCAGGCCGTTTTCGACAAAGCGCGCACTGATGGTTTGGAACCGTCCGCTGGATGTAATCGCCGTATCAACTTGTTCGTGCAATTGATCCTTAAAATCGCCAATGTCTTCCGAACTTACATTTTCCACGCCGACGAAACAAATTCGTTTCCCCAATGAGGCTCCCGTTTCAGTGACGGCACCGGCCGGTTGTTGACGGGCCAGTAATTTTGCTACCGATTCGTCAACCAGTGAATTAAAGGTTTCTGCTCCCGCTTCATGACTGCCAACGAGATCTTCTTGATTCCCGCGCAACAGGTGCGCATATTGGTGATTGCGGCAGCCGAACTGGAACGACAGCCCAGCCAGAATCAGGCAGCCGAAAACAGGAACCGACCGCCAACCATTGTCTGCCGCCGATTGGCTGATTACCTGAATGCACCACAGCCATCGCCGGCGATACCAACGCACCGTCGACGCCAAGAAAGTAGATACCATATGACTCAAGACCTTGGTAATCGAAAATGGGAACTGTTAAACACGTGGTGACGTACCAAAAGTTCAGCAGTCGAGTCAAGGGCAGAATGTATTTGGCTGCGATCGTCGGGCTGGTAGCAGAGAGCCTAACAATTTCGGGTGCCGAACAATTGAAAACAATCGTGCTAGATTGACGATAAATATCGTTCCACTGTTAACATATCCGTCGTTCTTTTGATTAGCACAAGCCAGCACTCTATCGATAAGGTCTAAACAAACCACTATAAGAGCTGGTGTAATTCGAAGAATAGTAATCAGCAAGTGCTGGCAATTGGGATCTTCAGGCCTTACTGCAAATAACTGGCGTGAGGATTAATCTCTTTGGCAAAAGCCAGCCACGTGGAAGCTTGTTCCGGCAATTCACAGACCTTGGCGATTTCCGCAGCATGATAAAATAGTTTGGCATCACGAGTACCCAATTGAAGGGCGGTTTGAATACTCTTGAGTGCTTCTTGTGGCTGACCCGACTTTAGCTGGGCCCAGGCCAGCGTATCGTGGGCAAAAATATCTTGCCGCGTTTTCAGGTCTTGCTGTGCCAGTTCCAACGCTTGCGATGGATCACGATTATTCTCCAACAGAAA
Organism: Mariniblastus sp.; assembly: GCA_031409295.1. Lineage (GTDB taxonomy): Bacteria > Planctomycetota > Planctomycetia > Pirellulales > Pirellulaceae > Mariniblastus. The sequence goes on from JANNWZ010000205.1 coordinate 45,497, forward strand.
CAAGGCGCGGTCGCGAAAGTGTGCGGTTCCTGTTGTCGCCAGCTCGCGAACCATAAGTCGATCCGCGCTCTCCAGCCATTTTGCCGCCAGTTGGTGTTCACCCATGCGTTGGAGCAGGTCGGCGTATTCGGCCATCGAGGTTGGCGAGGTTTCCAGCTGGATCAAGGTCTCATAGACTCGCCGTGATTTCCGCAGCTCTCCTTTGGCCGCTAACACGCGGGCCATGGATTTTGTGAGTTTCGGATCGCCAGGGTTCCGCGTCAAACCGTTCAACGCATGTTTCTCGGCTTCGGGTAGTCTCCCTTGTCCCAAATGCAATTCAGCCAGCCGGTAATCGTACCAAGCCGTCGTTTGGGGACGTTCATCAAATTCAATCGACTCTTGCAGGGCTTGATTGATCAACTCGATCGCCTGATCCAAATGACCACGCAATTCGAGTACGCGCGCTTGCCGGGCCAGGACTCCGGGCGTGTTGACACTTTTGCCAATCTCACTAAATATTTTCTCCGCTTCGTCAATTCGGCCCATTTCGAGCAACGCATCTCCACGAGCCGAAAGAAGCAACTGATTGTTCGGGGACAATTTGAGAGCTGCATCGGACTGATCAACCGCGGACTGAAACTTATGTTGCGAGACGAGCGCGGAAACTAGCCAGGTATTAGCGTTGATGTTGTCGGGCGCGACGTCGATGGCGCGGCGAAGTAACAACTCGGCCTGCTCGAAACTGCGATGCTGGCTCTTCTCGCGACCTTCGCGCAAGTAGAGCTGGGCCGCGACTACCATACTATAGTGATCCAACGGGTTGGCAGAAATACGCGATTCGAACATTCGAATCGCGTCGGCGGTCGGCATGAACTCTTGAAAATTTCCGTTTTGGGCAGGGAGCTGAGCCCCGATTTTCGGAAAAGGCGCCGAGGACCCTGGGTTAATCGGTTTTGGAATCAATGCAGCCGCCAACGGATCATTGTTCGTTGGCAGCTGTTTTGATGAAGGAGTGATTGACGGTGCCGTTTGGGCTTTGGCAATCGGCAATTCCAAATTCAAAATGCAGCCGCTGAGGATGGCGACAATCCAAACTGGCGGGCATGCCAAACGCTTGGAAAAAACCCGTTCGCCTAACTTGGTTCGCTTTGACTTCAACTCTAACATGGTCTTAATCGATTCAAAAAAGGTGTCTCGGGTTGCCGTTTCTTCCAGACTCGCAGTCACATTCCTGTGCCAGTTTCCGGTCCCGGTGCTTAGTGAGGTGGGGCCAGAAAAGGAAACGTCGTCGTAAACATCAAATCGTTGCCGTTGACACCATCTGTTGCTACAACCCCTTTGGTCAGCAAGTTGAGTTCGGCATCGATGACGTCATTGTCCAACTGTCGACCGTTCAAGAATCCTGCCGAATTCGATTGATCGAACGACAATACATCCGGCAGTAAAACCATCGTCAGCATATCGGCAAAGATCGCATCGCCGGACAAGGCCTCGATTTTATCGCGGACAACAATTCCGAAGTTGACAAAATCGCTTGCCGCCGGCGAAACGTTGAAGTCGTCCTTCATCGCCGATGGAATCAAGACGGTGTTGATTGCGGGTCGACCGACTCGGTCTTTTTGCAATCCATTTACCGTAGTTCGGCAAACCAAAGACACCTGATTGCCGCCCGAGACCCGGGAGCGTGGCATTTCAATTACGATACCCGACACATTGAAACCGGCAAAGAAGTCCATGCCAGTAAAATTGAGCCCATCCTTGAAACCCAACAAGTCAAAGAAAAAAGGATCATCGAATTGGGTGGCGAGCAGCCGTCCACCACCTCGAAGCGGAATATCCAGACCGGTGAAGCCATTTCCGGCTTCGACTGTCGTGGTGCCAAACTTGTAGCGAACATTGACGGCCTGTTTACCCGTTATCCGATTCAGCGGACCGAACCGCACCACGATTGACAAATCGGCCTTAGCATTGGCGTTTCGATCGATATCGAAAATGTAAGCCGTTTTGTCGCTAAAAGTACTAGGGCTCAAAATGCCGGCCAATGGGTTGACCGTCATCACCATCGCGGTACTTTGTGCAGTATCCGTCGATTGAAAAATGTAAGTGTCGTTAACATCCATCCGTCCGTCGATCAGAATCGAAGGTGCATCAAGATGGTCGGACGCCGATACGGCGACGGGAATCCCGCAAACGAGCGGCAAACACAACAGCCGCCAATAATATTGTGTAAAACTTGTCATCACTTTGGTCCTCTTCATCGGAATGGTACTATGCAAGACGATCTCAGGCGCCGGCCGTTTGAAGTAGATATGAATGCGGCGGCATCCAAAAAAACCGGTTTACTTCATGTCCTGAGGACTGGCCAATCGCTTTGAGACCACTGTTGCCAATACGGACGCGACGCCGCCGCGTGACAACAATTCAAGAAAAATGCTCGAATCGTCAGCTGGCGGTTGAATTCGCGAGCAAATGAAGAGTGCCTTGTTTTGAATTGGCGGCGCTGAGAACCTATTCATGAGATTCTGCTTGGAATACTCAATCAGAAACCGCTGGGTCCGCAATTCCAAATTTCTCAATCAGATTTTTTACGCTTGAAAATTGGGCGCGCCAAGCAGCGGGGCTGTATCCTCCGGAGAGCGTTAGCACGACTGGCACTTGTCGCTCGGCGCAAGCAGTGACAATCATTTCGTCGCGCGTGACGATACCTCCTGCCGTCATTTCCAGTGCCGCCAATGGATCACCGGACAATGGATCGCAGCCGCCGATGATAAAACAAATATCGGGCTGCGAGCGTTTGAACAGATCCGGCAAGTTTTCGGCGAGGATCTCCAAATATTCCTCGTCCCCCATCCCAGCGTCAAGTTCGATATCCAAATCGCCAATCTCTTTGGGGACCGGAAAGATATTTCCCTGGTGCATGGAAAAAGCAAATGTCGTTTCGTCGTCGGCCAAGCAGACGATGGTTCCGTTCCCTTGATGGACATCCACATCCACAATCAGAGCAGTTTTGATCAGCCCTTCGGATTGAAGCTTGCGAATCGCAATCGGTACGTCGGCGTAAACACAAAATCCTTCGCCACTGTTGGGCTTGGCATGGTGATAACCGCCACCCAGATTAATGCCGATTCCACACGTCAAGGCTGTGCGTGCCGCCAACAGCGTTCCACCACTGGCCCGGCGAAATGGTTCCAGTACGGCGATGTCCAGCGAAAGCGGAACATATTGAAGCGCCGGGGCTTCGAGATAGCGAATGAGCTTTCGTCGATCTTGCAGGGAATGCAGATACTCGTCGCTGTGAATCAGCTTCAAGTCTTCCACGGTTAGCGATTCCGGACGCAATGTTTGCAATTCCGTCAACAGGTTTTCGGCCAACAATTGCTCGTGAATTTTTTTATACTTTTTAATGTCGAACGGATGCAAACGTTCCAATCCTCCCAGGTTTATCAAATACTTCGGTGAATAAACGACTTGCACCTTGAACGGTAAAGTTCGGGGTACGGAGACAACCGGATTGGGGGTTGGCATAGGACTAATCGAGGTCGGCAAATCGCTAGAAATGGATCGCTGATGCGCTGCGGGCGATTGGGGGAAATTAAGATAGCAAAGCCAATTGACTAGGACCAACACGCCCAGCGCCACAAACAGGACGGGCAAAACACTTGGTCGGGTCATGGAATTTCTCGATTGTTTCGATTGCGTGGCACCCGTTTGAAAATCGTCAGAGACGGGATTTTCTTGTTGGCCTTGGTAGGGACGAACTCAGTTAAGCATCGGTTCCCAATAAAATTCGACCGATGTTGCGAGCGCCTTGCAAAACAAGATCGGGAACATGTTGCCAAACGTCAGGTAGCCACTCCAGCAATTCAACAGCGCCGCCACCGGTCAGGTAGACGTCGGGTTTGCGGGTATATCCCGAACTGAGCGCGGCAACCGCGGCCAGCAACGTACACCGCTGGGTTTGGTAAACGCCCAACATGATCGCCGATTCAGTGGATTTTCCAATGTAGGCCGACGTGGAATGCAGATCCAGCGGAACCTGAGGACCGAGCCGGCGGTCGGAGAGATCCGGTAGCGCATCGGTTTGCGTCGCCAACATTCGCAGCATTGTCGCGGCGCCGGGAAAGATTATGCCACCCTGAAACATCGAATTCTCGTCCACGACATCAATCGTCACAGCAGTCCCGGCGTCGATGACCACGAGAGGTCCGGACTCGTTGAGTTGGAGCGCCCGCCAGGCGGCTATCAAACGATCACGGCCCAATTGATCGCGGGATCGAACAGCAGTTTCCAAATCAACTTCCGACGGAGCGATCAAATGAAACTGATCTTGCGGACGCTGCGAAGCAATCCACGCAGCCAACTTGGCGGCTCGAGATTGGTTGACGCTGGAAACGGACCAGAAAACAGGATCGGGATTCTGGTGCAGTTTGCTATGATCCAGTTCCGAGAGATCAGGCTCACGAATGATCGTCTCCCAACTCCAGCGATCATCGAGCGAATGTTCGACGGCAATCTTGATCGAACTGTTACCAATATCAACCGCCGCTATTTGCATGTTGAGGCTTGTTCCAGAACTTGGGCGATTCGGTGAATCAACTGAGGCAATCCGGCCCCGGTAACTGCGGAAATCAACAAGACTTCACGGCCGGTTTCCTCACGCAATTGAGCGGCGATTTCCTGTGCGTTTGGCAATTCAGATTTGGTCACGACGATGATTTCGGGACGATCTTTCAGCCGATCATTGTACTGCTCCAATTCATAACGAATGGTCCGGTAATTTTTTACTGGATCGGTTTGGTCCATGGGCAGCGGTTCAATCAGATGCACAATGATTCCGGCTCGTTCGATATGTTTCAGGAAGTCATGACCCAATCCGACCCCTTGATGGGCGCCTTCGATCAAACCGGGAATATCGGCCATCACGAACGAGCGGTCCATGTTGATGTGCACGATGCCAAGATTGGGAAACTTGGTGGTAAACGCATAGTCGGCAATTTCCGGTCGGGCGCTCGAAATGCGACTGAGCAACGTGCTCTTGCCGGCATTGGGTTTTCCTACCAAACCAACATCGGCGATGACTTTGAGTTCGAGAATCAGCCGTTTGTGTTCGCCTTCGACTCCTTGCTGGGCTTGTCGCGGCGCTTGGTTGGTGGCGGATTTGAATCGCGTATTCCCGCGACCACCGCGACCGCCATGTGCGGCGATGACACTACTGCCATCCTCGGATAGATCCTTGATGATGAATCGGTTGGCCGCATCGATCACGATCGTGCCAGGCGGAACCTCAATCGTCTCGTCCTCCCCTGCCCGACCATGTCGCCCGGACCCCTCACCGTTAACGCCGTTGGCAGCGCGAATATGGTGGCGATTAGCGAACGCGACCAAACTGTTGACTCCCACGCGCGCGACGATAATCACACTGCCGCCATCGCCGCCATCGCCGCCGTCGGGACCACCGCGCGGGACAAATTTTTCGCGACGAAAGCTCATGCAGCCATGACCGCCGCGTCCGCCAATGGCTTCGATTTGAACTTGGTCCACGAACATGATGGAAACTTGGGGTGAAAGAAAGAGGAACACTGAACGGCACAAAGCAACTCACCGTGAGTTGTCGATTGGTGTACACAGTTGCCGATAAAAATTGCGTGTTGTAACAAAAAAAGGGATACCGATTCGGCATCCCCGATTTTGATTCTGATTGTCCGAGACTCCAGTCAGGGTCGACTCATTGACTGAAAACCGCCCGAACAGGAATAACTAATTCGCTTCTGCCACAACGTTGATGCGACGGCCATCGCGATCAAACATGACTTGGCCATCGATCAATGCGAACAGGGTGTAATCTTTGCCTTGGCCAACGCCACGACCGGGATGCCATTTGTTTCCGACTTGGCGAGCTAAAATATTACCAGCGATCACTCGTTCACCGCCGAACTTTTTCATTCCCCGCCGCTGGGCGTTGGAGTCCCGACCGTTGCTACTGGAGCCTTGACCTTTTTTATGTGCCATGGAAATACTCTCTGAATATTTTGGTTAGATTATTGGTTAAAGAAAAAAGCGAGCTGGCCACAAAACCCCACGCCACTGGACGGGCTGATTGGGCGGTCTTTTTGGCCGAACAGGACGCGCTTGCAAGCCGTTCCTGCGGAACCCAAGAATTTACCGATAAATCCACAAATAATCAAGGCTTTTAATAAATCGAATTTTGTCGACGTTCTTGTCGACTTGATGTTCCCAAAATTGTGGTTCGAGTGCCAAAATATACTGGTTTTCGCCCTCGGCAAAGGACCATCGTTTTCCCGGAACCACAGTTTTCAAGGTCGCCTGTTTGTCGATGGAAATTCCGGCATTTGATAACGATTGGCTAATTACCTCAGCCATTTTTCCTTGATCCAAGGTTGGCGTCAGCGCGGATTGGAATGTCCTGGGATTGACTTCGGCGTCAACTTCCGCGACCAACTCCATTCGATTGGCAGCCGCCACGTTGAGATAGTAGCACTTTATGATCGGGCCCGGCAAATCGTACCGTTCCGTAATCAAGATCTGTTTTTGCGGATCGTCCACCAACGGAATGCCATATTCAATTCGATCGTCTTCTTCGTCAACGACGTCACCGGGACGCCAAAAATTCAATTGTAAAGTTTTCATCTGGTTGGGTTGATCGGCATTCTTGTTGTTCCGAAATGCATTCGTCAAACCACCGACATAAACGCTTACAAAGTCGATTCGCGGGTCAACATCTTCGAAAACAGCGACGCCCCAAACTCCTCCATCAGCATCTGTTTTGGCTAACGGAATAGTCGTCTGCGACATGGAGATCGGATCCAGCAAATTCAGGCTGGGATCTTCGAGGCGCTGGATCTGCCGCAATACCATGGGACTGATTTTGTCGTGATAGGCGACTTTTTGATAGCCTTCGGCCGCGGTGCTGATCACTGAGCCCTCCAGTGTAAGTCGGGGCAGGAAAAACTTTTTTTCGGCAGGTATCGAGCGATCCCGCTTCAAGTCCGCCAACATATGTTCGAAGTCAGGATTTTGCTTGACCTGATCGTAAGTCAACGTGCTGCCAAGATCACGAACGCGATACAACAGATACCACACATTTTTTCGAGACGTTGTCCCGGTTTTCAGGTTGGGTACTTCCAATCGCGCTTGGCGCAATTGCCCCAAAAACGAAAATTCATATTCCCACACGTCTCGAAACAAGATGATACCTTTGCCCAGACTCTGCAACGTGTCTTTGGAGGACAGGAATTTTGGCTCATAATTTGCCGCGTTGAGACCCGGCAACGGCATCGGCAGCGAAAAACTATCGCGCGGATCGAGGTTGCTTGGAATCTTTTTCAGGAGGCCGGGAGCGGTTTGTTTTTGAGCGATCGAATTGGGCGCCGCAAACAACGCAACCGAGAGGATGAAAACGCTCGACAGTAGGTTTATCCGAAGTCGTTGCATTAAACTTGCCAAATCAAAGGTAAGAGAAAGTTGGGATTTTTTAGACAATCGCGTCCAAACCCGGATAGTAGGGTGGCCGACCCAATCCCGATCGCGAATTTTTCGGATTGCAGTCGAGTTTTTAGTATAGTTGGCCGTACCAGAGCGGGTCAAGTTTTTCGAAAAAGGGTTAGAAATCTGCGATTTTGTTTGGCAGCCTTAACCGATTACGGCTCGGTCAAAAGATCCCCTTGCCGAAATCCTCAACTACCGGGGGACAACCACCGGCCGAAACATCCTGTTCCGCGGACTGCGGTTCATGGGGCCCGCTTGGGTTTATCGAACCGGTATCGATCCGATCTAACGATTTTTCCGCTTCTATTGTTTGCGAGGGGGGCGTTTTCGTGGACTTGGCTAAGGCTTCGGCGGTCTCGTCCACATCGAAATCGTCATCGTAATCCTCGTCGTAGCGCGACTTGTAACCGGGTTGGGCGGCCAATTCAATCTCTCGGTTAAGATCCTCAATGATCCGATGTTGGATCATTTCACGGCAACGGGCGTTCACGGGGTGAGCGATGTCGGCGTAAAGTTTAGCCCGCCCCGATGAATCAATCGACACGCCTGTGCCTTGTAATTTTTCACCGCAGCAATTGCAGAAATTTGCCCGCAAATGATTCTTGGTGCGACATTTAGGGCAATTCGCGGTTAGTTTTCGACTGGGCATGGCCACAAAGGGACCGTTGTTCCCCTGGATGATCTTCAAGTCACGGACGACAAAATTATCGTCAAACGTAATGCTGCAAAATCCACGTAAACGATCCTCGGAGCTCTCCATGAGCTTGATGCGAACTTCTGTGATTTCCAAATTGACTCTCCTTCAGTCGGCAATTACTAGGCGCTGATTCTAGGGAACTGGCTGAATGTTTGACTGCAAATAATCCTTGTATCCGGCAAGCGAGCGGACAAGACTTGGGCTGCCTGTCGGGCCGCACGGTGCGAGGCGAAAATTCCAAAATAGCTTGAGCCGCTGCCGCTCAATTGATGCCCCAAACAATTAATTTCGGCAAAACAGCTCGCCAGAATCGTCAGCTGGGGGTCCATTTCAACGGCCACTTTTTGCAATCGGTTGAAAAGCAATTCGGCAGTTTGTCGGAAATTTCCAGTTGCGACACTTTGAATTAGAGGCCGTCCCGATCGCAACACGTCCGGCGACCTCAGTCGACCAAAAACTTGCGGAGTTGACAGGCCGGCAACTGGTTTGGCAATCACGATGGGAATCCCCACCGATCCGCTCAATGGCTGAACTAATTCACCGCGTCCGCGACAAACCGCCAGTCCGCCAAACAGGAAAAAGGGTACATCGCTACCTAATTCAGCTGCAAAATCAAGCAATTGTTGACGAGGGATTTTTAGATTCCACAATTTACAACCGGCCACCAAAGCGGCTGCCGCATCACTGGACGCACCGCCCAAGCCGGCTTCGGATGGAATGTACTTAAAGAGAAAAATGTCGCAACCGCAAGGTTGGTCATCAGAACCAAACAGCTGAGGACAACTAATAGCGAATTCACGAAGTCGAAACAATGCCCGGATAATCAAATTTCGATCGTCCGTTGGAATCGCCGATGTGCTTGCCGAAGGTTTCCCCGTATTCACAATCGTCAAATTAATTTGTTTATCTTCTCGCCCAACAAGACGCAGGCGATCAAACACCGCCACGGTTGTCATGACGGTTTCCAGCTCGTGAAATCCGTCATCACGCTTCCCCAAAACCTCCAAAAACAAATTGATCTTGGCGGGGGCGTCAATCTCGACCCAATTTGGATTCACCGTTGGCGATGATGCCGTTCGCTGGATTGAGTTCACCGTTCTCATCGCAATGTTGTCATTTCAAGATGTCTACCGGGGAATCATTGCGCCCGAACGCAAATCGATTAGATTCGCCGTCTTTTATCCAATGGAATTTGACCGCCGTCAGGGGCCACCCAAAAAATAGAAGATTGTCTCTGCCGACGAAATGTCTCGAAAAAATTCGAGGCCATTTCTCCCAACAATCCCTATCGGTTTCCAGGCAGCCTCAATCTATCATGGATATTTCAAATCGCGACAAAAAAACTGTAGAAATGTTTGTTGTTAATCGTTGCAATCCTATCCAACCCAAAAGTCAAGGTACTAGGGCCTTTTTCAAACTACTTAGTCTGCCCAAACTTGCCATGTTAAAGTATTTTGACAGGTTGTAATCCAATTTCGACGACCGCCTTGCTCACCATTTTTCACTCGCCTGGTTTCGTTCGTCCAACTACGACCCGACCGGGAATCCGCGTTTGCGAAGTAGTGCTTTGGTATCGACATCCCGGCCGCGAAATTTTCGGAAACCATCGGCTGGGTCAATCGTGTCGCCGACCGACATGATGTGATCGTATAGCGATTGTGCGGTTGGTTTATCGAAATAGGAACCGGCTTCTTCGAACACTTCGGCCGCGTCTGCCGTCAACGCATCGGACCAAAGATAACTGTAATAACCAGCCGAATATCCATCGCTGGAGAACACGTGGCTGAACTGCGGCGTACGGTGTCGCATGACGATTTCACGAGGCATGCCTAACCCGTCCAAGGTTTCGCGTTCGAATTTATCAGGGTCGATTTTCACGTTGCCGGCCAAGTGCAATTTCATATCGATCAGCGCGCTGGCCAAGTATTCGACGGTGGAAAATCCTTCGTTGAAAGTGGCTGCTTTTTCGATTTTAGCGAGTAGCTCGGCGGGCATCGGTTCGCCGGTTTCGAAATGCACGGCGAACTTATTCAATACTTCTGGTGTGGTTAACCAATGTTCGTTCAACTGGGATGGGAACTCAACATAATCCCGCGCCACCGAAGTTCCGGATTGGGAGGGATACTGACAATCGCTGCACAGTCCATGCAGCGCGTGCCCAAATTCGTGAAACAAAGTTACTGCGTCGTCCCATGAGATCAGGACCGCTTCGCCGGGTTTGCCTTTGATGAAGTTCGAATTATTGGAGACGATGGGCAGGATCTGGCCATTAATATTTTTCTGGGCTCGGTAGGCATTCATCCAAGCACCGCTTCGTTTACCGCGTCGGGCATACGGATCGAAATACCAGAGTCCGACCAGTCCACCTTTGCGCAGGACTTTCCACACTCGCACGTCGGGGTGAAAAACCGGCACGTCTTTTACTTGTTCAAATTCTAGACCGTACAACTGAGTGGCACACCACATCATGCCTTCACGCAGTTTTTCCATTTGCAGGTAGGGTTTGACTTCGTTGAAATCCAAATCGTATTTCGCTTGGCGAACTTTTTCGGCATAGAACCGGTAATCCCACGGTTCAATCGTGATACCGGCTTGTTCCTTGTCGGCGACGGCTTGCATGTCGGCAACTTCTTCCTTGACGCGTTGAACGGCTTTGGGCCAGACTTGCAGCATCAAATTCATGGCATTCTCCGGCGTCTTTGCCATTTGTGGTTCCAGTCGCCAATGCGCATGGGTCTTGTATCCGAGCAAAATGGCGCGTTCGGCTCGCAGTTTCAAAATCGCAGTGATGAGTTCATTGGTATCGTGGGCGTCACCGTTGTCCCCTCGGCTGTAGTAGGTCCGCCAAATTTTTTCGCGCAATTTCCGATTGGTGGCATACGTCAACACCGGTTCCATCGAGGAGCGAGTATTGGTGATGATCCAAGAGGGGTTCGCGGTGGCAGTTGGCGTCGCGGTTGTGTTTTCGGTTGCCGCCGCAGCCATCGCATCGACCACACTAGTTGGTAAGCCCTGCAATTCGGCGGCATCGGTTATGGTGGTTACCAGCTCTTCGTCGGCCAACACATTTTGGCTGAACTGGGCAAACAAGCCGGCGAGTTGAGCATTGATTTCAGACAATCGAAATTTCTGTTCCGTGTTTAGATTTGCGCCCGATCGAATAAAGTTGCGATGGCGATCGGTGACCAATCGTTGTTGTGCCAGTGTCATAGTTTTCATCGCTGCGCTGTTAAACACGGCCGCCACGCGGGCAAACAATTTTTCATTTTGCATGATCGAATCGAAATGCTTGGACAGGATCGGCGCAATTGCTCGCTCGATATCCGGAATCGAACCGACATTTAGATTGGAAGCGTGCACATCAAAGATCGTGTTGACGCGTTCGAGAGTCTGACTCGACTCTTCGAGTGCGATGATCGTATTCTCGAATGTCGGAGCGGCCGACTGATTGGCAATGGTATCAATGTCGGCGGCGGACTGTTTGATGGCTGCTTCAAACGCTGGCAAAAAGTCTTCGGGCTGTACCATGTCCCATGGCGGCACACCACCGTAAGGGCCAATCCAGGTTTTTAGCAGCACATTGTTTGTCGGCATGTCTGACGTTCCTTGACTGCACGAGTTCGATGGATAATTTGAGCTACTGGCGAACAAAATCAACGCCATGAATGAACGACTGAAAAAGTATTTATTCACGGGATATCCCTTTGGAATGGGCAAGTGGTTTGACGAACAATTTCCTGTACAGAGTTCCTGGTTCACTGGCACAGAATAGCATAAAACGACCGGCGATTCAGCCTGTCGAAATCAGTGGCGTTTTTTTGGCGGATCGCTGAGAGACAGCGACAGGCGAAAGACGACTAGCCGGTCTTGTGTTTAGCTCGCGGATGCGCCATTTCGTAAGCTTTCCGCAAGCCCGCAGTGCTGACGTGCGTGTAGATCTGCGTGGTGACCAGACTTTTGTGTCCCAACAACTCTTGGACGCTGCGGATATCGGCCCCTTTGTCCAGCAGATGGGTAGCGAAGCTATGTCGCAACGTGTGGGGCGAGGTTCGCAGATCCAATCCCGTAACCAACAAGTACTTTTCTAACATCCGACCGATACTTCGCGTCGTAATTCGTTTGCCAAACTTGTTAAGAAAAACAGGCGAACCAATTTTCTTGGGCAGCGCGGGAGCTGGCTCACGTCGTCTCAACCATGCGTGAATGGCCTTGATCGCAAAACTCCCCAGCGGCGATAGACGCTCCTTTTTCCCTTTTCCTCGCACGCGCACCAATCCGTCGTCCAAATCAAGGTCGTCGAGATTGATGCCGACCAATTCGCTGACTCGCAAACCCGCGGAATACATCGTTTCCAGGATGGCTCGGTCGCGATAGCCGGCGGGATCAGTCTTGGGAGGTGCCGACAGTAGTTTCCCGATTTCTGGACCGGTAAGAAAATGCGGCAACTTGCGTTCGCGCCGGGGATTGCGTAGTGGCTTGGCGGGATTGGTTTGACACTGACCTTCGCGCTGTGCAAATTTGAAAAAACTGCGCAGCGAGGCCAGGCGACGTGCGACCGACGACTTCGCATAGCCGGCTTCATGCAACGCCGATACGTAGGTTCTCAAATCGAGTGGCGTGATTTCGTCGGGACGAGGAATTCGTCCCATCGATTCCCTAAGATAGCTATACAGAATTTCCAGATCTTCGCGATAGGATTTTACGGTCAGGTCGGAACAGTTGCGTTCAATCTTGAGATAGCGCAGAAAACGAGGAATCGTTTGATCCATTGGACGCTCACAAGTGGATCGGGACCCTATTCTTCGTTTAGGAACAAGTCTTGCACGCTGGGCGATCCAAAGCGATTGGTGGGTGCCGAGTTGTGGTTGGCAAAGCCATTGGCGGGTTGAACTTTTTGGGTATTCCGAACTTTTTGACTCAAGACCGCCGCGTCATACCAGGAAAAGCTCAAACGTGCATCCGAGGCGTAGCGCCCCAGCGTTCTCAAGGTCTCACTTTTTTGGGAGTCATTGAATAAGAAGATATAGCGTTCTTCTCCTTTGACCAATGCGACCACGTTGATGTCTTGAGACACGGATTCCCCCATCGATAGTATTCATTCATTACGCCAATCGGCGCACGCCGTCCGACACAAGGGTAATCGGACAAAAATGACGGCAATCGACAATCCGGATGGCAGGAACGCCAGAGTTTTCGGCGTGGTGGTAGTATTCGCGTCACAACCCGAATGAAAGGAGCTGCTGTCGCGGCATAATTGCAGATATGACTTGGTAGCGAGCGGGATCAAGTGGCTTGTAGCGCGTCCCAAACCCGCGAAATGACGCCGCCACGGGTCAACAGTCGTTTGCCGGGCGGACTTGCTGGGACGGAAAATGAAGAACAAAACTCGTCGGGTCGGCCGTCCTACTTATATAGCCGTTCAGGCCTCGCGCGTGCGGGAGTTACTGTCCAAGCGACGGGCCAGGGCTTCGGCAGGAATGGGCGTGACTTCGGATGTCGCTACTAAATCGGTTCGCAGGATATCGTTGTCTTTTTTCGCCGAGGGCAACGTGAATTTGATTAAAAATCCGCCGACCTGTAAGCCTTGCATCTCATAGTTGGGAGGCCAGAAATCTTGTGCACGCGTTGCAATCGCGCGCGCCAGCAAACGTGTGGCACGACCGGAAAATCCGCCCATCACCATTTCTAAACGCCCCTGTGATTCGCGGTGAATATAAAACACGAATGCCACTTCCTCTTTCGGATTATCACTGCCGAATCGAATCCATTTTCCGTCGGCGCCTTCGTAATATAGCCCTGGTTTGAGGTTGTCACCTTGATTACTAAGTTTGATTCCGGCGGCACACGACGGGGGATGGGGATCATTTTCACGGTAACGTAAGAAGAACGGGACATTTCGTTGACCAGGTTCGTCGAGATGGTCCTGGGACACGAATGGCTCGCAATTGAACGCTTCCGAAAGCATGATTTCGACGACTGGATTGCTTTTTGTGCTTCCGATTCCAATCAGACCTTTATCGCCTTGCGACTCGGAAAACTCGTTATAAACCGCACTGGCACGATGCGCGACTTCCGTTTCGGAGGCCTGACCCGGACTCCAGACCAAAGATTGTTTCAGATGTTCAGGATGGGGCAAAGCATCGGACGTCAGCAACGCCATGTTCCCATCCGATTTTCGCAATTTCGCAGTTCCGCCGAGCGTAGTGACTCCATTGAGTAACTCGCCAAGCAGCACTGAATCGGAAGCGACAACGAATGAGATCTCCGGGCTTTCTCCGGTGTTGTCCTTACGAACGCCAACGCACATTTCAAGGCGCCGTCGGCGCGCGAGTAACTCCCAAAAATTTTCAGGTTCCACTGAAAACAACGAACCTGGCAATTGATCGGCTGTAGCATGTCCATGCTCGATTAAGTAATCGCACAATCGGGACAATGCCTTTAACGGAATGTACTTGACCTCGTTTTTGAGAAGTGCGGCAACCTGATGGCGATCAAGTCCGGTGTATTCCACAATTTGTTTGATGGTACCGGGTCGCTTACGAGGGTCGGGGATATGCCCCAAAAGCTCGGCCAATCGGAAACTGTATTGCATTGCCTATTCCGGGAAGAATTAAAGCGGGGAACGGAGCCGGATGAAAGCCTCTTTGGTTAATTTATAACCGTTATCCATACAATATCCGGAATAATGTAGATATCAACCCCGTAAATGCCGGAGAGGAGGACTTCCCTGGCATTTTCTTGCCTGGTGTTTGTGCATTTTTGGCGCGAAGGTCTGTCGTCATTTGCCAGCGATAACTTAAGACTTTTTGGCAATTTTTTGGATCTGATCTGGCAGGCGATTTTTTGTTTTGCTACCGTCCCGGCCCGCAAAGAACTCGATCCGAAAAATTCTATTTCAAACTGGCGGTCCAGGAGTGAACCATGAAACTTAAGTCGTTACCTGTTTTTTCATTAGTGCTCGGTTTGTCATTGGTGGCATTTACGATGCCAGTCCAAGCCCAGTTGTTTCCGTTCGGAAAATCAAAAACTGTCGAAGACCGCCCCCTTGAACTTTCCGAACGTGCCGGTCCATGGTTGATCATGGTCACTTCATTTACGGGCGACGAGGGTCGTCAGCAAGCAATTCGTTTGGCGGAAGAGCTTCGCTCGGAATTTCGGTTAGAAGCCTACATTTATGAACACCAGTTCGATTTCAACAAAGAAACCCAAGGAATGGGCTGGGAAGTCGTGACGATGCGGGACGATCAAAAAACTATTCGACCCGTTCAGATGAAATCGTTGGTTGAGTCCCGTTTTGACGAGATTGCGGTTCTCGTCGGTGATTTTGCTTCCGTGGACGACCCCAAAGCTCAACGGACACTGGAGAAGATTAAAACCGTCCGCCCCCAGTCCCTCGCGAATTTCGATGTCCGTGAAGCCGTCGTCGGGAACGGGCTCGCCGGTGAACGTCTGCGAGCTTGGCGTAGCGGATTTACCAGCCTTATGAGCGCCGACCCGGACGAGCAGAAATTGGCCCCGCTTAGATCCGCATTTTTATTGGCCAATCCGATGTTGCCGGATGAGTACTTTGCCGCCCATAAGACGGATCAATTTGTCATCAATTTGAATTCGAACCAGAAACACAGTCTGTTGGAGAATCCTGGCGTGTACTCGGTCAAGGTTGCATCGTTCGCTGGCGAAACAACGATGGATTTGGCCGAAATGGAACAAATCAAAAACGAAGACAACCGACGAATGCGAGGCCGACAGTCCCTTACCTCCAGCAAATTGGTGGATGCAGCAAAAAAAGCTACGGTGTTAACAGCGGAATTGCGACGCCAAGGCTACGAGGCCTTTGAATTTCATGATCGGCACGAGAGTTACGTCTGTGTGGGAGCATTCGATTGGTTGACTCAAGAAGATGAACTGGGAGTTAAACGCAACAACCCGGAAATCGAAAAAACGATTCTGCACTTCAAGGGCGAATCGGTTTATGTTCCGGGAAAAGAGGGAGCAACGAAAACATTCCCGCTGCCGGTCAAATTGACCAATTTGGGAATCACTTGTGACGCTCAGCCACTACCGGTGTTGATTCCGAAAAAAAATCAAGCCAAAACAGCAAAAAGTTTGTTTGGCAACCTTCGCTGATTAACGGAAATCCTGATTCGGACGTTGGGCAATCTAACCTGGTTTGCCACTAAAGAATCTCGGCTCAATCAATTGTCCGATAACTTTTTTGAATGCTTTTTTTCACGACATTTCTTGTTTTCAAGTAATTATTGTCGCGAATTCACGTAATGCCGTGGGTCTCAATTAGACCTGCGGCTTTTTTTTGTAAAAAATTACAGTGATTCCGGCGGCGATTAGTGATGCCGGTATAGCTGGGTCTGAATGAAAGAGTTTGTTGAACGCGAAAATGGAACATGACAATCGATTCCCGTCCGGAGAATGGCACGGATTTTACTTGGAAGATCATCAACCTCGACGTGGTTGGATGCACTTGTACTTGTCTTTCGAAAACGGAAAGGTTGTAGGCGAGGGAACTGATTACGTTGGGCCCTGGAATGCCAGCGGCAATTATGACGTTCAGTCGGGAGTTTGCACTTGGGTCAAACAATATGTGGGCAAGCACCAAGTCCACTACCGAGGCTTGGTCGGAAAAAATGGCATCCAAGGACAATGGAAAATCAGCTTCGTTTCAGGTGAGTTCCATATTTGGCCCAAATCAATGGGATATTTGAATGAGCTCTACATGCATGAGGATTTGACGCAAGCGGCGCCGACGGTCCAGTTGGGAACCGTTCCGACTGACTCAGTATTTATTTAGCCAGTCGAGTCCAATTGTCGCCGAACCGGCATTTTTCCGGGGTTTCGTCTCCGTTCCCGAAAATTTTCCGTCAATCGGCTAATTCCCCTTTATCAAACCGCCGATTGGGCTTAAAATCCCCAATTCCAAATTGTTAACCTGAAAACTCAAAAGCCGCGTTATGCCTGCAACCCACAAAATGAAGACCCACAAAGCCACCAAAAAGCGATTTCGCATGACGGCAAATGGGAAGATCAAGCACAAACCGTCGGGTAAATCGCACCGCAACGTTCGGATGAGTGCCAAACGGACCCGTAATTTGCGGGCTGGTACGCTACTCGACCAGTGCATGGTCAAGTCGATCTCCGCAGCATTGGGTAAATACAGTTACTAAAACATTTGGAAGTTTGTAACCAAGAGTTGCTACAACGAACTTGGTTGTCTCCAGCTTTGCGAAATTGATACTTGGCGAGTCACCTCTCGCACGCTCTTCCGGGCAGTCAACATCAAGCCGATTGGCTTGAGGCCTTGTTAGCGAAACCGAAAAGGAAATTCTGATGCGTACAACAAAAGGTGCTGCTCGTACTCGAGCCAAGCGCAAACTCTTTAAACGAGCCAAAGGATTTCGGGGCGGTCGCCGGAACATGCTCCGTTCGGTCAAGGAAACCTTGATTCGCGCCGGCGTGTTTGCTTTTCGCGATCGGCGCGTTAAGAAACGGCTATTTCGTCAATTGTGGATCATTCGTATCAATGCGGCCTGTCGTTATCGCGACATCCGTTACAGCGAATTCATTCACGGTCTGCACGCGGCTGGAATTGAGCTTGATCGGAAATCATTAGCCGAGATAGCAGTGTGTGATCCCGAAGGTTTTGACGCGATTGTCGCTGTTGCCAGAGCCGGCAAGTGATATCGGGTTGTTGAATTGATACAATAATTAGGAAAGGCAGCTTCCCCGTTGTCTTTCCTTTTTTTAACCACTCTCGCCCGTTATTCGACGATCGCAACTAATCAGGCGATTAGCAACATGGGATTCGATTATGTCCGTCGACGCGATGCCAATCGACCACTTCGTCCAACAGCTTGACGATCTTGCTCGCGCTGCCGCCGCGGCGTTTCAGTCGGCCGACAATGCCGAACAGCTCGATGCCGCTCGCATTGAGTTTCTCGGCGCCAAGAATGGCCAACTCAAAACAGTTTCCAAGAATTTGGCCGCAGTTGCTGCAACCGATAAACGAATTGCTGGGCAAAAACTCAACTCCGTGAAAAGCGAAATTGAACTCGCATTTGACGCGGCTCAAAACAGGATCAATGGTGGTTCCAGCGGCCCGCAGCGCGATCCGAAATTCGATCCGACGCTCCCTGGCCAACAACTGCGAATCGGTCGATTGCATCCAATCACACAGACGATCAATGAGCTGAAAGACATCATGGGGCGACTGGGTTTCACGCCCGCCGAAGGGCCGGAGATCGAAGACGATTGGCACAACTTCGAAGCCCTTAATATCCCGGCCGCTCATCCGGCGCGCGATCCGCTGGATAATTTCTATCTATCAGTCGCTCAAACTTGTGCTGGCGTACCGGCCGACGGCGGTCAAAAAAAATCCGCCGTCGCGACGGGCCATCCGTTGTTGTTGCGGAGCCAAACGAGCACGGTGCAAATTCGTGTGATGGAGACCACGAAACCGCCCGTGCGGATTATTTCGCTGGGCCGGGTGTATCGGCCGGATACGGCGGATTGGTCGCACTATCCCATGTTCCATCAAATCGAAGGCTTGATGGTGGATGATCAGGTTTCCCTTGCGGATTTGAAAACAGTCTTGAAATTATTTGCCACCAGCTATTTGGGCAACTCAGTCCCGATTCGAATTCGCCCGTCCTTTTTTCCGTTCACCGAACCGAGCGTGGAAGCAGACTATTATTGGGATGGAAAGTGGGTCGAGTTTGGTGGAGCTGGGATGGTCGACCCCAATGTATTGCGCAGCGTTGGCTATGATCCGGAACAGGTAAGTGGTTTTGCATTTGGTTTGGGAATCGAACGGCTGTGCATGATCCGACACCAGATTACTGACATTCGGTATTTGTTCACCAATGACGTGCGGTTCCTGCGGCAATTTTAATTTGATTGAATGGACTGATGCTGATTTCCAAAAACTGGCTCAACGAATACGTTGAGCTTGATATGCCACTCGAACAACTGGTCGAGAGATTGACGATGTCAGGTTTGAACCACGACGGTACCACCACCGTCGGTGCGGACGTCGCGTTGGATCTGGAAGTCACCAGTAACCGCGCGGATTGCCTGGGCCATATTGGGGTCGCCCGCGAGGTCGCCACATTGTTTGGCAAGCCACTGAACATCCCGAATCCGCAACCGAAAACCAATGGACAGCCAATTGCAGCTCGTTGTCGCGTGACCATTGAAAATCCGGCCGCTTGTTTCCGCTATACGGCCCGCGTCATTGCGGGTGTCAAGGTCGGTCCGAGTCCGGTCTGGATGCAACAGCGTTTGCAAGCGTTGGGGATCGGCATCGTCAACAACATTGTCGATGTCACCAACTATGTAATGTTTGAATGTGGCCAACCGCTGCATGCGTTTGATTTTCAGAAAATTTCGGGTGGCCAGATTGTCGTTCGCAACGCGAAAGCTGCTGAGAAAATTCGCGCGATCGATCATCGCGAGTATGAATTGGCCCCCGCAACCTGTGTGATCGCGGACGCGAAATTGCCGCTGGCGCTGGGTGGAGTTATGGGTGGCGCCGATTCCGAAGTGATCGACACAACCGTCGACGTGTTGATCGAAGCCGCCTATTTTGAGCAGCTTTCCATTCGCAATACGGCGCGTGCTTTAAATTTACATAGCCCGTCGTCGTTTCGATTCGAACGTGACATTGACTCGGCAAATCTGGATTGGGCGAGTCGGCGTTGTTGCGAGTTGATTCTGAAAACAGCCGGCGGCGAATTGCTCGACGGGGTCATCGATGTCGGGACCCGACCTGATAATCCGCCACCCGTGACGCTGCGGTTTGGTCAGTTGAAACGGATATTGGGGATCGATGTTCCGCGCGACTTCATAGCGCCGACGTTGGTTTCATTGGGGCTGACGATCGAACGGAATCTTGCCGATTCGATAACGGTAGTACCACCAAGTTGGCGTAAAGATTTGACGCGCGAGGTCGACTTGATCGAAGAAGTCGGTCGCATCTATGGCTACGATAAAGTACCCGATACGGCAGCGGTACCGATGGCGGCCTCATTTCGACCAGTGGCGGACCGGGTACTCGACAAAGTTCGTGGCGTGTTGACGGCAGCCGGTTTTGACGAAGCGGTCACTGCCAGTCTCGTACCACAAGTTTGGTCCGAAACTTTTAGCCCGTGGAGTGATTCGCCGCCGCTTCGCAGCAGTCAACCGATGCTCGGAGTCTTGGAAAAAGCCTCCCAGAATATTGGTGCAGTTGATTTGTTGCGGCGCAGTTTAGTGCCCAGCCTCTTGGAGGTTCGTCGAATCAACGACTATCGTTCGAATGACCAGGTCGAGCTATTCGAAACCGCCAAGGTTTATCTACCGCAATCCGCGTACCAACTACCGGATCAGCCAACGAAACTCGCGGTGGTGAGCAGTCGAGATTATTTTGCGGTCAAAGGCTTGATCGAAACGCTGGTCGCCGTTGTCGCACCCGCGACGAAATTGAATTGGCACACCTGTGAGATGGCCTTGCTGGATCCGGCCCGTTCCGGTGAACTGCGAATCGGTTCGGAGATTTTCGGATGGCTAGGTGAAGTCGCTCCCGCCGGTCGCAAACAATTTGGCTTGCGTGGCGAAGCCACGGTTTGCGAAATTGATTTGTCATTGTTGGCGAAACACGCCGTGTTGATTCCCCGGCATCAGAACCAAAGTCAGTTTCCGCCCGTTAGCCGCGACTTCAATTTCATTGTGGAGAATGCTGTGCATTGGGCCGATTTGGAAACAACCGTCCGGGCGGCGGCTGGGCCATTGTTGGAACAAGTGTTCTATCGCCAGACGTTTCGAGATGAGAAAAAAGATGGTCCGACAAAAAAACGACTCCTGTTATCCGTTGTTTTAAGATCGGAAACGGGAACTCTCACCGGGCATCAAGCGGACGAGGTTTGTCAGCGAATTGTCGGACAATGTGCCGTCGTGCACTCCGCAGCCCTTAGCTCTTAATCCGTCGGCACGACATGATCAGGTTAATTTTCGATCGTGCGGATAGTGGAGCCTGGCGATCGCTTGGGTTAGACTCGTGGTATTCGTAGCCTACGGTGGAAACACCTTGGACTTTCATCTTCCGATTCGACATCATGTTTGACAGGAATCAGCCCATGCCCCCTGCGCTTTTGGCCAGACCACCGGTGATTGCGATCATGATTTTCTGGCTGACCACTTGGGCGCTGTCCGCCAGTTGTTGTGGCGACATCACGCTGCCCAAGATCTTTTCTGACCATATGGTCTTGCAAAGAAATAGTGCGGTCACGATTTGGGGGACGGCTGAACCTGCACAGAGGCTGGTAATTACCCTGGCTGGCCACAAATCAACTGCAACCGCGGACCCGTCCGGTCATTGGTCAGTTCTGGTGGAAACTGCCGCCGCAGGAGGACCGTACGAATTAGTCGTGGCAGCCGAGAGTGGCGAACCGCGGGTAGTTTTTTCGGATGTTTTTTTCGGCGAGGTTTGGTTATGTTCGGGACAATCGAACATGGAATGGTCGATGAAAAAAATTCTCAACTCGAATACGGAAATCGAACAAGCGAAAGACTATCCGAACTTGCGGCTCTTTACCGTCACCCACCAACATTCACCGACCCCGTTGCAGGATTTTTCCAAAGTGGAATCCTGGCGAGAATGCAGTCCTGATTCGGTTCAAGAGTTTTCCGCGGTCGCCTATTTTTTTGGTCGTGAATTGAGTCGTGAGCTGGCCGGAATTCCAATCGGATTGATCGATTCGTCATGGGGTGGTACGCCAGCCGAAGCCTGGATCTCGCGGCCCACGATGGAATCCCATGCGGCCCTGGCGCCGCTATTGGCGCACTGGGACAAAATCAACACGCCTAATAACCACGTCAGTCCCGCCAACCTGTACAACGGTATGCTCGCGCCGCTAACACGGTGCCGGATTCGCGGCGCGATCTGGTACCAAGGCGAAGCGAACAATGGTCGCGGGGAGCAGTATGGCACGTTATTGCCGGTATTGATTTCGGATTGGCGCAATACATTTTCCGATTCCGAAATGCCATTTTATTTTGTGCAACTAGCGCCCTTTCGATATCAAGATCGCCCCACGAACGCCTTGCCGGAAATTTGGGATGCACAATTGAAAACGCTGAAGTCAGTCGCGCACACGGGCATGGTGGTCACGACGGATATTGGTGAAACCGACAATATTCATCCCAAAAATAAACAAGAGGTCGGACGTCGGCTGGCGAAAATCGCACTTGCCGATATTTACCGTTCAGAACTTCCCCAGGAAAAACAAGCCTTCGTTAGTTGCGGGCCGATTTATAAGTCCCATACCGTTGAATCCAATCGAATTCGTTTGATATTTGAACACGTGGGTGAAGGATTAGGAAATCGACTGCCCGAAGCGCCACTGACTGACTTCCTGATCTGTGGTGAAGATCGAAATTTTGTCCCGGCGATGGCTGAAATTCAAGGTAATGAAGTCGTTGTCAGCTCGCCGAAGATCGAAACCCCGATCGCGGTTCGATTTGGTTGGACGGATACGTCGGAGCCGAATTTGATTAACTCGGCCGGATTGCCAGCATCGCCATTTCGGACGGACGATTTTCCGTTAGAATCTGTAGGCCGCAGTTTTTGAAGGGCTCAACCAAACTGCCAAATCTTGAATCCGTTTGCACAATTCGCCCACTGCCGACTAAAATACAAACCGTCCAAGCTTTCCAAATTGCTGGACCGCCTGTTCCTAACCCAATCGTCAAATTACCTGGTATCGCTATGAGTTCTGACCCTTCGTCGGTTGAAAAAAATCCTTCCCCCGAAACCGTCGCGCAGCAATCGCTGGCCCCGGTCGCTGCCGAGTCCCTGGTGGCAGCAACAGAAACCAACCTAAAACGGCCGGTGACGATTGGATCCCAACGAGATACGGCGGACATCAATCTAAAGCCGTCGCAACCCAAAGCGGTACAAGCGGCGATTGCCAATCCAATTGACTTGAGCGGCCAAATTTCGGAGCCGGTCGTTGTAATTCCGCCGGAAATCAAGTCCTACGCAGGTTTCAGCGACGACATTGACGCGGAAATCGAAGCCGCGCTGGGAGGATTATCGATGGCCGATGTCGTCGCAAAATCCGAGGCGGCTCATGAAGAACTCGAGCCGAATTCACGCGTCAAAGGCATCGTTACCAAGATTCACAATGACAATGTGTTTTTCAAACTCAATGGTCAGTTCGAAGGTGTCGCCACCCATCATCATTTCAAAAATGATCCCAAAGAAGGGGACATGATTGAAGTCATTATTCGAGGCCACAACAAAGAAGACAATCTCTACGAACTCGCCGTGCCAGGCGCTGCCATTGGTGTCGCCGACTGGGAAGACATTACCGAAGGTGCCGTCGTCGAGGCTCGGGTGACGGGTTCCAACACGGGTGGACTCGAAGTCGCCGTCAATAGTCTGCGCGGCTTTATTCCAGCCAGCCAAATTGACCGTGTACGAGTCGAGGACTTCAGTCAATACATCAATGAGAAATTTCCGTGCGTGGTGATGGAAGTCAATCCGGAAAAACGCAAATTGGTGCTTAGCCGTCGCGCGATATTGGACCGCGAGAATGAAGAGAAAAAGAAGGAGCTGCTTGTCGAACTCGAGGCCGGTCAATTGCGCGAGGGATTGGTAACGCGCCTGATGGATTTCGGTGCGTTTGTGGATCTCGGCGGCGTTGAAGGCTTGATCCATGTCAGCAAAATCAGCTGGTCCCGAGTCAAACATCCCAGTGAGGTCGTCAAAGTCGGTGAAAAAGTTCGCGTCAAAGTTGAAAAAATCGACATCGCGGCCAATCGAATTTCACTTTCGCTGCGCGATACACTCGAACACCCTTGGAAAAACATCGCGGGTAATTTTTCAGTCGATGATATTGTCAAAGGAACCGTCACGCGGACTGCCGAATTCGGAGCTTTCGTCAGGATTGCTCCCGGCGTCGAAGGCTTAGTGCACATTTCGGAACTGGCTTATCATCGCGTTGTCAAAGTCACCAGCGTGGTTCAGGAGGGACAGGAAATCGAGGTCAAGATTTTGTCGATTGATCCGGAAACGCAAAAGATGGCGTTGTCCCACAAGGCTTGTCTCGCGCCGCCGGCTCCGAAAGTGACGGCGTCTGCAGAGCGCAAGCCGAACGAACCAGAAGTCGAAGAGCCCCCTCGCGAGTTGGTTGTGGCCAGTCGCAATGAACCACTCAAAGGTGGACGTGGTCGCCAATCCGGTGGCGAAGGTGTCGGTCTCAATTGGTAGGCCTCGACCCCAACTAAAGCGCTTTTATGCTGTGGCAATCCGGAATTCGCAAATTGCTTTTTTGCCTCCCGCCCGAACGCGCTCACTATCTCTCGATGGGCGTTTTTGGAATCGTTGGCCTTGCCCCGGTGATAAAAATTCTGCGACGCCGATACGCCGTTTGCGATGCACGATTGCAGCAAAAATTGTTTGGGTTGGATTTCGCTAATCCGGTTGGGTTGGCCGCCGGTTTTGACAAAGATGGCCGCTGGTTTTATCAACTGCCGGGACTGGGTTTCAGTCATGTTGAAATCGGTACGATCACCGGCCAACCGCAACCTGGTAACCCGCGGCCGCGATTGTTTCGCTTGCCGGCCGACCAGGCAATTATCAATCGGTTGGGATTTAATAACCGGGGAGCCAACGCTGCGGCCCAACGATTAGCGCGTTGCCGTCGATCTTCACCCCAAGACCTTCTGGGAATCAATATTGGGAAAACCAAAATTGTTCCGCTCGAAAACGCGACCGAGGACTATCGGTACAGTTTCGAACGGTTATTTTCGTTTGCCGATTACTTCACGATCAATGTGAGCTCACCCAACACACCCGGTTTGCGGGAGTTGCAAAATCGGGATCAATTGACGGAGCTGTTGGGTTCGCTGACTGAACTCAATCAACAACTCTCGCTGGACCACGACATCGCTCCCAAACCAATCCTGCTGAAAATCGCCCCGGATCTGACGGACGAACAACTGGCGGACATCGTCTCAATCGTGCGATCGGTTCGACTCAATGGTGTGATTGCCACCAACACCACACTGTCCCGCGATGGTTTACGGACGACGCCGGAGACCATTGCGGCGATTGGAAACGGTGGTCTTTCGGGGCGTCCCCTGGCCACTCGCAGTCGCGAGGTTGTCCGATACTTGTTTCGGAACTTGCCCCCGGAAATCCCGATCATTGGCGTGGGGGGGATTATGGATGGAGAGGCGGCTTGGCAAATGATCAAGGCCGGAGCGTCCCTGATTCAAATTTATACTGGGTTTATTTACGGTGGACCGAGTATTGTCCGTGAAATCAACCGATATTTATTGCAGCAACTGGATCGGCACAATTTCGCTTCGATTCAGCAGGCAGTAGGCGATCAGAGTTAGATTGCCGCAGTTGTCAGTTACCGAATCCTTCGGTAAAAGTAGCGTTTCGATTATAACTTCGGAACCGTCAAATTTGGAAATCTAAGCCGTCCGAGGCCGGAGATTCAAATCGGTTTAATTCAGCTTCATTCATTCAACGCCTTTCAAAATTTTCGGCATTCATGACCAACTCGAATACTGTCCCCGTCGCCGATCTCAACGACCTACCTGAAAAAGCAGTCCGTCTGGCTGCCGAAATCCTGCAGGCCTCGCGAAACAGGGAAACCTCAGCCGAACGAAAACGGTCGGCCATGATGGCGCGGATGATGAACGATGCGGCTGGTAAAAAATTCACCATTGCCATGGCCGATCAAGTCCTGCGGATGCGGACTGCCAAACGCGCGGCACGGCGGATGGACAGTCTGATCACCGAATACGGAATTCCGAAATATTTCGCAGCCACTGATCGACTGGCGTTGAGGCTCGGTAACGGTGTCGCCAATCTAATTCCCGGTGCCGTGATGCCGCAGGTCAAAGCGAAAGTTCGTCAAGATTCCGAACACGTCATCATTTCTGCCGAAGTTAAAGAATTCAAAAAATATCTGGAGCTCAGGAAAAAATCCGGCATCCGCGTAAACTTCAATCAACTTGGCGAAGCAGTGCTTGGCGACCATGAAGCCGATCGACGGCTGCATGACAACATTCAGCGGTTGCTCGAGCCCGGCGTAAATTATATCTCAGTCAAGCTCTCGGCGATCTTCAGCCAAATCAGTCTGACCGGCTACCAGCAAACGATCGAACGCATCAAGCCGCGCTTGCGGGCGCTGTATCAGGCCGCGATCAAAGGCTCGTCGACCGAGCAGAAATTCGTCAACCTGGATATGGAAGAGTATCGTGACCTGCGGTTGACGGTCGATGTTTTTTGCGCCGTCCTCGACGAACCCGAGTTCGATCATTTTACAGCCGGGATCGTACTACAGGCCTACTTGCCCGATTCATTCGAAGTCTTGCAATCGCTGACGGCTTGGGCCCGACGACGTAAGCAGAGAACGGGAACCGAAATCAAAATCCGATTGGTAAAAGGGGCGAACCTCGCCATGGAACAGGTCGAAGCATCGATGCGAGATTGGCAGCTGGCCCCCTATGCCAGTAAACCGCTGGTCGATGCTAATTTCAAACGGATGTTGGAGTTTGCCACACGACCAGAAAATGCGGCGTCCGTACGCATCGGTGTGGGTAGTCACAATCTGTTTGACATTGCCTACGCGTTGTTGTTACGCGAGCGGCGGGGAGTTTCCGATCGACTCGAATTCGAGATGCTCGAAGGCATGGCCAACGCGCAAGCGATGGAGATTCGTCAGCGCTCCGGCGATTGTCTCGTCTATGCACCCGTGGTTTTGGATGCAGAGTTTGAATCGGCAGTGGCTTACTTGGTACGTCGATTGGATGAGAATACTGCGCCGGGTAGTTTTCTGGGTGCCTTGTTTGAGCTGCAGGAAGGCTCGCCAGCCTGGAATCAACAACGCGATGCGTTTTTGGCAGCCTGCCGACTGGCTCACGAACCAACGCTGCGATCGGCGTCCAATCGTCAACAGAATCGGTTGACTGAAACGATTTCGACGATGGATGGTTCGTTTCATAACGTGGCTGATACGGATTTTTCCCTGCCAGCCAATCGGACTTGGGCGACTCAGATTATTGAAAAATGGCGGGACTTGAAGATCGAGCCGTTACCCATCCAAATCGGTGGCCAGTTCAACCAACAAAAAATTTCTGGTTCCGCCAAAGACCCATCTCGCCCCGGCCACGAAGCGTATCGATTTGCTCAAGCAACAATTGCTGATATCGAAACGGCTTTGCAAACCGCCACGGCCGCGTATCCTGGTTGGGATCAGTCAGGATTTGATCACCGCGCTGCGATACTCAAGCGGGCGGCTGTCATTTTCGCTGAACAGCGTGGCGATACGATTGGCTCGATGTTATTGGATGCCGGCAAAAATATCGTCCAGGCCGATGTCGAGATCAGTGAAGCGATTGATTTCGCCAATTACTACGCCATGGGATTGAATGAACCCGGTTTTCATGATGGCACGCGCCCTTCGGCATTGGGCGTCGTCGTCGTAACACCTCCCTGGAATTTCCCCTATGCGATTCCGGCGGGAGGCGTATTGGCGGCGCTGGCGGCAGGTAACGCTGTAATTCTAAAGCCTGCTCGGGAAACCGTGTTGGTTGCCTGGAGACTCGCCGAGCAATTGTGGCAGGCTGGTATCCCGCGCGAGGTTTTGCAGTTTGCTCCGACGGTGGATGGTGAGACGGGCAAAGCACTGGTGTCCGATCCGCGAGTGGCAGCTGTTATTTTGACCGGCAGTATTTTCACAGCAAAAATGTTTCAATCGTGGCGCCCGGACCTAAAGCTGTTTGCGGAAACCAGTGGTAAAAATGCCATGATCGTAACTGCGGCCGCGGACATCGATCTGGCAATCAAGGACATTGTCGCCGGCGCGTTTGGGCATGCCGGCCAAAAATGTTCCGCGACCAGTTTGGCCTTGATTGAAAAAGAGGTTTATGACAATCCGAAATTTTTTCCGCAACTCAAAGATACCGCGCAATCGTGGAAAATCGCCAATTCCTGGGACCCGTCAGCGCTGGTCACACCGATCCAACGCGAACCTGATCAATACTTGAAACGCGGATTGACCCAATTAGATCCAGGCGAGAGTTGGTTGCTCGAGCCAGTCATGGTCGATAATAATCCCTGTCTTTGGCGACCCGGGATTCGACTCGGCGTGAAACCGGGCAGTTGGTATCACCAAACGGAATGTTTCGGTCCCGTGCTCGGGCTGATGCGCGTCGAGAATTTCGCTGAAGCACTCCAGATCCAGAATAGCAGTGAATTCGGTTTGACAGGTGGATTGTATTCGCTCGATCCTCAGGAAATCGCCCAATGGCGGGAGTCAGTCGAAGTGGGCAATGCCTACATTAATCGTTCGACGACCGGTGCGATTGTGCGTCGGCAACCGTTTGGCGGCTGGAAAAATTCGTGTGTCGGTCCCGGACCCAAGGCCGGTGGCCCCAACTATGTTGCGACGTTTTGCAATTGGAATCAAGAGCGGCTGCCGACGCTGCGCAGCGAACCTTCGCGAACGGTTCATCAATCCGCGAGGTCGTTGGGGGATCTATTGGGTGGCGATACTGCGATGGATACATTGTTCGCCGCTGCCGGGAGCTATGCCTATTGGTGGGCCAAGGAGTTTTCAATATCGCACGATCCGTCCCAAGTGCATGGGGAGTCGAATGAGTTTCGGTATCGACCGCGGCCGTGGCACGCCTTGCGCGTACAGAGTCCGCACGAAGTTGCATCGCGGCTGCCAATCGCGATGGCATTGTTGGCCTGTCAAACCACGGGTGTGAGATTTGAACTTAGTGCTCCGGAAAAACTGGATTGGCTGTCGCGACTTTGTGAAATTGCAAAAGTGGATTATCGCGTGGAAACGGTCGAACAATGCACCCAGCGATTAAGCCAACATCAGGGAGGAACATTGCGAATACTCGGTGTTTATGCTCCCCGACAATTTGCACCGGCGATCATTGGCAACATCCCAATCATCTCTCCGACCGTATTTGTCAATGGCCGCCTGGAGTTGTTGAATTATTTGAAAGAACAATCGATGACCCAAACGGTGCATCGCTATGGAAATATCATCTAGACGATCGACAGAGCGTCGATCGCGACGAGATTGACATGTCGTTTTGGGCGACCGCGACAACATCCAATCACGGAGTCACCTTTGATTCCGGGTGTCCGGCACAGCGCAGTTGCCAAACTACGGTATAATTTTTTTCAATTAAAATT
>JANNWZ010000206.1:0-19703 GCA_031409295.1 Mariniblastus sp.
CTCTTCGCCGCATTCAGGCCAGCAAAACCGCCCCCGACGATGACCACTTTGGTTGGCATGCAAAAAACTGCTTTTAAGAATGGGGAGGCGAATTCCAGAATTGGAAACAAATCGCTGCAAAAAAGATATGTCGAATCAGAAAATACGAACCAAAATAACACGACGTTCAGCGAACAATATAGGATAACATCTTTCTGGCACAAGAGAGAACGACATATTCCTGGATTGACTTGTCCACTATTTTGGCTCGTTACCGAGTTCCAGAAACGCCATTCCCGCGCGGACCACGGTTTTGGAGGAGAGACCATCCCACGTGAGTTCCAATTTTTTCTCGCGCGCGTCTTTTAAAGCAGTTTTCCAATTGATTCCAGTGCCTTTGAGAATCAGGTTCAGCTGTTGAAAACCAAAATCGACTGGTTTGCCATCGATCGAGGAATATTCAATGTGTGCGTTGCCGTCGTCGTGCTGTGTGAAGACAATTGGTGCGCTGGCCCATGCCAGCCAGGGTGGCTTGGCTTCGTAGGGTTCCACCAAAATCTGGTATTGGAAACCGGTCGGAATTCCGGTCAACTCGAAACGTCCCCCTTTGTCGGTCCGCGTGTTAGCCGCAACACTGGACGACGGGGGCATCTCGTCACCGACCAATGAGACCCGAACGCCATCCAAGTGATCGCCATTCTCGCCGATAACCAACCCACTGACGGTGGCTGCCGGCAGCATCACGAAATTAATTTCCATGGGCTTGTCGGGCAAAAACAAATCGTCCAATGTTTTTGCTCCCCAGCCCAATTCACCAGCCGGCTGTTCCATCGCCGCGATTCGGTCCCCCTGCCGATGCAGATTTTTTTCGAAATGACCGGCAAGTTCGACAGAAATGGTTGCCGCCTGGACGGGCTGTTTGTTTTTCGAAAAGAAACCCTTTCCGAATTGAAGGTCGTACTTTCCATCCGCATCGGTCTTTGCTTCCCCAGCGAGCTTGAGTGTACCGATGCCCGTGTGGGCTCGCACGGTCGCCCCGGCAATCGGCCTGGCTTCGGCATCGGTTACGAGACCGAAAACACGCCAGGGATTCCGAACCCCCGATTCGACAGAATTTGATTGATCATCAATTTTTGATTGAGTGGTTTCAGCAATCGATTTGAACACAAACGTTTTGGCAGCTGCGATCTTCACATCCCGGGCGTATTCGGGCCACAGCTCGGCCGCGCGCTGGACCGCGCCAATATTCAAATAGCCAAGGTCTGTTTGACCTACCAATCCAACGATCTGGCGCTCGGCACCTTTGCCCAACTCGTAATCGATCGGGAGTTTTTCATCCGTAAACCATAGCTGAATTGTCGTGGTGTCGGCTTTCAAGTCGGTTGGCGAATGACTGAGGAAGACGGCGTTGAATCCTGTTGATAATGTCCAGCCCTCAGGTAGTATTTTTAACAGCTCACTCAGAAAAGCTTGTTGTGGTGCCGGTTGACCGGGTTGAAGATTGACCTCCAGCCGATTGGAATCCGTGCTCAAGTTGTTTGCAGTTGCCCCAGCACCACCCTCGGCGAAAATCTGGTAAGCCCCTGCCTCCAACAAATACAAAGTCGCGGCATCGACGTTTTCCCAGACCGTGTTGACCTGGCCGGGAGCGAGCGTTTGGTCACTGCCCTCGGTTTGCGGTGTCATGCCAATAAAAGGGGCCGATTTATTCGAACCATCGGCTTGTCTCCGTTCGACTCGCAGTACTCGAAACGGGGCGTAGTCTTGCAAGTTCACTTCCGCCGGCTGCTCGCCAGAGTTTTTTAATTCCAGTTTCAGTAACAACGGAATTCCAACAGACGGTTTTTCGGTAGTCAACGTTAACCGACTTTGTAAACCGGAACCTGCGGCCAACGCGCCCCATGGGTCATCTCGATTATTTCGTACCGGATTGCCAACGATAGGGTCAAGCATGTGATCCAGTTCCGGAATTGAAACAGGTTCAATTGTTTGTTGCCAGCGGATGAATTCGAAATTGCGAAATCCGGCGGCCAATATGGGTTTCAAGATCTGTTCGATCCATTCCGGCGTGGCATTGTCGTTGAGCACAAATGTAATCGGCGTGTCTGTGAAACAGCCACGGTTGTTCAATTCTTGTACGACATTGTTGGGTTCGACTCGTGTTTCCAGATCCAAGAGGTAGACGGGGACCGCTGCGTTGTAATGGGGTTGCTGCTTGATGCCGATCATGAAACCGGGGCGGAGTTGTTTCAATAAGCCGCCAAGTTCGCGCCATTCATCGTCTCGGCCCAGCCCTTCGTGCCAAAACGTCGGTTGGCGAATTGTCCGCTCGGCTTCTTCGAGCTTCCCTTCGATGTCGTTAAAAGATCGTTTGGTCCAATCGCAGTACTGCAAACAATGATCCAGATATTGTACGGCGGTTTCGGCTTCCCCACCCAATATGTAGCCGCTGACAATCAATAGGGGAACACCATTGACCAGCGTGATCGGTTCCAGCGGCCAATTTTCCATTTTCGATTCGGCTCGGATAAAGACCGCCCCCCCGAGAAATGGTCGACGGAATTCTCGTCCTGGTCTGGCTTCGAACAACATGCGACATAACACAATGGTCTGGCCTTCCAGCCGCTCGCTGGCCATGGCTCGGAGTATTTCCACGCGTTGAGTCTGGTCGAGTGCCATCAACTCCGCCGCCAATCGCATGAAGCCAGGCGAATCAAAACGGACCTCCTCGTTCAACTCCAGCCAGTCGCCCAGCGCTCGAGCCCGCTCCAAAATGTCAGAATCATCTGTGTGCTCCTTGGATGTTTGGCCAACTGGCGGCGGGATTTCAATCGGTTGATGTTCAAGTGTCTGGAACGGCACAGTGTCGACCAACAAGTCCGGCCACTGGCGGCCAGTTTCGAGTTCCGCTTCTTCGACCAATCGTTGGAGATCGTAATGCCAACGCATTTTCATGCGGATGGGTTCGCTGTCCTCTGAATACTCGAAGCCAAACCGAACCGCTCCATGAGGTGGCTGTCGCTCATCGGCAAGCGCGCCGGTGGCGAGATTACATTTAACCTGCACTGGAGGTTGAGGGTAGTCGGCGTCGGGCTCGATTCGGCGTGTTCGCAATTTGAGCTGCCCTTCACCGTTGAACTTGCGGACGTCTACAACCAGTTGTTCCGCACCGCCATCGGGTGATGCGTCTGCCCGTTCCACCCCGTTGGAGTCGAACAGTTTTACCCGCCCGTTGGTGACAACGACTTTCGTCACGTTCGCGCCAGTCGTGATCTCGATTTTTTCGCCGGCGAATTCCGCGCGCGTCCCAGACCCTTCGGGGAGGTTGAAGATAACTTCCTGCGCGTCAAACGGTGCATTCGGTTCGTTCGGACCGGGCTTCAGCATCTGCGCGCGTTCAGCCGAAACTAGAGTTTCCTGATCGGTGACCCAACCACCCTGCACTGCACCACCGGATCGCATCAAAATTTCTTGAAAGCGACGAATCGTTTCAGTTTTTGTACGACCGGCGAGAGAACTGTCGATCGTCGCCAGTTGAATCCGGTCGCCTTCCTGTTTCCGAACTTGAATTTTTGGCCCTTCTCCTGCTGTAACTTGAAACGGAGAAACAATTTCCTCGCCGGTACGAAGGTGGAATCTGCGACGAAGTTTGCCGTCGGCAGCCTCCAGTTCCACCACGACAAGTTTTCCCTCGTCAGCCGGTTCCGGCAGTTCCAAAATAGAGATTTTGCGCCACGTCGGACTTTGTTTTCCTTCATCGAGATGCCAAAGCACTTTTCCCGTACTGATATCGATTGCCACCAATGTCTGCATCAAGGTGACGTGCACGCGAATCCCCAACGCCTCGGCGCCCGCATCGATGGGCATACCCACTCCCTCGACTTCGATCCAGCCGGTTGATTCACGTCGAGTGAGATCGTACGTATGCGTCGCCAAAATCTTTTCTTCTTTGGACTCCGAAACAGTTTGCGGAATGGAATCTGTCGACTCGGTGGATAGATCGTCGGTCACTTCGCTTCCCGCCATCGCCGAAGCACGTTGTTCTGAGTCCGCCAAGGTCAAATTTTCATTAGCGGTGACCACCATCAGCCACAGACTGCCCACTCCAAGAATTAGACCCGTCATCGAAATCAGTCCGGCCGGCCACCAACCAAATGAGTGGCTCTCCGGGACCAATAAAATTCGGCGAATCCGGTGCAACAAAGACCCGTTGCGAGCCGACATCGCCAGTCCAGGCGCGTGGCAGCGAAGTTCTTCCATTCGCGCCAAGGCTTTGGCCAAGACAATCCGGTCACCACACATTACGGCGGCGACGTCATCGCAACAATTTTCGCGCTCGGCCCGCATCACACCGGAAATCCACCATACAGCGGGATGGTAAAACAGTAATGTTTCTACCACCGTTTGCAAAAGATTAACCAAATAGTCGTGGCGCCGAATGTGCGCCAGCTCATGTGCCAACAACGACTCTAATTCCTGCGGCGACATTCCAGTGATCAAACTGGTCGGAACAATCACGGCCGGCCGTAACCAACCGATGACAGCCGGAACGGCGGCTTGAGTAGATTGCAGCAGCTGAAACCGATCGCGAATTCCCATTCTGGTAGCAAGCTCGGCTGTGCGGCGAACCAAATCTACATCGGTAAGTTTTGTCCCATGCCGTTTCCATTGCCAGACGCGACACAAGCCGGCGAGCAAACGGATTGATAACAGCGCAACGCCACAACACCAAGTACCAACGATCCCAGGAAGGAACGCGTGCAGCCACCGCGTTGGCATCGAAGATACCGAACCAGCTACTAACTCGTTGATTGTCGTCGTGGGTTCGGCCGCGTCGCGGATGGCCGACCGATTTTCATTGGCGAACCACACCGAGTCCGCTTTCGTTCGCGGCTCGTTGGACGACCAAGGAAGTGGACTGGCCTGCAGTCGCCAGTCTTCGACGGTGGCGCTGCTACACGTTGGTGACAAATTACTCTGTGTGAATAACCAACCTGCAGTTACCACGGGAGCCAAAATCAACGCCGTCAATGTTGAGCAGGCCAGCAAGTATCGAGACTGGGGCGTCGCGCGACGCAAAATAGATAATGCGAAATTCGCGGCCAGTGCTATCAGGATTCCTTGCCAAACAAAATGCAACAGTGTCCATCCCGTGACTTCGACTAGCGGGTGTTGCAATAACGATCGAAACAGTGGCGTATTCATTGAGCACCTCCGTCCAATTTGTCAATTAGTTTTCGAATCTCGTCCCGTTCCGCTCGCGAAGATTTTTTGGCTGAAAGCGCCTGCAGGATTAATTGCTGCGCCGATCCTTCAAAGACCTGATCGAGCAACTGACCGATAATC
This sequence comes from Mariniblastus sp., assembly GCA_031409295.1. GTDB lineage: Bacteria > Planctomycetota > Planctomycetia > Pirellulales > Pirellulaceae > Mariniblastus. The sequence continues at coordinate 5,326 of JANNWZ010000206.1, forward strand.
TGTCGCTGGGTCGTTTGGCGACTGGTCGCAGCGGAATAAATATGGGAGCGGTTGGAATCGTCCCGCAGAAGAAGCCCTTTCTCAAACATGATCTGCATTAGTTTGAGTGAGGTCGTATATCCGGTCCCGCGGGATGAAGCCAACTGATCCTGTACCAGACGGACGGTCGACGGGCCTCGTTCCCATAAAACCTGAAGAATCGCCAACTCCGCTTCGGTTGGCTTGGGTAGATCGCGATTCTTCATATCAACTCTCGAAAAAACCGGGCTCGACGTCAGGAAACCCGATTCTACGAACGGTTTCGTAGAATGTCAACGAAGATTTTCGTACATCGGGGAAAAATTACCTGGTTTGAGACCAAGCTTGCCATGTTAGGTGACCAGAGAAACCGCCGGTGTCCCTGGGTGGGGATCTGCTGAAATTTCAAACGGGGCCCGATCACGCGATTGGTACACGGATCTCGACGGGCATTTCGCTGAGCTTGTAATAGACCTTGCCGAGATGTCGAATGGGCCACCAGCGATACAGGTAGATATCCAGCGGCCCCCACATGGCAACCCAGCCGATAATCGTGAGGCCTTCCTGAATAACGGGTTGCCACCTTTCGAGGTGGACCGCCAAGGTCTGGGAGACGGTCACGCAAACGGCCAAAAATGCCAATCCGATTAGCAAGCTGGTCCAACCCTCGCGCATCAGCAAGCGAAACTCCCGCTCATTTAGCGATTCTCGATAGGCGAAAAAGTTGTGGATTGAGGTGGTGAGCAGTTGGATGGAGTCGGGTGTTTCAGGCTTTTGCCCAAGGTGGACCACTAGCTTTAACGGCCTATGAACAGAATATTCTTGGGCCCAACTGAGAATAAATTGCTCCGCTTCGTGGTCGAGATCGCGCTCGTGAAAAGGGGAGGGATCCATCGAATTGAAAAGCTGATGCAATGTCTGCACCTTTACTTCAATCTGCTGGACCGATTCAGCGGCTGTCATATTTCAGCTCAAGACTGGAAATTCGACTCGAACGCAGGCACCCTCGTGCAAACTTGTGCATAGCGGCTCTTGTCGTTCAAAACTGTGTTATTCGTTGATGTCGACGACGCGAAAGTTTTTGCAAACAGAAGAATCTACCTCGGTCAAGTTAGGCCGGAAGTAACAAGTGCAGCAACAACCATCGACGCGACGATTTTTGAGAACGTTGAATTTAAGCCGATTCAAAAGAAGTTGATCAACGCATTTTTTAGGCGACATCCACTCAGTGAACTACACCCAGTTTCTATCGGTGTTTTTCCAACCGCAAATTCGGTATTAGATCCGATCGGGCAAGAACTACTTTAACGATTTGGTGTCCGGGGTCTCAACGAGTCCTGCTTTTGCCTGGCGATCTTCTGGTGTTGTGTTTTCCAATTCAGAAAACATGGCGCCGGTTGCGCGCCGTTTGATTTCGGCAATATCTTGTACATTCTCAAAACTGAGCAGGTTGAGGGGTTGATTGGGCTCGAGTTGAACCAATAGTCCGGTGATCCGCCAACCGAGGTTTTGTTTCCGGACCAGCCAAGTTACCGGAGAACGAACATCGACCCCTTCAATTTGATCCACGATTTCACAGTCGACCTGGGCCAGCTCCTGCTTGATGGTCGCGTAGCGTGTATCGCCCATTTGGTAACGGCTGTTTGCGCTACCCATCGGTTCAAGTTTTAATCCGGCTTTGGAAGTCGCTGTTAAAGCTGTGCGAGTCAACAGATTTTCGGCTGCGAGCCGGTTGCCGGATTGCAGCAATTCCAAAAACCTTTTGCAAACGTCGGCTGGTTCGGCATCCACGCCAGGGAGTTCGTCCGCAGCCGCTGGCGAGGTAGCGACATCAACTTTGGATGGTGTCACCGTGGACGTGGTGGTTTTTTTGACCGCCGGCGTCATCGCAGACTCGGCAACACTGGTATTAAGCTCAACCGATTCCCGTTTCTCGGAGGTGCAACCGGACAAAAACACAAAAACCGTTGCGGTTACTGCGGTGAAAGGGCACATCAGTTTAAAACAAGTCTTGAAGTTCCCGGTCATCGTGAAAAAATCCTTCCGTGGATTGATGGAGGTCGCCGGCTCTGCGGTAGGTCGCCAGCGAAACTTGAGGGGGAGTGTGCCCTTTTTTCAAAACGAAGTCAAGACGAATTTGCGGGAATCTTGGCGTTTGATGGGTGGTTTGATTTTGCTATGGTACCACCCAACTCCGACAAAATTGGCGGGGTACTAGTGTGGGAACAAGCCTTGAAAATGTGGTGCCCCTATTTGCTGATTGGTTCAACGCTGTTGGGTGCGGGATGCGCGATGGTATCGCGCGGATCAGCGTTGCCGGATCAAAAAGAAATTGTGCGCGAGCAACTGGTGGTCCACTCCGATTTTCATTTGCCCCGGCAACATCGAATTCTGAACGATTTAAGTGCGCGACGGCAGGAGATCGCCTCGGAACTGGAAATTCCGTTATCCGACGAACCGATTCACATCTATCTTTTTCAAGACGAATCCAAATTTCGCGATTTCATGTCCCGCAACCAGCCCGCGTTTCCGCAGCGACGCGCATTTTTTGTCAAGAGTGATACGAAGTTGACGGTGTACGCGTTTTGGGGGGAACGTGTCGCGGAGGATTTACGACATGAAGTCACGCACGGCTATTTGCATGCCGTGGTTCCGGATATTCCGTTGTGGATGGACGAGGGAATCGCCGAGTACTTTGAAGTCCAACGCGGACTGGACGGAGTCAATCAACCGCACATCAAACTGTTGGCCGACGCTTATCGAGCGGCGGATTGGCGACCGAACCTAAAGCGCTTGGAACAGATGGACTCAACCGTTGAATTGACGCAGTTGGACTACGCTGAGTCCTGGCTGTGGATCCACTTCTTGCTAAAGACCGACGCCCAAACTAACGGCATGGTCTGCCGAGCGTTGCAACAGTACCGCGCGCAAGGAACTTCGGTGCCGCTTTCGTCCCAGGTTGAATCGTGGTTACCAAATTGGGAGGAACTTGTAATTTCCCATTTGAGATCATTGACAGATGGACTGTAAACGTGAAGTCTTGATTTCCGTCGCGACGATGGGGCTATTCCTGATCGATATTGTATTTTTTGATTTTGCGATCCAGTGTTGAACGTTCGATTCCAAGAATCTGGGCCGTCTTACTTTTGTTCCATTCTGTCGATTGCAAAGTTGCTTCGATGTGTTTTCGTTCCATGACTTCCAGGGATTCTGGCACGTACTGTTGAATGAAGTTTCCAAAATCGAATCGGGATTCGCTGGCCGTGGTCAAATTGGTCAGTAGTAATTCATCCAGTTGAATCTCATTTTCGCGCGCCAATACAACCGCGCGTTCAATGACATTCTTAAGTTCTCGAACGTTACCCGGCCAACGATAGCGTTGAAGCTGGGATCGAGCCTGCGGAGAAAATCCGGTAATGCGACGACCAGTTTCGGCATTAAATTTTTGTAGGAAAAAATCGGCGAGCACGGCGACGTCTTCCGGTCGATGGCGCAGCGCGGGGACTTCGATCTGAATCACATGCAACCGAAAAAACAGGTCTTTGCGGAACGTACCTTTACGCACATCATCTTCGAGGTCGCGGTTGGTCGCGGCGATCACACGGACGTCGGTTTTGATGGCTTTGGATCCCCCGACGCGTTCAAAGGGATGCCCTTCGAGGACCCGGAGAAATTTGGCTTGGATCGCGGGGCTCATTTCGCCGATTTCGTCCAACATCAAAGTCCCCTTGTCGGCAGCCTCGAATTTCCCGGCTTTGCGATCCGTGGCACCTGTAAAGGCCCCTTTTTCGTGACCAAACAACTCACTTTCCAGCAGCGACTCGTTGAGCGCAGCACAGTTCAAACAAACGAAGGGGCCGCCACGACGGGGGCTGGAAAAATGCAACGACCGGGCGACTAGTTCCTTGCCCACGCCGCTTTCGCCGCGGATTAATACCGTCGCATTACTGGGAGCGGCCTTGGAAACCTGTTCGTGAACCTTATACATGGCCGGGCTGGAACCGACGATTTCGCTTTCCACGCCCAATTGACTGCGTAACTGATCGATTTCGGAACGAGTTTTTGAAAGATCCTCCACCAGTTTTTGTTCGCGATACCGCGTTCGCAAAGCCAACGCTACTGTTTCGGCGACAGCCAATGTGAATTCCAAATCGTCGGATTCCAGCAAATCTTTGGTGCGCGTCGAGTAGAGATGAACCAAACCAATGGTGCGTTGATTCATCCGTATCGGAGCCGCAATGACGCTGGTCGCATGAATCAAACCTGCCTCGTCTCGTAAGCCAAGTGCGCTGTCGTCCTGAATGTTCCGGGCCAGTACTGCTTCACCGCTGTTGAGGACCGTCTCGGCAAGAAATTTCGAGACCCGTTGGTACTCCGGGCGATTTTCACTGCGCCACGCCAAGATTTCGAGTTTGTCGGGATCGACCGTCGTTCGTCGATTGGCCGGAACCATCAGTACCGCACCCGCGTCGATTTTGGTTCCTTCGATGAGGCAATCGATCGCCATGCGGGCGATGGCTCGCGGGGTTGTTTCATTGGCCAGTTCAAAAGCCAGTCGACACAAACGGGTCGCGTCGATACTGACCTTGGAGTCGGTCGCCAGCGGTTCGTCGTCCTCGTCGCCTTGCAAGAACTTGGTCCGCTGCCGCCGGTGAACAATGTTGGTAGGTTCCGAAATCGGTGGCAACGGCAACGTGTCGCCTGTGATCGTCGATTGGTCGGCGATTTCCAAGCCGGTGACTGTTTCACCACCAATTTCGACTTTGGAAAAAAACTTTCGATTGTAAGCCGTCGACAAATCCGTCACGAACGCCATCTGCGTACTGGCAATCCAGATAATATCACCCGGTTTGAGTTTATGATCACCGGTTACCCGGTCCCGGCCGATAGCAGTACCGTTGCGACTGGTAAGATCTCGCAAAATCCACCGACCATCGGTAAAAAAGATCTCAGCATGTTGACGGCTGGCTTGGTCGTCTTTGATGACGATTTGAGCGTTTGGCGAGCGTCCGATTGTAACGGTTCGGCCGGGTATCAACCGGAAAACATCGGACCACTTTTTCCCGTCTCGAATCACAAGATAGGCAATTGCGGGTGCTGTTTTGGAGTTACTTCCGGTAACCATATGCTTTCGGTGTGAAAAATTGACCGGTAATTGAGAATTTCAGCTGCAGGGTTCAAAATCTTATTTGTTCCTCTTTGGTCGGAATTCCTTGCTTTTTATGTTGTTGCGGATTAAGCTGAAATCGAGGCTTTTGTTGTTCCGGGTAGGTGATTTTTAGAACGCGACAATTCTCCATTTCATTTTACTGGGAAATCGCTACAGTTCACTAGCCTGGCTTGGGATTATTGCCCAAGTCAGAAAAATTTGGTGATAATTATTCATTCGGGACGTTTGGGGCTAGTCCTGTTCACTAAGGAGTTCGACCATGTCGGCACGTTTTGCCAAGTTCATTTTCGCGATCGCTTGTTGTGCGTTCGTCGTTACGTCTTCCAATTCAGTCTTGGCTCAATTACCGCCAGGAGGAGGTGGAGGAGGAGGAGGAAATAATGGTGGCGGAGGATTTGGGAATGGAAATAGCTTTGGAAGTGTTGTCGGCGGCGTGCGAATCGACGCTAGCGGAGTAATCTCCGCGGGCAACCAAGCAATCGATGCCGATCTGCGCAAAATGCTGGAAAAATCTTTGCAGCAGGGGAGTGGCGATCTCGCCACGGCAAGTGATCTCCGCATGATTTCTCTTAAAGGACTCGAAGCGGCAATCAACCAATCGCGTGATTCCGGTCAACCACTTCCCGAAGAAGTTCAATTGATGGCGGGATTACAGCGCATTGAATACGTGATTCTTTCGCCGGAAAACAACGATATTATCATTGCTGGCCCTGGTGAAGGATTCAAATTGGACTCGCGGGGTAACGTCGTCGGATCGAAATCAGGAACTCCAGTCATTCGGCTAGAGGATTTTTTAGTGGCCATGCGTGCCGTCGATGCGGCTCGAACTGGGCAAGGTGTTTCTGTTTCGATCGATCCAACGGAAAAAGGTGTCCAACAACTGCGACAGTTTTACAAAAACATGTCGGCCAATAATGTTTCTTTCAATCCCGGGATGCAACCGGAAGTCGAAAAGGCCATGGGTCCCAATACCATTACTTTGACGGGCGTGCCGGCTGATAGTCGTTTTTCGCAAGTATTGGTGGCCGCCGATTACAAAATGAAACGTCTGTCGATGGGTCTCGAGCCAGCTCCAATCGAGGGTTTGCCAAGTTTCATGGAAATTGCCGCTGCCAAGAACGCGAAACTCCACTCCTCTCCCCGTTTTTGGATGGAATGCAGTTATCAACCAATCGCCAAGACAGAAGACGGTTCCGTTTGGCAAATTCGCGGTTCTGGGGTGCGTACATTGACCGAAGAGAGTCATTTCGATGGAAGTGGCAAGCGTACGACGGCGGGTAAGCAGAACCGGTTTGCGGTTCAGTGGGCTGAATTGATGACCGAAAAATTCGAAGCACTTGCAGCGGCGGAGCCAGCGTTCCGCGAACTGCGCAATGTAATGGATTTGTCAGTTGTCGCTGCGATCATTCGCAAAGAAAATTTGGCCGCGCGAGTCGGTTTGGAAACGCCGGCAATTCTAGGTGTGACGGACGTTATTGCAACTCCGACTTGGGCTGTACCGAAGTCAGTTCCTGCGGAATGCAGTTTCGTGAAGGTCTCGGATTCCTGGTTGGTGTCGGCATCCGGCGGAATTCAATTGGATTCTTGGGGTGTGGTCGAAAAAACCGAAACAGTTGCTCAATTGGAAACGGTGGCTGCTAAAGCAACGTCCAAGTCGGGCGATCGTTGGTGGTGGAACGCCAGTTCGAATTAGGTTCGTCGCGACTGAAATCCAAGCCGGGCTCACGCCCGGCTTTTTTTATGTACTTTTTGCCGGCGAACCCGTCCAAGTACTGCCGAGAACTTGTGTCTTGTGCCACATCAATTCCAACATCAAGCAATTGATCCCCGACCCGATTCCCAGCAACGCGACTCGCTGGTTGGGTTGAATAAAGCCCTGTTCACAGCCAATCGCCAACGAAATCGGCAGCGCTGCAGCGCCCGTGTTGCCCAGCCAGGAAAAAGTCGGAAAGTCAATCTCGGGGTCGAGGTCCAACGACTCCAGCATTAATTTTCGATGTGCAGCACCAACTTGGTGACACACCGTTCGATCGAAATCGGTGCGCTGCAATTTGCTCAATTTCAGGAATTGAGCCATGGTATCGGTACCCGTTTGGACTCCTTGTTGCATCAAGAGTTCGGAATCGGTTTTCATCAGTGGCAGCATGTTTGCCCCCGCTTGGTCGTCGTGGCTTTGACACAGGTCATGGTATCTGGTGTTGGCGTTGACTGCAGCTGACCGAAGTTGATTCTGGGCTGTGCTGATCGAACGATGTGTCAACAAAACCGCACAACTGGCCGAGCCGATGGTCAGACTGGCCACGGCGTCTTTGATGGATTTGCGAGTCAAGCCTGTATCACGATTGAGCGTGTCAATCGTGTGCTCGACCAACTGTCGTCCTCCTTCGGAACCCACGACGAGCGCCGCTTCGATTTGACCCAACTGGATCATATTGGCAGCTTGGAGCATGCCACTGAGAATTCCCAGACAAGCATTGGAAACATCGTAGACAAAGCAATTTCGAGGTAATCCGAGTTGCCAATGGACGGTGCACGCCGTGGCCGGCTCGAGAAAATCACGACAGACCGAACCATGAATCAGGCAACCGATTTTTGACGGATCAAAGTTCGCGGCCATCAGCGCATGGCGACAACTGTTGACACTCAACTCGCTCGGCCGAGTTTGCGCCGGCCAAAACCGACGTTCCGTGATGCCAGTCATCAATTCCAATCGACCCACGGGTAATTTCAGCCGTTCGTAAAGCGGACTTAATTTCGCCTCGATTGCATCCGAAGACCAAATTTCCTCGGGAATTGTATAGCCAAATGACTCAAGACAAACGTCGGTGAACTGCATAATGGTTGGAATCTTATCGTTTATTACGGTTTTTTAAGGTTAATACGCGTTACACCATCGCATTAGACCCGTGCTTGGGCTGATTAGTAAAGAACCTACCAAGACGAATTCTCGCTAGCATGCTAGCGATGCTTGCACAGGATGTGGTGTCCAGATGTGATTTTCTCTCAAAATATTTTTTTTGCTTGAACCTCTGAAACTCGTGTTTTACATTGCCTTCACGAGTTTCAGACGATCTGCAACTCGACAATTTTCCATCCAGTAGGAGGTGATTCTACAAGCGCTTAGGACGAGCAAGGACGTCAGGGAAATTTGTCAATGGATTGTCACGCATTGCAATGCAACTAATACAATCCCCGCCACACCACCTTTCACTTCCTCTTCCATCAGGAACCGACATCTTCGGAACCATTGATGTTGGGCGATCACTTCATTTTTTTGTTGTTGGATTGATGACCCACAAAGTGCTCGGATGAACCATGAATTCTGGATATTTTTGGACTGTTTCAGGCGGTTGATTCAATACCACGAATATCGATAGTTTTGGATATTAATGTGTTGGGTTGCTGCCAATTGGACTCACGACGAGTCAATTTACCCATTAGGAGAACCGGAATGCAAGTAAAGCCAATCATCGGAATCAATGCGGATTTCCGCAGTGCCCAAGGAAATCAACCCGCTTTTTCAGTCGTTACGGCTGGGTATTACGACAGTATCTTAAGAGCTGGCGGAATACCGATCATCGTCCCGCCAATGGTGGACGAAGACGATATCAACAACCTTTTAGAAAAACTGGACGGCTTCGTGTTGGTGGGTGGGGCCGATTTGGATCCGCGACGCGATGGTTTTATGTTGCACCCGAGTGTCCGCCCGATGGACCCTCGCCGCGAATCATTTGATCGTAAATTAATGCAGGCGATTGCTGATCGTCGCATGCCTGTGTTTGGTATCGGCGTCGGCTTGCAGTTGCTCAACGTCACGATGGGTGGCAATTTGTTTTTGCATATTCCCGAAGATATCCCGACGGCGATTCCCCACCGCGATGCCCAAGACCCCGGACATCGGCACAGTTTGGAATTGGTACCCAACAGCCTGATGGAACGCGTTTATGGTGACGGCGAAATTCGCGTCAGCAGCCGGCATCACATGGCAATCGACGAAGTTGCCCAAGGCTTCGTCGTTACAGCGCGCTGCCCGGACGGCGTCGTTGAAGCAATCGAAAGCGAGATGCCCGACTGGATCGCGATCGGCACCCAGTTTCATCCTGAAAATGAAGCGGCTTCCGCGTTGGATGTGCGAGTCTTTGAAGAATTTCTGGACTTGATCCGCGAACCAGCGGCTCCAGCACTACGCGTCGTCGCCTAGTCAATTGTGCTTGCGATTTCCGAATTGCTACTGTGACGCTAGCGATTGCCAAACCGGAACAAATTAACAAGTGGTTGTTGCCGATAAAGGTAACAGCCACTTTTTTTGCTTTCCCAACCTATTGTCGCCCATGATTATTCCAGTACCCGCACTTTGGGGTCGGCAGCGGATGGCACCCTCCACCGATCGGATCGATCAAGTCCTTTACAATCGGACTCATCGTTTGATTGCTGGGTTGTCGATCGATGACCGTTTCGCATCGGTTCAGGGCGTTCTTGTTGTTGCCGTCGGACACGGAAAATTTATTCGATTGAAGCATTGCATAGAGGTCTCGGCACCGATTCCAACAACCATCCAAGTAGCCTGTCGTGCCCTACATCAATGTCAGAGTCCCGACTTGAGTCAATTCGCACCGCTGTTGTCCGACCTGGCCGAGTTGCAAGCGATCGTCGTCGAGAAAATAAAATGCCACGCGGGCAAGTATGTCGATCGAGTAATGGCGGTCGCGGTGGTCGATCCCGGCTGCTGGACCGCGGACTTTGATCAACGAATTTCATATTCCAGTTTTTGCGACGCGGCCCGATTAGCCGAACAATCCGGGGTGAACGTAATCGACGATTTCCCGGCTCGGGACTTAACGGTGGGAGGTCGCGGCCAGAACCTGGAAGCAATTCCGTTGTGGTTGCTGGCGGCTGACCGCAGTGAGCGCGTATCCAACTGTAGACGGTCCGTGATCTTGGTTGGCAATTCAGTTGTTCTGTATCATTTGCCTGCGTCGGACGGTCTGGACGCCGACTTGCCGGCGATTGAACGGCATGTGTTAGCTGACGTCCATGAACTGGAGGCGTTATTGCGAGTGAACCAATCGGAACAACCCCACGAGTTATTGATTGCTGCACCAAGCGAAATTGAAATGGCACTGATCCAACGGTTCAGTCAATCCCTCCCCCGGCTGTCGGTAGCTGGAATTTCGACTTTGGGATTCAGTTCAACAGCAATTCCTGCCGTCGTGGCCGCCTTGTTAGGATTGTTGCACATTGATCAAATGCCGGCCAACGTGCCGTGGTTGACCGGTGCCGCGAGCCAACGAATTCTCGGTCGATTAACTCCCGGCCGGCCAGCCAACTGGCGGCAATTGGTTCGCGCGATGGCTGATTTTCAGCCTGCCGCGATGAAACTCAAGGATGCGGTTTGATCCTGGATCAGGTCAAATTGTTGTTCGGACAAACTCCGATATTGGACAAGTTCGACAGCGCCTGCAGCTCGTGACTTAACAATTGCACCGACTCGCTGAGGACCGGAAGCCAAAACAACGCCCCACCCTCATCGTTTGCCGAGAGTGACTTCTCCAATTCCGCACCTGCTTTGGCAACTCGGGTTCGGCCGGTACGCGCCTCGAGTGGTTTTATGACGACGACAGCGTGTTGATTTCCAATCCGATCACGGATTTGTTACTTGGACGCGGTGACTTGTTTGGATTGACCTTTGGCATGAACTACACGCCGCAGGCAAACGGGCTCATCCGTCCAGAGATTCGCTGGGATCAAGCGAATCAAGTAGTGCCGTTTGACGACCAATCGAGCGATAGACAATTTACCGCGTCCGTCGATGTCGTGTTTCAGTTTTGATGTTGCTCGAGCGGACGTAATTCGAGTTCTTTTGAATGGACGTTGAAAGTTCGTCGTCCTCAATCAGTCGCGACGACTCAAAATCAACGTACCGACAGTCAACCCGACGGTTCCGAAAGCAATTAGCACGCCGCAGGGCCCGCCCAACTCGGACCAACTGAAATCTCGCCAAATGGCACCCTCCAGGGCCAGAATTCCCCACTTGATCGGACTGATAATGCTAAAGGTCTGCATGAATTTCGGCATGAACATGACTGGGATCATGCATCCGCCCAGCATGGCCATCACCATATTGATCGCCCAACCACTGCCGCTGACGGATCTCTCCGTTTTTCCCAATACCGACATCGTCATCATGATGCCGACAAAACAAAACGCGACACAAGCCGCAGCTACAAACAGAAAGAGATAATTGGTTGGTTTCATTCCCAATACCACGCCCAAAACTGTCAACATTGTGATCACTCCGACCACCGTCATAAAACACGCCAGCGCTTTGCCAGCCAGAATTTGGAATCTCGATACCGGCGCAACTTGCAATCGCAACATGGTTCCCAGTGTATTTTCGTGGGCGATTGAAATGGAAAAACCGGCAACACATCCCAGCACTCCCCACATCATCGCTTGGGGAAAACTGATATCCCACGGTGAACGAATTTTCTTTAATTGCCCATCCGGGCTATTGGGATCGACCTGTCGCGAGATATCGATCGCGGTAATTTTTGCAAATTCGAAACTTGGTCCGGACTTGGCTCCGCTGGCCGTTCCTCCGGCGACTTCCACTCCATCTTCGTTTTGTAGCTGCTCCATCGATTCGAACATTTGGTCCAACGAACCAAACATCGTAGTCAGCAATTGACGACTCACGGGATCAACGTCTGGCGAGGTTTTGAGTTCCGTCAATGCATCGGACACAAACGGACGCAACTCGCTGGGCTTGTTGAATCGCTCTCCCGTCAGCGATCCAATTGCTTCCATTATGAAGCCTTGCAACATTCCGGATTCTGCTGATCGAGACGGGTCGACCCCCAATTGAATTTCGGGCGCGGGTTGCCAAAAAATGCCGGCCGTCTTTCCAAACCCTGGGGACAAGACAATCAATCCGACGCGTTGCCCCTTGCGGACGCTTTCTTTGGCACCCTCTAGTTCCGCCGTTTCCAACTCCACACTTTTGTTCTTTTGCAATGCCATCACGAACGCTTTCGAGATTGTCGAATTGTCTTGATCGACAATCGCCACCTTCATCGCACCCCGATCGACATTCGAACTGCCGCCCATGATCAGTCCGAAAAAGACGCCCATCAAAATTGGAAAACCGACAATGAAGAAGGTTCCCATTTTGTCACGAAAAAGTATTTTTAGGTCCTTGATCGCCATATTGAAAACTTGGTTCATCGTTCGTATCTCAATACCGAATTAAAGTCGATCGAGGGTATCAGCTCATGCTGCAAGGATGGAAATCCAATCCGAATATCCAGCAATTCGTTTTTCAAACTACCAGATTGGAAGAGACGCTTCGCCGCGCTATTGCACCGTTATTTCCCGCCATTCAGGTTATGAAGAGTAATCCGAGAATATCAAACCGGGCTGGTCGGGATTCAATTCCAGAACTACTCTCTCGCGGACGACAGCACTAACCAGCGAAAATATTTGTTTTGAACGCAAAAAAAATGCTCAGACCAAGTCGCAATGAACTTCCGGCGTCGCTGAATTGCGATTTCCAACCAGCCATTGCTAATTCAACGAGGGCAGAATTCGGGCGACGCCAGCGATAGGGGAGCTCGCCGGAAATTGGGTCCTAACGCACTTCGCCCGTACCCGGTTTTTCAGGTAGATCCCGGTTGTCGAATTCCCCGCCGACGTGTGCCTCTCCGTCGTCATCGTGAGAACCCTCGTCGTCCATCTGTCCAGCCGAATCGACTTCATCTTGTCGTTCGACCGATACCACCTTGCTTTGGAAACTCAACATTTCCTCGATGCGAGCCAGCTTGCCTCGGTAAAACGGAAACCAGGGAATGCGATAAAGTCCGATCACGCGCTTCATAGTGAAGATCGGTTTGTTCATTCTGGTTTTCAAGGACAATGATCCAACGCCCGCCAAAAATAACTCCAAATAATCCAAGGGTTCATTTTCGGTTTTCAGGCCGATCAATTCAAATCGTTCTCCCTTGCCACCCATCTGATTGAGGGTCAAGCCGGACTCGTCGATGCGCACGCACATGTGAGTGCGACTGTAAATCAAATTCCCAAAAAAACCGCCCCAGAAAACCAGCGACATCACCACCCAAGCGCCGGTGTTGACGGTCGGCTCCAAACCACCGAGCAGCGAACTCGTCCAGCTGAAGGGATGGATCAAACCGGTCAGTTCGAGAACAACGGGAATTCCGACAAACGTCCCCATCAAGCCAAACATCAACAGGAACTTGCTCTTAGGCAGGTTAAATCGGAACGCCACGTACCAAACCAGCATGATCGACAAACCGACCCAGAACAACATATGCGCGTTAAAAAACGGCACAGTGGCATCTAGGGTCTTGTTGGCGATTTCCAAAGGAACATCCGCCATTTGGGTTTTGAGTTTTTCGGCCTGTTCCGTGGAAATCAACCGCTTGGTAAACAGAGACAACGTAGCCAGTACGGCAAACAACACTGCGGGGAAAATGGCCAAAATACCCGGCAAATGGTCGTAGAGCAGGATTGGCGTCGGCGCAAGTGGCTTGTTCATTTATTTCCTATCCAAAAGTTTGGTTGAATGGTGGGTTAGAATTGGAGGCAGATTCAAATCGTATTCGTTGAGAGGCGGCAATTCTTGGCGTTTCTTCTCGTCCCCAGCGACGGATATTGTAAACGATCTCTCTGGCCAAAAAAAGTCGTTGTCGATGACATTGTGCCGGTACCCTAGCCGATGAAATCTCACCGCACACGTGCAGGGTTCAGCTCCTTGGCCTGTCCCGCGGCTCGACCTGTCGTGCGAGGATCGGCGACGCCGGTAAACAGCCCTGTCGCGGGATCCCAGGCGATCGCTTGAGTAATTCCGACAACCGGAGATCTTTCAACCATGTGCCCCAACGATGTCAATTTTTTGCAAATCGCGCCTTCGGTAGTCGACTCCACCAGCAATCGGTCCGGGGACCATTGATGGTGGAGCCTTGGTGCAGCGACGGCTTTTTCGATTGGTAAACCGGCATCAAGGTGTTGAACAATCGTTCCCAACACCTGAGAAATGATTTGCGGTCCGCCGGCAGCGCCGACCGTAAGGACCGGAACGCCATCTTTTAATACGATCGTCGGACTCATACTTGATAAAGGACGTTTGCCAGCGGCGACAGCGTTGTTTTCGCCACCGATTAGACCATAGGCA